>JBBPYA010000135.1:0-14127 GCA_038200385.1 Mycobacteriales bacterium
CACCGCGGAGCCGGCGATGCTCGACGTCGTACGCCGGGCCCGCGGGTACGGCCTGCGGACCGGGTTGCTGTCGAACTCGTGGGGTTTCGACTACCCGCGGGAGGGCTGGGCGGAGCTGTTCGACGCGGTGGTCATCTCCGGAGAGGTCGGGATGCGCAAACCCGACCCGGAGATCTACGCCCTCGCCACCGAGCGGCTCGGGGTCCCGCCCCCGGAGTGCGTGTTCGTCGACGACCTGCGGCCGAACGTGCGGGCGGCGGTGACGGCCGGGCTGCTTGGCGTACACCACGTCGACGTACCGACCACGATCGAGGAACTGGAGGCGATCTTCGCCAGACCGTTCCGATGACCTGGCGCCGGGCGTGTCACGATGGCTAGATGCCCGATCGTCTGAGTGCGCTGGACGTGTCCTTCCTGTACCTCGAGGAACCGACCACGCCCATGCACGTCGGTGGGCTGGTCACGTTCCAGCCGCCGAAGACCGGGTTCGACTACGACAGCCTTGTCGCGCTGATCGAATCGCGGATCGGGCTGGTCCCGCGGTACCGGCAGAAGATCAAGGGCGTTCCCGTGGGTCTGGCCAACCCGGTCTGGGTCGACGACGGCGACTTCGACGTCACCTACCACGTCCGCCGCTCCGCCCTGCCGCGGCCGGGCAACGACGCGCAACTGCGCGAGCTGACCGGGCGGCTGATGTCGCGCCGACTGGACCGGGCCCGCCCGCTGTGGGAGATCTACCTCGTGGAGGGGCTGTCCGGTGGCCGGATCGCGCTGATCACCAAGACCCATCATGCGATGGTCGACGGGCGCAGCGCGGTCGACCTCGGCCAGGTGCTGCTGGACCTGACGCCGGTCCCGCGCGAGACCGGCGAGGACCTGTGGATGCCGGCGCCGGAGCCGGGCCCGGTCGAACTGGTCGCGGGCGCGGTCGGCGACTACATCCGGCGGCCCTCGGCGGTGCTGGACACCGTCCGGTCGGGAGTCGCCGACGTGCGGGCGACCACGTCGCGGGTCGCCGGAGCGATCGGCGGGCTGGCCGCGGCGGCCCGGATCGCGACCCGGCCGGCGCCGGACAGCCCCCTGAACGCGCGGATCGGCGAGCAACGCCGCCTCGGGACCGCCCAGACGTCACTGGACGACTACAAGCGGGTGCGCAAGGCGCACGGGGGCACGGTCAACGACGTGGTCCTGGCCACGGTGAGCATGGCGTTGCGCAACTGGCTGCTCTCCCGCGGCGAGCCGGTCAACGCCACGACCACGGTGCGGGCGATGGTCCCGCTGTCGGTGCGGACCGGGACCGAGCAGGGGTCGCTGGGCAACCGGGTGTCCTCGTTCCTGGTCGACCTTCCCGTCGGCGAGGCCAACCCTAAGGTGGTCCTTTCGCAGGTCAGCTACTCGATGAACGCGCACAAGGAGTCCGGCCAGTCCGTCGGCGCCGACGCGCTGATCACGCTGTCCGGGTTCGCGCCGCCGACGCTGCACGCCCTGGGCGCGCGGGTGGCCAGCGGGTTCAGCCGGCGGCTGTTCAACGTGGTCGTCACGAACGTGCCCGGGCCGCAGTTCCCGCTCTACGCCGGCGGCGCGAAGCTGCTGGAGATGTTCCCGGTGGTGCCGCTGGCCAAGGGGCAGGCGGTCTCGATCGGGCTCACCTCCTACAACGGCGGGGTGTTCTACGGGCTGAACGCCGACCGGGACGCCATGGGCGACGTCGATGTGCTGGCGGCCCTGATCGAGGAAAGTCTGGCCGGGCTGGTCGAGACGACATGACCGGGCCGGACGGGGGAATCGCGTGAGACGGGCTCTGGTGCTCGGCGCCGGCGGGGTGCTGGGGTTCACCTGGACCGTGGGCGCACTGCACGCGCTGGAGCAGAACCTCGGACTGGACGTCCGCGAGATGGACGTCATCATGGGCACGTCCGCCGGTTCGATCATGGCCGCGGTCCTGGGCAGCGGCGTACCGGTCGACGTGCTGCTGCGCCACCAGTACGGCCGGTCCAAACCCGGTGACGTGGCGATCGACTGGAACTACGACGAGGACGCCGGCGGAGCGCTGCCGCCGTTGCCGATGCTCGGCCTGGGCAGCCCAAGGCTGCTGGCCAGGGTGGCCCGCCACCCCCGGCACTACCCGCGGATCACCGCGGCCACCGCGCTGCTGCCGCGCGGGCGGGGCAGCCTGCGCCCGCTGGCCTCGATGGTGGAAGGGCTCGGCCCCGGCGGCTGGCCGGAGCGCGAGACGTGGATCGTGGCCGTCGACTACGCCACCGGCGAGCGCACCGTGTTCGGCCAGCAGGGCGCTCCGCCGGCCCGGCTGTCCGAGGCCGTGACCGCGTCCTGCGCGATCCCGGGCTGGTACGCGCCGGTGCGCATCGGCGGCCGCGCCTACATCGACGGCGGGGCGTTCTCGGCGACCTCGCTGGACCTGCTCGCCGGCGGCCCGCTGGACGAGGTGTACGTCGTGGCGCCGCTGGCCGCCTCCGGCTACGACCGCCCCTGGGGGCTGGTCAGCCAGGTCGAGCGCCGGGTCCGCCGCTCGGTCACCCGGTCCCTGGAGCGCGAGGCGCGCCGGGTCCGCGAGACCGGGACCGAGGTCACCCTGCTCGCGCCCGGCCCGGACGACCTGCGGGCGATCGGGGCGAACGTGATGGACCACCGCCGCCGTCGGGCGGTCCTGCGGACCTCCCTGGTGACCAACGCCGCCGCGGTCCGCGCGGCTCGCAGCGACCTGTCCGCCTGATGCGCGTCTACCTGCCGGCCACCGTGCCGATGCTGCGCCGGCTCCTCGACGAGGGCACGATCGGCGGCCCGCGACAGCGGGCGTTCACGGTGACCCCGGCGGTTCGGGAGTGGTACGCCGCTTCCGACGAGGAGGAGCTGGAGTACGTCGCGCTGCGCGACGCCGCGGCCGCTAGCCTCCGGCTGATCGACGCGGATCCCACCGCGGCCCGGCGCCGGGTGGTCGTAGCCGCCGACGCCGCCGACGGAACGGTGACCGCCCGCCCGGATCTGGACCGCTCCGTGGTCGAGCTGGCCGCACCGGTACCCCTGGCGGCGGTGGCCAGCGTGCTGGCCGACACCGAGCAGGCCGAGCCCTCGGTGCGCGCCGCGGCCAACGTCGTCCTGGAGGCCGACCTCGGCAGCGAGGACGCGCAATTCGTGGTGGACGGCGCGGAAGGACACGATCTGGCGTGGTACGCCACCCAGGAGATCGGCGCCCTGATCGAGCTGCTCTAGCACCTCGGTCCGGTGCCGGGGAGGAACACGACTTGTGCGACCCCTGTGGCGGCCCAGGCAGCCAGGGCCACGAGGGCGACCAGGGCCAGCGGGAGTCCGGTCGCCGTGGATGGGTACGACCTGAACAGGGCGGTGTGACCGCGTCCCCGGTGTCCGTCGGCGTCGGCCGGGGTGTCGGGGGCGTAGGTGACGTCCTGTCCGATCCGGGCCAGAGCGAAGATCTCCGGGACCTCGGCCCGATCCACGAGGTAGGCCCCGGTCGCGACGGGGGCCCCGGGATCGCATCCTGCGCCGGGATAGGGCGGGCGTCGAGTAGCTCCCGGGCCGGTGGTCCTCGTGCCGGCGCCGTCGTCCGGGGTCTTCCGCGACACCCGCTCGCACTGGTAGGACCTCAGCAGGCCGCCGATGGCGGCGGGCACCCTTCACGCGTTCGGGGAAGGAACAGCGTGCATCTCAACCGAGCAGTCACCGTCCTCAGCGTCGCGGCAGCCATCGTCGCGGCGACCGCCGCACCGGCACTGGCCGCGCCGCCGACGAACGACACCATCGACAACGCGATCCCCGTCGACGTGGGGTACCGCGCGGTGGTGAACACCACCGACGCCACCACCGACTCCGTCGACGCCCAGCTCAACCGGTCGTGCGGGGCTCCGGCCACCGACGCCAGCGTCTGGTACACCCTGCAGCCCGCGGCGGACGGCGCCGTCATCATCGACGTCTCCCGGTCCAGCTACTCCGCGGGGGTGGCCGTCGGCGTCGGCACGCGCGGCTCGCTGCAGACCGTCGCCTGCGGGCCCGGCACGATCCTGCTTGACGCCCAGGCCGGGCAGACCTACTACGTGCTGGCCTTCGACGACCAGCAGGACGGGACCGGGAACGGCGGCCGATTGTCGATCTCGTTCATGGCGACCGACACCCCGACGGCCACCCTGGCGGTCAGCCGCAGCGCGCGCCTGGACGACAACGGAAACGCCGTCCTGCACGGCACGTTCCGCTGCGAGAACGGCAACCCGATCCAGATCAGCGGCGAGGCGATCCAGATCCGGACGTTCACCTCGGTCCAGGCCCAGTTCGCGACGCTCCGGTTCGGCCAGTGCGACGGGACCCGGCACAGCTGGGAGGCGGTGGCCCGAGCGTTCGGCGCGGACTTCCGCACGGGCAGCGCGCTGGTGTCCTCCTTCGGCTTCGTCTGCGGGACGTTCCTGTGCACGGAGGGTTTCAGCGAGCGGGTGGTCAGGCTGCGCCCGGCTCAACCCTGAGCGCTCGCATGACACGATGAGGGCCTCGCCATCGTCGTCGAGCACCGCCAGGAGCGCAGCCATGGACGCCGTCACCCATCCCCCCGCACCACGCAACGAGCCGGTGCTGTCCTACCCGCCCGGCTCGCCGGAGCGGGCCGAGGTCGAGGCCGCTCTCAAGGACCTGCAGTCCGCGCCGGTCGAGCTGACGATGACCGTCGGCGGCGTACGGCGGATGGGTGGCGGCGCGCCGTTCGAGGTCGTCCAGCCGCACCGGCACGCCGCCGTGCTCGGCACCGGGCGGCAGGCCGACCCGGCCGACGTGGCCGCCGCGGTGGACGCGGCCGTGGACGCCGCGCCGATGTGGCGCGAGTTGCCCTTCGACGAGCGGGCCGCGGTCCTGCTCCGGGCCGCGGACCTGCTGGCCGGGCCCTGGCGGTCCCGGCTGGTCGCGGCCACCATGCTCGGGCAGTCCAAAACCGTCTTCCAGGCCGAGATCGACGCCGCCTGCGAGTTCATCGACTTCCTGCGGTTCAACGTGCACTTCGCCCGGCAGATCCTCGCCGAGCAGCCCGAGTCCGGCCCCGGCGTGTGGAACCGGATGGACCACCGGCCGCTGGAGGGTTTCGTCCTGGCCATCACGCCGTTCAACTTCACCGCGATCGCCGGCAACCTGCCGCTGGCGCCGGCGTTAATGGGCAACACGGTGGTCTGGAAACCCTCACCGACCCAGCAGCTCGCCGCGCACGAGACGATGCGGCTGCTGGAGGCCGCCGGGCTGCCGCCGGGTGTCGTGAACATGGTGACCGGGGACGGGCCCGCGGTCAGCGAGGCCGCGGTGCCCGACCCGCGGCTGGCCGGGATCCACTTCACCGGCTCGACCAGGACGTTCCAGACGCTGTGGTCGGCGGTGGGGGCGAACATCTCCTCTTACCGCAGCTACCCGCGGCTGGTCGGCGAGACCGGCGGCAAGGACTTCGTGATCGCGCACCCGAGCGCGGACCCGGCGCCGCTGGTGGCCGCCCTGGTCCGCGGTGCGTTCGAGTACCAGGGGCAGAAGTGCTCGGCCGCTTCCCGGGCCTACATCCCGCGTTCGCTCTGGGAGGGCGCGGTGCGTGACGGGCTGGCGCAGACCGCGGAGGGCCTGACGTACGGCGATGTCACCGAGTTCGCGAACTTCGGCGGCGCCGTGATCGACCGCCGCTCGTACGACCGGCTGGCCGGCGTCGTGGCGTCGGCCGGATCCGACCCGGACGTGCAGGTCCTGGCCGGTGGGAGCACCGACGACGGCGAGGGCTACTTCGTGCGGCCCACGGTGGTCACCAGCGCGAACCCGGAGCACGAGGTGTTCAGCACCGAGTACTTCGGGCCGTTCCTCGCCGTCCACGTCTACGAGGACGCGGCGTACGACGAGACCGTCGCGCAGGCCGCCGACGTGGCGCCGTACGCGCTGACCGGCTCGATCTTCGCCACCGACCGTCGCGTCGTCGACCGGGCCATGCGCTCGTTGCGCTTCTCCGCCGGCAACTTCTACATCAACGACAAGCCGACCGGCGCCGTCGTCGGCCAGCAGCCCTTCGGCGGGGCGCGGGCCAGCGGCACCAACGACAAGGCCGGCTCACCGCTGAACCTGCTCCGCTGGACCTCCCCGCGCACCATCAAGGAGACCTTCGTGCCGCCGACGACGGTGGAGTACCCGCACCAGGGCTGAACCCGGACGAATCCGCGACCTGGACGCGGGTCAGCGTCCCGTTCTCGACCAGGTACCCACGGCCGGGCGTTCGTTCGGCCAGGCCGCGGGGCAGCCGGACGCCGAGCAGCTCTCCGTTCGCGGGGCTGGGGGTCAGCAGGACCCCGCAGCGGCGCCGCCGCAGCTCGACGCCCACCCCGCGGAACCCGCCGGCGCGGTCCTCGCTGCGGCCGGCGCCGACGACCGTGATCCCTCGGTCGGCCCGCAGCAGTTCGGACAGCATGGGGTCGGCCGCGCTGTCCAGCAGTGCCTCCAGGTCGTCGACGAGGACGACGGCTGACCCGATCGCGACCGCCGCGCGCAGGGCGCCGACATCCTCGGGTCCGATCTGCTCCACGCCCGCCGGTGCCGACCGCAGCACCGAACGGCGGCCGGTGACCGCGACGACCGGCGTACCGGAGCCGAGCAGACCGTGGGCCAGGGTCAGCAGCGCGGTGGACTTGCCGCTGCGCGCCGGCCCGGCCAGCAGGAAGCCGGGACCGAGCAGGCCGAGATCCAGGACGACCGGTGCCGCGTCGTCGCCGCCGGCCCCGAGCACCGCGCTCAGCAGCTTCCGGGCCGGTGCCAGGCTGTCCAGTGGGACCCGTTCGGGCAGCTCCCGGACCGTCAGCGGCGGATGGCGCAGGGGTGGCGGGGCGTGGCTCGCGATGCCCGCCAGCGCCAGTGCCTCGGCCCGGGCCGAGGGGCGTCCCCCGAGCACGGCGACCTGGCACTCCAGCCCGGTGTCGGGCAGCAGCCCCCGACCCGGCGGGCGATGCGCGGGCACCGCCCGCGTGGTGATCCCGGCCAGTGAGTAGTCGCCGCGGTCGGTCAGCGGCAGCACGATGCGCTGTCGCAGCGCGCCGGCCAGCCGACCACCGAGTCCGGACCGGTCGCCGGCCACGACGACCGGCATCCCGGCCTGCGGGCCTTCGCGGGCCAGCCGAAGCAACTCGTCCACCGGGCGGCCGGCCTCGATCGGCTCGTAGGCCTGGACGAACGGCTCCCACCCGTCCAGGACCAGCGTGACTCGTGGCCGGGCGGCAGAATCCCCGGCCCGCTGGCGGGTATCCAGCTCGCCGGCCAGCCTGGCCAACAGCCGACGACCGCGCACGACGTCGTCGCGACCGACCACCGTGCCGCAATGCGGCAGCTGCCCGACGGCGCCCAGCCCGCCGCCGGCGCAGTCCAGCACGTGGACATGTACCTGCTCGGCGGTGCCGGAACGGATAAGCGCGGCGATCAGGGTGCGCAGCGCCGTGCTGCGCCCGCTGCGCGGGCCTCCCGCGACCAGTACGGACCCGGCTGCCAGGTCCACCGCGAGGACCGAACGGCGCTGCTCGTCGGGATGGTCGACCAGGCCGAGCGCAAGGCAGCCGGGGGGTGCCGCGGGCACCTCGTCGAGGTCGAGGACGTCCGGCACCGGAGGCAGCCACGGGCTGGGCAGCGGCTGCCACCCGGTGGACTCCGCCGCCGCGCGGACGGCGGTGACGAGCCGGGGCAGGTCGCCGGCTCCGTCGCATTCGGCCACCGGCGGCAGCGGTCGGGGATCGCCGTGCCCCGGCCAGCGCACCGCGCGGACCCGCGGTGCTGCGTCTGCCGGAGGCGCCCGGCCGGTGATCCGCGCGGTCTGCACGGGGACGGGAGGGTCCGCGCCGGAGCGGATCAGGGCGCGGCCCGGGGCGTGCTTGGAGATGACCTCGGCGCCACGCACCTCGACGATGTCGCGGGACTCCGACTCGTCGATGACCCGCAGCGCGATCCGCAGACTGGCGTTGGCCCGGATCGCCGGTGTCACACAACCGGCCGGCCGCTGGGTAGCCAGGATCAGGTGGATCCCGAGCGAGCGGCCGCGGGCCGCGATCCCGACCAGGCCGCTGACGAAGTCGGGCAGCTCCCCGGCGAGCGCGGCGAACTCGTCGATCACCAGCAGCAGTCGTGGCAGCGGCAGCGGGGATGCGGCCCCGCCGTCGGTCGCCGCGTTGTTGGCCGGCGGGCCGAGCGTCGCGCCCGCGCCGGGCGCCGGTGCCCTGCGCGCGAGCGCCCGGTACGCCGGTAGGTCACTCACGCCGGCCGCGGCCAGGACCGCCTCCCGCCGGGTCAGCTCCGCGCGGAGCGAACGCAGCGCCCGGCGGGTGAGGTGCTCGTCCAGGTCGGTGACCAGGCCCAGCGTGTGCGGCAGTCGGGCACAGTCCCGGAACGCCGCGCCACCCTTGTAGTCGATCAGGACGAACGCAAGCTCCGACGGTGGGTACGTCGCGGCCAGCGACCCCAGCAGGCACTGCAGGAACTCCGACTTGCCGGCCCCCGTCGTCCCGGCGACGAGTCCGTGCGGCCCGTCGCGGTCGAGGTCCACCGCGAACGGGCCGTCCGCGGACTGCCCGATGACGACCCGGGGGACCGGCCCGGCTCGCGCCCAGCGGGTCCGCACCGAGGGGCCGTCCGGCGCGGGCAGGTCGAGCAGGTCCAGCAGCCGGACCGTCGAGGGAACCGCGCCGACTGCCTCGCCTGGATCGCGCAGCGCTGCCATCGACCGGACCAGGCCGGCGGCCAGCGGCAGCGACAACCCGTCGGCGAGCACACCGTCGCGTTCCGGTTCGCCGGCCACGACGAGCCGCAGCCGGCTGCCGGCCTCGCCGGTGATCGTGGCAGTGGCCCGGCAAGCGGCGGGCAGCCGGCCCGCGGCCCGCTCGAGCAGAGCAGTGCGATCCCCGCCGCCGGGCCGTCGGCGAGCAGCCGGGCGAGGCCCGCCGCCGCGTGCAGCCGGCCGGGATCGTCGAGGACGACGAGCACGTCGGGGACGGTCCGGGCCGTCCTGCCGTGGCGGGCGTCGAGCAGCGACATCAGCTCGGCCAGCCGGTCGGCGCGCTGCCCGGCGGTCATGCCGATCCGCGGGCCGACGTGCGGCAGCCAGCGCGCCCACGCCCAGTTCGGGGACCGGTCGTCAGGCGCCAGCAGCACCACGGCCAGCTCCCGTGGGCTGTGCAGCGCGGCAACCTGGGCGAGCAGGCCCCGGGCCAGTGCCCGCAGCGGGGGATCGGGGCCGGCCAGGCCGAGCACCCCGGTCGTGGCCAGCGCCACCGTGACGGGCAGGTCCGGGATCGGTACCGCCTCCGTCCCGGTCTCCCGCCGCAGCTGGACCCCGCCGGGCATGGTCGCCGTCCCGAGCCGCAGCCGGAGGAAGTCGGGATCGTCCCGCCGCCGTTCCCACAACCGGTGCCCTGGGCCCTGGACGGCCCGGATCAGCTCGCACAGATCGGGGCTGTCCCGCCGTCGCTGCTCGCCGATGCGGGTCACGGCCTCGTCGCGATCGGCCCTGGCCCGCTGCTCGGCCGCGGCGTGTTCGAGCCGCTCGCGCCGCTCGCGGCTGCGCCGTCCGGAGCGCTCGGACAGGTGGTTGCCCAGCATCAGAACCGGGTACAGCGCGGTGAGCAACAGGAACTGCGGGGTGTGCAGCAGCACCGCGAGACCCACCCCGAGCAGCACCGGCAGCAGCAGGCCGAGCACGGCCAGCCGCGGCGGGGCCGGGACGGGGGGAGGGCGCGGCCAGTCGACGGTGACCTCGGCCGGTACGCCGGTGAGTCGGGGGGCCCGGCGGACCGACAGGGTGCCGTCGGCCGCCGGCGTGACCGTGGCGGGCGTCATGGTGGGCACCGCCAGCCGCAGCACGGTGTCGCCGAGGCGCAATAGGGCTCCGGGAGCCAGCGGCTCACCGTCACCGCTGACCGGCCGTCCGCCCAGCCAGCTGCCGTTGGCCGAGCCGAGGTCGGCCACCCGGACGCCGTCGGTGCCGACCCGCAGTACCGCGTGGGTCCGTGAGCACAGCGGGTCGGACAGCCGCAACCACGTCTCGGAGCCCCGTCCGAGCAGGTGCTCCCCGCGCGGCAGCGGCACCGACGAGCCGGCCTGCAGACCCGACACGACGTGCAGTTCGAGTACGGCGCCCCGGGTCACCGCGCGCGGTCCGGGTCGCCCGACGCCGAGGAGAGCGCCGTTGCGCAGGCCCGGGCCACCTACGGGCGCCTCCGGGTCGAGCCGCGTGGAACCGGCGTACAGGGCGGTGCCTGGGGACGCCCCGACGAGGGCGCACAGGGCGTCGGCTACCTGGCGCAGCACCGTCCCGGGCGTGGCGTGCAGCTCGACGTCGACGCGGGTGTCACCGTCGGCGGCCGCGGCGAAGTCCCAGCCGGCGTCGACCGGCTGCGCGACCTCGCCGGCGTACAGGGTCAGGGTCACGAGCACCGGGTGAGTGTCGGCGCCGTACGGCCCGGACCACCCGGTCGTCGCGGATCTGTGGACAGCCGCGTAGGTTGCGCCGGTGACCGAGACCACGCCCACCGGCCCAGCAGACCCCAGCTTCGGTGAGGACGGCGCGCGGCTGACCTACGGCGGCTACCTGCGGCTCACCGAGCTGCTCGGTGCCCAGGTGCAGCTCACCGACCCGCCGGTCCACGACGAACTGCTGTTTATCACGATCCATCAGGTCTACGAGCTCTGGTTCGGCCAGCTGCTGCACGAACTCGGTGACGCGAGGGACCTCATGCTGGCCGGCGACACCTACCATCCGCGGCTGCGGCTACACCGCAGCGCGGTGATCACCCGCCTGTTGATCGAGCAGATCGATGTGCTGGAAACCATGACGCCGCAGGACTTCCTCACCTTCCGCAACCTGCTGGCGCCGGCCAGCGGTTTCCAGTCCGTGCAGTTCCGGGAGCTGGAGTTCCTGTCCGGCGCCAAGGAGCCGGCCTACCTGCAGCGGCTCGGGCACGCCACCCCGCCGGAGCGGGAGCGGCTGCAGGCCAGGCTCGCCGAGCCGTCGCTGTGGGACGCATTCCTGGCTCTGCTCGCCGCTGCCGGCCTCGCGGTGGACGACCCGCACGAGCGACTGGCCAGCCTGCTCGCGGTCAGCCGGGATCGCGATGCACACGGCGCGCTGTGGGACCTGGCCGAGGCGTTGACCGAGCACGACGAGTTGTGGGCCCGCTGGCGGATGCGGCACGTGTTGATGGTGGAGCGACAGATCGGAGCCAAGTCCGGGACCGGTGGTTCGACCGGGGCGCCGTACCTGCGAAGCCGGCTGGGGCTGCGCTTCTTTCCCGAGTTGTGGGAGCTGCGGGCAAATCTGTGAACAACCTCGGCGGCTGTGGACAACGGGGGCCGCGGATCGGTAGCCGGACCTAGCCTCGCTGCACCGACCGATCGTCAGTGGAGGAGGCACATGAAGTACGACATCCCGACCCTGCAGGCCATGGCGGCGCAGTGCCGCAGCGCCGGCGGGGACAGTCAGGTCCAGACCCAGAGTTTGTCCAGCCGGATCAACGCCGATGTGACGGCGGGCTGGGAGGCGGCGTCCGCGCAGGCGTTCATGGCGCTGTACCAGCAGTGGCAGGCGGCCGCCGCGAACGTGCAGCAGGCGCTGCTGGGCATCGGCCAGCTCCTGGAGCAGACCGCCGCCACCGTCACCGAGACCGACGCGGCGATCGCCCGTGGGTTCCGCCAGGCGATGTAGCGCGGGTCAGAGTGACGACTGCGGCGTCACTCCGGGCGCAGCTGCCAGCGGGGGAGTTCTCCCAGCGCCGCGAGGTAGCGGCGGCGGTGCATCGGGCGAAGCAGCATGCCCCAGCTGAGCAGCGCGACCGGGAGCAGCACGAACAGCGAGAAGGAGTTGCCGGTGAACAGGAAGAACAACCCCAGGATCGAGGTGCCGATCCCGAGACAGATCGGCAGCACCCGGAAGCGCAGCTGGAGGCGGCGCAACCGCCCGTACTCCTCGGCATCAATCTGCGCGGTGTTCCAGCGCCGGCCGCACCGGCACGTCCACACCTCGCCGTAGGCCAGGTCGCGCCGCTCACCGCACTGGCACCGGACGGTGATGGGTGGCCCCCGAAGCACGGTCCCCGGCTGCTCGTGGTCGGCCAGCCGCTGGCGCAGCGGCGCCTTCGGTGGCACGTCACGAGCGGAACCGGGGACCGGCCGCTCGGAGCGGTCAGACTTCACGCCACTGCATCGGCAGGCGGTCCTCGACCAACCGCCGGTAGAAGTACAGCACCAGCGAGATCAGCAGCACGGTGGCGCCGATCAGGGTCTTGCTCAAGCCGTAGCCGAACTCGTTGGCAAAGATGAAGCCACCCGCAACGATGAAGAGGAGGTTGATCAGCGCGAGCGCGCCGGCGATGGGCACCCAGATGCTGGACAGCTTGATGGTGCGCGACCAGTTCGGGCGGTCCCGGCGCAGCAGCACGAATCCGCTCAGGGCGAAGAAGTGCGCCAGCATGTAGCCGAGGTTACCGGCGGCGAGGATCTCGATCGCGGTGCCGAAGAACACGACCAGGAAGATGTTCATGAAGGCGTCGATGGCCATCCCGCGGCCGGGGACGTTGAACTTGTTGAGTTGGCCGAACCACCGGATCGTCATTCCGTCCTTGGAGATGCCGTACAGCGCGCGCGACCCGTCGAGGGTCGCGGTGCTCATGGTCAGCACGAGGCCGGCGACCAGGCAGACCACGAGCAGGCCGCCGATGAAGCTGCCGGCGATCGTGTCCAGCGCCTGCTTGTAGAACACGATGGCCGTCGGGTCCGCGGCGATCGTCTCGGTGCCCAGCGTCCCGCCAACCCCGAGCGGCAGCAGCGCGTAGACGAAGACGGAGAAGACCGCGGCGCTGCGCAGCGCCTTCGGGGTGTCCTTCGCGGTGTCCCGGTACTCCGGCGCGACGGTGGCACAGGCCTCGAAGCCGTACGCCGACCAGCCCATGAAGTACAGCCAGGTCAGTGCGAGCGCGAGGCCGCCGTTGGCGCCGATGTCCCACGTCATGTTCGACGAGCTCCAGCTGCCCGTCAGGTAGGGCAGCAGCATCATCACCAGCAACGGGATCATCAGCAGGACGCCGGTGATGTAGGAGAACCAGACCGTCGAGCGGATACCCCGGGCATTGAACACCCAGACCAGCAGCAGCATCCCGATGGCGATGATGATCGGCAGGTTGATGCTGAAGTGCGCCGCGCTGGCCGAGAAGGTGGCGCCGGGGAAGAACTCGGCGGTGACCAGGGTCCCGCAGATCAGGCCGCTGATCGCGAGCACCGTGGACCAGGCGAACCAGTAGCCGAAGGTGGCGATCGCGCCGATGGGGGAGAAGTACCTCCTCCAGGCCTCGTGGGCGTAGATGGCGATCCCGCCGGACTTCTCCGGGAACATCGTCGCCAACTCGGCGTAGATGTTGTTCTGCAGGCTGCCAATCAGGACCGACACGATCCACAGCACGAGGGCACCGGTGGTGCCCAGGGCCGAAATCGAGCCGCCGAGTGCGGCGAGCAGGAACCCGGGGTTGGCCAGGGCGATCATGAAGCCGTCCCACCAGGACATCGCCTTGAGCAGATGCTGCTCCTGCACCTCGGCGGTGGCCCGGCCGCTGGAACTGGGTGGTGGCTCAACAGCTGTCATCGGGGCTCCACTTCAGCAGCCAGCACGGAGGACGCCATAGTGCTCCTCCCCAGTGGATCGTGTAAACCCATAGTGGACAAGCAATCTTGGCAATTGCGGGGCCTGCAGGATCGGCGTTCGGTATTCCGATGCCGTCCCGTACGCCGCCGGCGGTGCCTCTGTCGGACGGTCAGAGACTGGTTACCGGCCGCGACCGGAACAGCCCAACGATCCGCGGGTTGCCCCAGGGCGAACCAAGGGAGTTGACCACGATTCCTCCGTGTTTCCTCACGGTAAATACGACCAGGTAGCTGCGCTGTGCGAGCTCGGGCTGTCCACGGGTGGGTGCGTCCCGGTGCCGGTCGGTGGCTAGCGTCGGCCCGGTGGGCGCAGGGACGAGGTCGGCGGCGGGGGGCTGGTCGGCGCCGGACCTGCTCGCGTTGGTCGAGGCCGCCTGGAAGTCGGCGTACGGCGTGGTCCAGGGCCGCGGCTCGGTCGACTTCGTCGGTGTC
>JBBPYA010000136.1:0-3271 GCA_038200385.1 Mycobacteriales bacterium
CGGATCTCACTCGCCCGGCCGGGGCGATCGTGGCAGTCTGGACCGCACATGAGTGATCCCGTGATCGACGCCCACACCCACGCCGGCTCCGGCGACGAAGCATTCCACGACGCCGAGGGGGCCGGCCTCGAGCTGTCCGAGCGCGAGGCGCTACGTCGCGTTCCCGGACTGTCCACCGAACTTGTCGACGTCACCGAGGTCGAGAACCGACAGCTGCGGCTGGAGCGCGTCATCCTGGTCGGCGTCTGGACCGAGGGCACGGCGGCCGACGCCGAGAACTCGCTGACCGAGCTCAGGGCGTTGGCGGAGACGGCCGGTTCGGTGGTCCTGGACGCGATCATGCAGCGCCGGCACCGGCCCGACCCGGCCACCTACATCGGCTCCGGTAAGGCCCAGGAGCTGCGCGAGCTGGTCGCCGGCAGCGACGCGGACACCATCGTGTGCGACGGGGAGCTGAGTCCGGGGCAGCTGCGCCAGCTCGAGCAGGTGGTGAAGGTCAAGGTGATCGACCGCACCGCGCTGATCCTGGACATCTTCGCCCAGCATGCCTCCAGCCGGGAGGGCAAGGCCCAGGTCGAGCTGGCCCAGATGAGCTACCTGCTGCCCCGGCTGCGCGGTTGGGGTGAGTCGATGTCCCGGCAGGCCGGTGGCCGGGTGGCCGGCGGCGGCGGGATGGGCACCCGCGGTCCCGGCGAGACGAAGATCGAGACCGACCGCCGCCGGATCCGGTCCCGGATGGCCAAGCTGCGCCGCGACATCGCCGCGATGGAGGCCACCCGGATCACCAAGCGGCAGGAGCGGGTCCGCAACGAGGTCCCGGCGGTGGCGATCGCCGGTTACACCAACGCGGGCAAGTCCTCACTGCTCAACCGGCTCACCGGCGCCGGCGTCCTGGTGGAGAACGCGCTGTTCGCCACCCTGGATCCGACGGTACGTCGAGCGGAGACCCGGGACGGCCGGGTGTTCACCCTCACCGACACCGTGGGGTTCGTACGGCACCTGCCGCACGCGCTGGTCGAGGCCTTCCGCTCCACGCTGGAGGAGGTCTCGCAGGCCGACCTGATCCTGCACGTGGTCGACGGCGCGCACCCCGATCCGCAGTCGCAGATCAACGCCGTACATGACGTGTTCGCAGAGATCGACGCGGCCGGGATCCCCGAGGTCATCGTGGTCAACAAGGTCGACGCCGCGGCTCCGGAGGCGTTGCTGCGGCTGCGCTCGCTGGTCCCGGACGCGCTGTTCGTCTCGGCCCGGACCGGGCAGGGACTCGAGGAGTTGCTTGACCTGCTCGACGAGCGGATCCCGCGCCCGCAGATCGAGGTCAAGGTCCGGGTGCCCTACGACCGGGGCGACCTGGTGTCACGGGTCCACGACGGGGGCGAGGTCCTCACCGAGGAGCACCACGGCGACGGCACCGTGCTCACCGCGCGGGTCGGCTCGGAGCTGGCCGCTCAGCTCGCGCCGTACGCCCTCTGAGGGCGACTGACCGCGGATGTTCATCTCCGCGCCGGGCCGGTGGTTGTCACGATCGGGTCACGGCAGCGGTAGCGTGGCCTCGTGACCGCCGAGGTGCCCGAGGCGACCCGCAAGCGCGGCGCGGCGCCGTGGTGCCCCCGGCTGGCCCTCGTCGTGGTCGCCGCGGGGCTGCTCGGCTGGCTCACCCTGGATGTGATCCTGCGCGGGCCGTGGCTGCGCGCCGACCTCGCCGTGGCCGGCTGGGTGGACGGGGTGGACCTGCGCGGTTCCCCGGTGCCCAATGCGCTGCTCTGGCTGCTGTCACAGACCGGGGGGCGGGGGCCGATCCTGGTCGTGATCGGGTTGCTGACGCTGTACATCGTGCACGAGCGGCGGGTCTGGCAACCGCTCCTGCGGGTGGCCGTGGCGCTGGCGCTGCTGACCAGCGTGGTCTACGCGTTCAAGCTCGGCCTGGGGCGGACCGCGCCCGGGATCGGCGCCTCGATCCTGCACGTGGACGGCCTGTCCTACCCCTCCGGTCACTCCGCCAACGCCGTGCTGTGGTGGGGACTTGCGGTGTGGCTGGCGCGTAGCTACGCCCTGCCGGGATGGATGGTCCGGCTGTTCACCGTGCTGGCCGTGCTGGCGCCGGTGCTGACCACGATCTCGATGTTGCTGCTCAACTACCACTGGCTGACCGACATCGTTGCGGGGCTGTCGTTGGGGCTGCTGGTCCTGCGCGTCCTGCACCTGATCTTCGGCACCCGGCTGGGAGACTGGGGCGATGCTCCGAGGCCGGGTCGCGCTCGTGGCCGCGATCGGGATCGCCTGCTCGCTGCCGGGTCCAGCACAGGCGGCTGACCTGGCGTACGGGTCGGCCTCCCGGTTGTGCGCCGTCACCGATCCGCGGATCAGCGAGTCCAGTGGACTCGCCGTGGACCGGTCCCGGTTGTTCACCGTGAACGACGGCGGGACCTCGCTGGAGGTGTACGTCCTGGACCGGTCCTGCCGGGTCACCGCGGTGCTGCGCGCCGGCCTCGATCCGTACGACGTGGAGGACCTCGCCCGCGCCGCGGACGGCACCCTGTGGCTGGCCGACATCGGTGACAACACCCGGTCCCGCAAGACGGTCGCCCTGGAGGCGTTGCGCGAGGACGGGCAGGCGGTGCTGTTCCGGTTCAGCTACCCCGACGGGCCGCACGACGCCGAGGCGTTGTTGCTGGATCGGTCCGGCCGACCGTTCCTGGTCACCAAGGAACCGTCCGGCCGGGCCGGGGTCTACACCCCGGACGGTGCGCCGTCGGCCGAGCGCACCACGGCGCTGCGCCGGGTGGCGGAGGTGGCGCTGAGTCCCACCGGTACCCCTGGTAGCCCGGTCGGGACGTTGGGGCAGGTGCTCGTCACCGGGGGAGCGGTCTCCGACGACGGAACGCTGCTGGCGCTGCGGACCTACACCGACGCCTACGTGTACGCCGTCCCCGACGGTGACGTCGTGGCCGCCCTGGCCGGTCGGCCGGTACGGGTGCCGCTGCCAGCCGCACCACAGGGAGAGGCGATCGTGTTCGACGGCGCCGGGGCGGATCTGCTCGTCACCACCGAGGGCAGCCCGTTCCCGGTCACCGTGATCCCGGCGCTCGGTGCACCGGCGTCATCGGCCGCGTCACAGCCGGGGTCTCAGCCGGGGTCTCAGCCGGCGTCTCAGCCGGCCTCGACGTCGGTGTCGTCGTCGGACGGTACTTCTGACTCCGGCGGCAACTCGAGGCTGACCGACGTCCTGATCGCGGCCGGTGTCGCCGCGCTGCTCGTGCTCGGGTTC
>JBBPYA010000137.1:0-16231 GCA_038200385.1 Mycobacteriales bacterium
CCTCGTCGGCGGCCTCGGCCGTGGACAGCCGGTGCGCGATGGTCAGCGTAGTGCGGCCGCGGGTCAACGAGTCCAACGCCCGGGTCAGCCGGACCTCGGTGGCCGGGTCCACCGCCGACGTGGCCTCGTCCAGCACCAGCAGGTCGGGATCTGCGACGTAGGCCCTGGCCACCGCGACGAGCTGGCGCTCCCCCACCGACAGGGACTCCCCCCGCTCTCCCACCAGGGTGTGGATCCCCCGGGGCAGGCCGTCGACCCAGTCGGCCAGGCCCAGGACGTCGAAGGTCGCCGCGACCTCGTCGTCGCTGAGGCCGGCCCGGCCGTAACGCACGTTGCCGGCGATCGTCATGTCGAAGAGGAACCCGTCCTGGGGAACCATCACGACCCGCTCCCGCAGTGACTCGAAGCGGACCGCCGTCAGCGGCACCCCGCCGAGCAGCACCCGGCCCCGGCTGGGGTCCATCAGCCGGGTGAGCAGCTTGGCGAACGTCGTCTTGCCCGACCCCGTCTCCCCGACCACGGCCACCCGGCGCCGGGCGGCGATGGACAGGTCGACATCGGTGAGCACTTCCGGACCGGTGGGGTAGGAGAAGTGCACGTGATCGAAGCGCACCCCGAGCGGGCCGGGCGGCAGGTCGCGGCCGTCGGGGCCGGGGTCGGCCACGTCCGGCTCGGTGTCGAGCACGTCGAGCACTCGGCGGAAGCTCGCCAACGCGTTCTGCGCCTCGTTGAGGACCTCGGTGGCGATCTGGACCGGGCCGATGAACAGCGTCACCAGGAACAGGAACGCCACCAGCGTCCCCGGGCTCAGCCCACCCGCGACGCCGAGCAGGACGCCGACGACGATCACGCCGGCGTTGGCCAGTGCAGCTACGAACTCCCCGGTCCCGAAGAACACCGCGCTCTGCCGCTGCGCCCGGACCGCGGTCCGGTAGTGCCGGTCGATCGCGGTGTCGATCCGCCGGCCGGTCCGCCCCGCGATCCCGTACGCCCGCACGGTCTGCGCGCCGACGACGGCCTCGGAGATCGCGCCGAGCATGTCACCGACGCGCTCCCGGACCTGGCCGTACGTCGCGGCCAGCCGACGCTGGAAGTAGCGCATCGAGGCGACCATGGGCACGAAACACACGTAGACGAGCAGCGTCAGCGGCCAGGAGTAGACAGCCATGATCACGGTGGCGATGACCAGCTGACCGAGGCTGAGCAGCCCGAGTATCCCGCCCCACTGCATGAACATCGACAGCTGGTCGACGTCACTGGTCACCCGCGAGACCAGCGAGCCGCGCCGCTCGGCCTGCTGGTGCAGCATCGACAGGTCGTGCACGTGCCGGAACGCGCGCACCCGCAGCGCCGACAGCGCGGTCTCGGTGACCCGGAACAGCCGGTAGTTCATCGCATACGCCGAGACCGCGGTCACCAGGATGGCGATCAGGCACAGCCCAACGACGGTACGGACCAGTCCGTAGTCCGGGCCGGTGTCGGCGAGCAGGCCGCGGTCGACGGTCTGCTGGACGGCGATCGGTACGACGACCCGACCGGCCGTGGCGAGCAACGCGAGGCTGATGGTCACCCAGAGCCCGGCGCGGAACTCCGGGACCATCCGGGCGCCGCGGACCAGGGTCGC
Source organism: Mycobacteriales bacterium (assembly GCA_038200385.1). GTDB lineage: Bacteria > Actinomycetota > Actinomycetes > Mycobacteriales > Geodermatophilaceae > JBBPYA01. The sequence goes on from JBBPYA010000137.1 coordinate 1,625, forward strand.
GGTCGCCCCGAGCTTCGACGCCGTACCGGCGGTCAGCGCCGTGCCGGCCGTGGACGACGGGGCCGCCCCCGAGGTGCTCGCGGGCGAGTTGGACGATCCGGCGCGGGTCATGCGACACCCTCTTCCAGCGCGTCCAGGCGGCGCTGCTCGGCGGCGTCGGCGTACGCGCGGACCAGCCGGGCATAGCCGGGAGCCCGCTCGAGCAGGTCCTCGTGCGGGCCGCGGGCCACGATCCGCCCCCGCTCCACGTAGACCACCTCGTCGGCCAGCATGATCGTGGCGCGCCGGTAGGCGACGACCAGCACCGAGGAGGCCAGGTCGGCCGCCCGCAGGCCACCGAGGATCGCCGACTCGACGGAGGGATCGACGCTGCTCGTGGCATCGTCCAGGATGAGCAGCCGCGGGCGGCGGACCAGGGCCCGGGCCAGCGCCAGCCGCTGGCGCTGACCGCCGGACAGGGTGGTTCCCCGCTCGCCGACGTGGGTGGACAGTCCCTCGGGCAGGGCCTGGACGAAGCGGTCGGCCTGCGCCAACCGCAGGGCGTGCCAGACCTGCTCGTCGTCGTAGCACGGATCGGTCTCGTCGCCGAGGGAGACGTTGTTCCGGACGGTGTCGTCGAAGAGGAACGTCTGCTGCGCCACGACGGCGGCGGTGGTGCTGAGTTCCCCCTCGCGCAGCCGTGCCACGTCGGTCTGGTCCACCAGGACCTCGCCGGAGTCCGGGTCGACGAGCCGGACGAACAGGCTGACCAGGGTGGACTTGCCGGCGCCGGTCGGGCCGACCAGCGCCACGGTCCGGCCGGGCGCGATGTCGAGGGTCACGTTGAGCAGCACCGGGTCGTCGCTGCCGGCGTAGCTGAACGTCAGGTCCCGCGCCTGCAGCCGGGCGGGCTGCGTCGAGGGTGGCAGGGTCAGCTCGCCGTGGCGTTGCTCACCGGTGGCCCGCAGGACCGAGTCGACCCGGTCCCAGCCGGCGACGGCCCGGGGCAGGTCACCGAGCACCCAGCCGATCGCCCGGATCGGCAGCGCGAGCACGGTGAACAGGTAGGCCACCGAGACCAGGTCGCTCGCGTTGATCGCGCCGGCCTCCAGCCGCGCGGTGCCGATCAGCAGCACGGCGAGCGTGCCCAACGCGGGTAGCGCCTCCATGAGCGGATCGAACGTGCCGCGCACCCGGCCGACGGCGATCAGGCTGTCGCGCAGGTCCTCGGCCCGCTCCCGGAACCGCTCGGTCTCCTCGGCCTCGCGGCCCAACGTCTTGACCACGAGCCCGCCGTCGAAGCTCTCGTGCGCGATTCCGCTGACCTCGGCTCGCAGCTGTTGCGCGCGGCTGACCCGCGGCGACATCACCCGGCTGTAGACCAGGTTCACGGCGAAGACCGTCGGGAACACCACCAGGCCGACCAGGGCCAGCACCGGGTCGATCGCGATCAGCGCGACACCGGTGATGAGCAGCATCAGGATCGCGCCGCACGCGAACGGCAGCGGGGCGATCGGGAACCACGCCGCCTCGACATCGCTGTTGGCGTTGGACAGCAACTGCCCGGTCGGGTGCTGGTGGTGCCAGGACAGGGGCAACCGGAGGTACTGGCGGCTGACCCGGCGCCGGTAGGACGCCTGCAGCCGGTACTGCATGATCCCGGCGCCGATCCGCCGGCCGAGGATGCCGACGATCTTCAGGGTGGCCACCGCCAGGATCAGCAGGCCGGAAGTGACCAGGGCGCCGGTGGCGACCTGACCGGAGCGCAGCGACGGGAGCACGACTCGGCCGGTGATCTGCCCCAGGACGAACGCGTTCGCGACGGTCATCCCGCCGAACAGAGCGCTGGCGGTGAGGGCGATCGCGAAGATCCCCCGCTCCTCGCGGATCGCTCGTCCGAGTAGCCGCAGCCCACGGCGTAACACCTGGTGCGGCGCGGTCGGCCACGAGCGCATGGAGACTCCAACTGGACGAGCGGGGATAACGCGATGGTACACCTGGTTGTTAGAGCCGCTAAGCATTTAACGCGGCGGCGCCGGGGGCCAGGCCGGACCCGTCAGCGGACCGGGTGACCGGCCTCGCGCAGGGCCGTCTTGACGTCGGCGACGCCCAGCGTGCCGTAGTGGAAGACGCTGGCGGCCAGTACGGCGTCGGCGCCGGCCCGGACGGCCGCGGGGAAGTGCGCGAGCGTCCCCGCCCCGCCGCTGGCGACCACGGGTACGCCGACGGCCGCACGCACCAGACGGATGGAATCCAGGTCGAACCCATCGCGGGTGCCGTCGGCGTCCATCGCGTTGACGACGATCTCCCCGGCACCGAGATCCGCGCCGCGGCGCACCCAGTCCACGAGGTCCAGGTCGGCCGACCGGCGGCCGCCGTGCGTGGTGACCTCGAATCCACTGGGCCGCTCCGGCGCCCGCCGGGTGTCCACGGACAGCACGACGCACTGGGAGCCGAACCGCTCGGCGGCCGCGGCGAGCAGCCCTGGGTCCGCGACCGCCGCGGTGTTCAGCGACACCTTGTCGGCGCCGGCCCGCAGCAGCCGGTCGATGTCGGCCGGGGACCGCACTCCCCCGCCGACGGTGAGCGGGATGAAGACCTGTTCGGCGGTACGCCGTACGACGTCGTAGGTCGTCTCGCGCTGCGCAGAGGACGCCGTGATGTCGTAGAAGACGAGCTCGTCGGCCCCCTCGTCGTCGTAGCGACGGGCCAGCGCCACCGGGTCGCCGACGTCGACGTTGGCCAGGAAGCGCACCCCCTTGGTGACCCGACCGGCGTCCACGTCAAGGCAGGGGATGACCCGTACCGCGACGGTCACGGTGCGGCCGGGTCGCGGACGGCTGCTAGCGCGTCGGGCAGGGTGAAGTTGCCGGCGTAGAGCGCCTTGCCGACGATGGCCCCCTCGACCCCGAGGGCGGACAGCCCGGCCAGTTCGCGCAGGTCGTCCACCGTGGACACTCCCCCGCTGGCCACGACCGGCCGGTCGGTGGCCGAGCAGACCTGCCGGAGCAGGTCCAGGTTGGGCCCGGTCAGGGTCCCGTCGCGGGCGACGTCGGTGACGACGTAACGGCAGCAGCCGTCACCGTCCAGCCGCTCGAGCACCTCGAACAGGTCACCGCCGTCCCGGGTCCAGCCCCGGGCCGACAGGGTCGTGCCTCGCACGTCGAGGCCGACCGCGATGCGCTCGCCGAACCGGCTCAGCGCGACCGCACACCAGTCCGGGCGCTCCAGCGCGGCGGTGCCGAGGTTGACCCGCGCGCAGCCGGTCGACAGGGCTGCTTCGAGCGAGTCGTCGTCGCGGATGCCGCCGGACAGTTCCACCTGGACGTCCAGCTGCCCGACGATGCCCGCGAGCAGGTCCCGGTTGGAGCCGCGCCCGAACGCCGCGTCCAGGTCGACCAGGTGGATCCACTCGGCGCCGCCGTCCTGCCAGTCCAGCGCGGCCCGCAGCGGATCGCCGTAGGACGTCTCGCTGCCGGCGGCGCCCTGAACGAGCCGCACTGCCCGCCCATCCGCGACGTCCACGGCGGGTAGCAGCACGAAGCTCACCGGTGGCTCCGGCCCAGCGCCATCGTGACCAGCGCGGGGGTGGCCAGCAGGGCCAGCAGGCTCAGCCCGACCCGGGCTCCCCACTCGTCCACGAACAGCCAGTCCAGGCCCAGGACCACGAGCACGATCACCGCGATGGTGCCCCGCTGGGCCCGGGTCCGCCGGCTGTAGCGGCGGCGGCCGGAGCGCAGCCGCCACCAGGGCCGCCCGGACCGCCCCAGCAGCCGGCCCAGCGCGCCGGTGCCGGCCGGCCGGGCGGCCGGAGCGGCCAGCAGCGACTCGGCCCGGGCCCGGCCCTGGCTCTCGCGTTCGGCCCGACGGCGGGCCCGCTCCTTGCTCATCAGCGGCTCATCAGCGGCTCATCAGCGGCTCATCCGGGGCTCATCCGGCGGCCCTTCGCCGGCGCATCGGTGGCTCACGGCAGGCTCCGGACCCAGTTGGCCAGCAGCGCGGCACCGGCGTTGCCGGACTTCTCGGGGTGGAACTGGGTGGCGCTGAGCGCGCCCAGTTCCACGGCGGCGACGAACGGCTCGCCGTGCTCTGCGGTGCTCACCCAGCCCTCGGAGTGCAAGGCGGCGTAGGAGTGCACGAAGTAGTACCGCGCTGCCGGGTCCAGCCCGGCGAACAGCGCGCTGTCGGCCGCCGGCGACACCGTGTTCCAGCCCATGTGCGGCAGGACGTCGGCCCGGAGGCGGCGTACCTCGCCGGGCAGGATGCCCAGCCCCTTGGTCGGTACGCCGTGCTCGGTCCCGCTGTCGAAGAGCACCTGCATACCCACGCAGATGCCGAGGACCGGGCGCTGGGCGGCCACCCGGTCCCGCACCGTGCTGCCCGCGCCGAGAGCGTCCAGGCCGGACATGCAGGCAGCGAAGGCGCCGACCCCGGGCACCACGAGGCCGTCGCAGTCCGCCGCGGCCGGCAGCTGCGAGCTGACCGTCGTCTGCGCACCGGCCCGCTCCAGCGCGCGGTGCGCCGATCGCAGGTTGCCCGAGCCGTAGTCGAGGACGACGACACGTGGCCGGGTCACTGGTACCGCAGGATGCCGGAGGCGATGGCGAGTCCCGCGCACGCCAGCAGGGCCAGCGCCAACAAGATGCTCTTCTGTCGCATCGCCCAGGCTCCCCCGAGCAGGAACCCACCGGCCGCGAACAGCAGCACGGCGATGCTCAACTACAGCAGCCCCTTCGTGCTCGGGACGCCGTGCTCGCTCGGATCCACCGCGCAGGCGGCCCGCAGGGACCGGGCCAGGGCCTTGAACTGCGCCTCGACGATGTGGTGGGCGTCCCGACCGGCGGCGAGCACGCGGACGTGCAGGGTGATCCGGGCGTTGTGGGCGAGGGTTTCCAGGACGTGCCGGGTCAGGCTCGTCGGGTAGTCCCGACCGATCGTCGGCGCCATCCCGTCCGGCTCCACGTGCACGCAGTACGGCCGCCCGGACAGGTCCACCGCCGCCTGGACCAGGACCTCGTCGAGCGGGATCAGCGCCGAGCCGTACCGGGTGAGGCCGGCCTTGTCGCCGAGGGCCTCGGCCAGCGCCAGCCCGAGCGCGATCGTGGTGTCCTCGACGGTGTGGTGGGCGTCGATGTGCAGGTCGCCCTCGGTCTGCACGGTGAGGTCGAGCCCGCCGTGCCGGGCCAGCTGGGCCAGCATGTGGTCGAAGAACGCCACCCCCGTGCCCACGTCGGCCATCCCTGTCCCGTCCAGGTCGACCTGTACGAGCACCTTGGACTCGGCGGTCTGCCGCTCGACTCTGCCGGTGCGTGCCATGCGCTGCATGGTAGAGCGAGCGCACCGGCGTCCCGCGATCCGGCCGGCGCGGAAGTGGTCCCGACACGCGCTGTCCGCCGACGCCGTATCGGCGTGTCGGGACCAGTTTCCGGCGGCGGCGGCGCGGCGGTGCGGGTGCCGAACCGATGTGGTCCGCGCGGGTCAGAGCCCGATCGCAAGGCCCGCCAGGTGATTTCGATGGCCCGGGACCTGTTGGGCGGCAACGGGATCCTGCTGGACTACCACGTCATGCGCCACCTGGCGGACATGGAGTGCCTGCACAGCTACGAGGGCACCGAGACCGTGCAGTCGCTCATCGTGGGCCGCGACATCACCGGGATCAGCGCCTTTTTTACTCCTGAGCGGGCGGCCCCCCGCGGCCCGCGAGTCACCGTCGGGGCCTGCCGGCCCCGGGAAATCCCGGAGCAGAATCAGGGCGACCCCGGATACCGTCCGGGCCTAGGGTCCGCAACGTTGCAGGGCAAGACCCCATCCCGTCCTTTCCCATCTGGAGTTCCCGTGCAGCGTGTCGCCGAACTCGTGCTCCGGCACCGGCTGATCGTGGTCCTGTCCTGGCTGGTCCTGCTCGTCGCCGGCGGCGCAGCCGCCGGTCAGCTCGGCGGCCGGCTCAGCTTCGACTTCTCGCTGCCCGGTCAGCCGGGGTACGAGACCGAGGTCCAGATCGCCCAGACCTACGGCGTCTCCAGCTTCGACACCTTCGTCCCGGTCGTCACGGTGCCGGCCGGGCAGACGGTGGCCGGGCAGGCCCCGGCGGTCGCCGCCGTGTTCGAGAGCATCCGCAGCCAGTTCCCGCAGCTGCGGGTCGTCGACCTCTCCAGCACCGGCGACCCCTCGTTCGTCTCTAACGACGGGCGCTCCACGTTCGGGCTCGTGCAGGGCCCGCTGCCGACCGGCTTCGGGTCAGGCGCCGAGGCGCAGTTCGGGCCGGCGTTCGCCCAGGCGGCGTCGGCGGCCGGATTCCAGCCGCACCTGACGTCCTACGGCCTGCTGTCGGCCGGCGGGGACACCCAGGGCCCCAGCGTGCTGCTGGAGACCCTGCTCGGCGCGGTCGGCGCGCTGGCCGTGCTGATCTTCGTCTATGCCTCGTTCCTGGCGTTGCTGCCGTTGATCATCGCCGCGGTCTCCATCCTGACCACGTTCCTGCTCGTCCTCGGGCTGACCACGCTCACCGACGTCAGCTTCGTGGTGCAGTTCCTGATCTCGCTGATCGGCCTCGGGGTGGCCATCGACTACTCCCTGCTCGTGGTGTCGCGCTGGCGGGAGGAGCGGGCCCACGGCCGGTCCAACGACGAGGCCGTCGTCGTGGCCATGCAGAAAGCCGGACGCGCCGTGCTGGCCTCCGGCGTCACCGTGGCCATCAGCCTGCTGGCCCTGCTGGTGGTACCGGTGCCGTTCCTGCGCAGCATGGGCCTGGGCGGCATGCTCATCCCGCTGGTCAGCGTGTCGGTCGTGCTCACGCTGCTGCCCGCCCTGCTCTCGGCCGTCGGGCCCCGCATCGACGTGCCGCGGATCCGCAAGGAGGGGGTGGCCTCGCGCGGCTGGTCGGCCTGGGCGCGGGCCATCGTGGCCCGCCGGTACGTCGCCACCGGCGTCGCCGTCGTGCTGCTCGCCCTGTTGGTCGTCCCGGTGTTCAGCCTGCGCATCGGTCAGTCCGGCCTGGAGTCGCTGGCCCGCAGCGGCCCGGCGTACGACGGGGCGAAGCTGCTGTCCGACGGGGGCATCGGCACCGGCCTGCTCACTCCGATCGAGGTCCTCGTGCCCGAGGGCGACGCCCAGGCGGCGGCCGCCGCGACCGCCGCCGTCGACGGCATCCGCACCGCGGTCGTGGGCGGAAAGGCTGCCGGGACCGCGATCATCGACGTGCTGCCGACGAAGCCGACCGTCGACAGCGACGGCACCAAGGTGGTCGACGCCGTCCGCACCGCGGTGACTGGCGCCGTCGGCGACCCCGGCTCCGCGGCAGTGGGCATCGGCGGACCCGGCGCGGCCGTCGAGGACTACTCCAGCGCGGTGTACGACCGGTTCCCCTACGTCCTGCTGCTCATCGCCGCGATCACGTTCATCCTGCTGGTCCGCACGTTCCGCTCGGTCCTGCTCCCGATCAAGGCGGTGCTGCTCAACCTCGTCTCGCTCGCCGCGGTGTTCGGCGCGGTGGTGTTCTTCTGGCAACAGGGCCACGGCTCGCAGGCGCTGTTCGGGGTGTCGGCCACCGGCGCGATCACGTTCTGGCTGCCGGTGCTGATCTTCGCGTTCCTGTTCGGGCTGTCGATGGACTACGAGGTGTTCATCCTGGCCCGGATGCGCGAGGAGTACGACGCGACCGGCTCCACCTCGCAGGCGGTCGTCACCGGGCTCGGCCGAACCGGGCGACTGGTCACCTCGGCGGCGCTGATCCTGTTCTTCGCGTTCTCCGCGCTGGCCTCGGCGCCCGGCACCGACATCAAGGTGCTCGGCACCGCCCTGGGCGTCGGGATCCTCATCGACGCCACGATCGTGCGGGCCCTGCTGGTGCCGGCCCTCGTCAGCCTGTTCGGTCAGTGGAACTGGTGGCTGCCCGCGGGCCTGGCCCGTGTGCTGCGGGTGGCGCCGTCGCCGTTGCCTCGCCCGGCTCCTGAACGGCGGGTGCTCGCGGGGACCGCGGCCGGGGACTGACGGCGCCCAGCGCCTCGAGGAACGCGGTGGTCTCCGGCTCGGTCCCGGCGGTGACCCGCAACCAGCCCGGCAGCCCCACGTCGCGGACCAGCACGCCGCGCTCCAGCAGGTCCCGCCACAGCGCCCCGGCGTCGGCCATTCCGCCGAAGAGCACGAAGTTGGCGTCCGAGGGCACCGGGCGCAGCCCGTAGCCCGGCAGCGCCTCGACGATCCGGTCCCGCTGGGCCATCACCAGGGCGACCGTGCCGAGCAGGGCTGGGGCGTGGGACAGGGCGGCCCGCGCGGTCACCTGGGTGATGCTGGACAGGTGGTAGGGCAGCCGCACCAGCCGGACCGCGTCGAGGACGGCCTCGTCGGCGGCCAGGTAGCCCAACCGCAGCCCGGCCATGCCGAACGCCTTGCTCATGGTCCGGGTGACGACCAGCCGCGGCCGGCCGGGCAGCAGGGTGAGCGCGCTGGGCGTGCCGACGCGGGCGAACTCGGCGTACGCCTCGTCCACGACGACCATCCCGGGGCCGGCGTCGTACGCCGCGGCGACCACCTCGAGGTCCAACGCCGTCCCGGTCGGATTGTTCGGCGAGCACAGGAACACCACGTCCGGGCGGTGCCGCCGGACTTGCTCGACGACGTGCGCGGTGGACAGTTCGAAGTCCTGCCCGCGGCGGCCGTCGACGAACGCCGTCGCCGTACCCGTGCTGATGATCGGGTGCATGGAGTACGACGGGGTGAACCCCAGCGCGACCCGGCCGGGGCCGCCGAAGGCCTGCAGCACCTGCTGGATGATCTCGTTGGAGCCGTTGGCCGCCCAGACCTGCGCGCCGGTCAACCCGTGTCCCAGGTAGCCCGCAAGGTCCGCGCGCAGCGCGCTCGCCTCCCGGTCGGGATAGCGGTTCAGCGTCCCGGCCGCCGCCCGGACGGCGCGGGCGATGTCCTCGACAAGCGCCGGGGGCAGCGGGTGGCTGTTCTCGTTCGTGTTCAGCCGGACCGCGACATCCAGCTGCGGGGCGCCGTACGGCGTGCCCCCGACCAGGTCCGGGCGGACCGGCAGCACGGTCACCGGGGGTGGGTCACAGCCGGGCGGTGACGGCGGCACCGTGCGCCGGCAGGTCCTCGGCCTCGGACAGTGTCAGCACGTGGCCGGCCACCTCGCGCAACGCCGCCTCGTCGTACTCGATGAGCTGGCTGCCCCGCAGGAACGTCTGCACCGACAACCCGGAGGAGTGCCGGGCGCATCCGCCCGTGGGCAGCACATGGTTGGAGCCGGCGCAGTAGTCGCCGAGGGAGACCGGCGAGAAGGCGCCGACGAAGATCGCCCCGGCGTTGCGCACCCGCATCGCCACCGATCGCGGGTCACGGGTCTGCACCTCGAGGTGCTCCGCGGCGTACGCGTCGACCACGACCAGACCCTGCTCCAGGTCGTCGACGACGACGGCGCCGGACTGCGGACCGGACAGCGCGGTCCGGATCCGCTGGCCGTGCTTGGTGGCCGGCACCTGGTCGGCCAGTTCGACCTCCACCGCGGCCAGCAGCCCGGTGCTCTCGGTGACAAGCACGGAGGCGGCCTGCGGGTCGTGCTCAGCCTGGCTGATCAGGTCCGCTGCGACGTGCCGCGGGTCCGCGGTGTCGTCGGCGAGTACGGCGATCTCGGTGGTGCCGGCCTCCGCGTCGATCCCGACCACCCCGCGAAGCAGCCGTTTGGCGGCGGTCACGTACACGTTGCCGGGCCCGGTGACCAGGTCGACGGGCGCGCAGGGGCCGGCGCCGTAGGCGAACATCGCGATCGCCTGCGCGCCACCGACCCGGTAGACCTCCTCGATGCCCAGCAACGCGCAGGCGGCAAGGATCGTCGGGTGCACCTCGCCGTCGAACTCCCGCTGCGGAGGCGAGCAGACCGCCATCGAGGCCACCCCGGCCAGCTGGGCGGGGACGACGTTCATGATCACGCTGGAGGGGTAGACCGCCCGACCGCCCGGGACGTAGAGGCCGACCCGCCGTACCGGACGCCAACGCTCGGTCACCGTCCCGCCGGGGACGACCGTGGTCGTGACGTCGGTACGCCGCTGCTGCTCGTGCACGAGCCGGACCCGGGCGATCGCCTCGGTCAGGGCCGCCCGCAGCTCGGGCGCCAGCGCCTGCTCCGCGGCCCGCAGCACGTCCCGGGGTACCGCCAGCTCGGCCAGCTCGACCCGGTCCAGCGCGGCGGTGATGTCCCGGACCGCCGGCTCGCCGCGTACCCGGACGTCCTCGCACAGCGGTGCCACCGTCGCCGTCACCGCGGCCACGTCGACCGCGGCCCGGGGCAGCAATCCGGCCAACTCCACGGGGCCGGGGGTACGGCCACGCAGGTCGATGAGCTGGAGCATGACCGGTCCTCCGGGTGCGGCTGCGATGCGGCCCCAGCCTACGCAGCCGCACCCGCACCGGCAGCGCCGTAGGGTCGCAGCGTGCCGGAGACGATCGCGTTGTTCCCGCTGACCTCGACGGTGCTCTTCCCCGGCGTCCTGCTTCCGCTGCACATCTTCGAGGCCCGCTACCGGACCCTCGTGCAGGATCTGCTCGCCCGGCCCGACGGGCCGCAGCGCGCCTTCGGGGTGGTCGCGATCCGGCAGGGATGGGAGGTCGGCATCGACCAGGTGCACGCGCTGCACACGGTGGGCTGCTCGGCGATGGTCCGCCGGATCAAGCCGCACGCCGACGGCCGCTACGACGTGATCGGGGTCGGGACGGACCGCTTCGAGCTGCTCGGGGTCGACGACTCGAGCAAGCCCTACCTGACCGGCGCGGTGCGCTGGCTGGAGGACGAGGCCGCGGCGCCGGGAGAGGGCCGGCTGCTGGCCGCCAAAGTGGGCGTGCTGTTCCAGGGGTACGCCCGGGACGTCAACCGGCTGCAGGGCGTCGACATCGAGCAGATCGAGCTGCCGGAGGACCCCGACGTGCTGTCCTACCTGGTGGCCTCGGCGGCCCTGCTCGACCTGGAGGACCGGCAGTCGCTGCTCGCGGAATCCTCGACCGTGCAACGGCTGCGGCTGCAGGCGGCGCTGCTGCGCCGCGAGTCGACGATGCTGCGCCGGCTGCGGGCCGTCCCGGTGCCGCTGATCGAGCTCACCGTCCCGCGCTCGGCCAACTGACCTCGGACCCGGGTCGATCCGGTACTGGGCCGAGAGCGGCCGCCGGTGGCCCCGGTTCCGGCTCGCGAACCGCCGGGTCCTGCCCGCCGCGGCGCCGGGATCCCGGACCTCGCGAGAGGTCGTCGTTCCCGGTGAAGCAGACGGCGAGCAGGTAGGCGGACACCGCAAGGAACGGTCCGACGACGAGGACCGCCTGCGCGCGCAGGACCAGCGGTCCGTAGACGGTGTTCCCGATCTCGGCGAGTTGGGCCGCGCTGGGCCCGTGACCGAGCAGGCCGCCGACGATCGACGCGACGGTTCCGGACAACGCCATCCCGACCGCGAGCGCCACCGGCAGTCCCGGCCCGCGGTGCGTCGCCCGCCACCACACCAGGCTGCCGGCGAGCAACCCGGCCACCGCCGTGAGGACCATGAGCCAGCCGTCGGTCCCGACCGCGGCCTCGGACTCGCCGACCACGGCGAACGCGCCGTCCGCGGCCACCCGGTAGGCGCGGCGCGGCGCGATCAGCCACCAGATCACCCCGATCGGGATCCCGGTGAGCAGCAGGGCCAGCGTCAGCCGCGCGGCTGCGCGGACCTCGCCGGGTCGCGACCGCAACGCCTGGGCCCACGACGTTCGGTGTACGGCGGGCTCCGGTACCCCGGGTCCCGGGACGGCGGGTCCCGGGACGGCGGCCGACACCGGCGCCGCCTCGACCGGCCCTGCCTCCCGACCCGCCGGCGCCGGCCCCACCGGGGGGTCGGTCTCAGGCGGGCCGCCGGGTATCCACGGTCGGGGGCCCATCGGCGGGCCGGCCGCGAGCACGCGATCGGGTTCCTGCTCGGGCTCCGGGCCGTGGCTCACCGGCTCAGTGTTCCAGCCGCACCACGCAACCGCTGCCGGACCCGGACCCGGACCTGGACCTGGACCCGGACCCGAAGGGAACCGGGCACCCTCCGGCTGCGTCGCAGTGGGGAAGGGGTCGTCGAGGCGAGGAGGATCTGCCCATGCGCAGCGTCTGCCGAACTGCCGTGGCCACCGCCGGACTCGCCGTTCTCGTCCTGACCGGGTGCGCACGGCCCGGTGGTACGGGCACCGGCGGCGGCAGCGGGGACGGCCCCGCCGGTGCGGTGCAGACCGGCGGTCCGGAACAGCCGACCGCCGGAGGCGGCCCCACCGCAAGCAACCCGGCGCCCAGTACCCCGATGCCCAGCGGCCCGCCGCTGGCGGCGGACCTGCAGGTCACCGTCGACGACGGTGCCGGGAACCGGTCTGTGTTCACGCTGCGCTGCCAACCCCCCGCGGGCACCCATCCCGACCCGGCGGCGGGCTGCGCCGGGCTCGCCGCCGCGGGCCTGCCGGCCTTCGCGCCCACCGATCGGGGGGTCGCCTGCACCGAGATCTACGGCGGCCCCGAGGCCGCCACGGTCACCGGAACCGTCGCCGGCCAGCGGGTCGATGCGACCTTCAGCCGCACGGACGGGTGCGAGATCTCCCGGTGGGACGCGCTGGCCCCCGTCCTGGCCGGCGTCGGCGGCCCGAGGTAGCAGACACCGCGGGGACGCCCGTGGCACCGCGTCCCTGCCACTACTCGCAGCCGCGCCGGCTCACCGCAGCCGCAGGACGATCTTCCCGCGGGTGTGCCGCCTGGCCAGCTCTGCGTACGCCTCCTGGACCTCCTCGAGGGGATAGCCGGCCGCGATGGGCACGGTCAGGTCCCCGGCGGCCAGGAGGTCGGCCAGTTCGCGCAGCACGGGCCCGGTGCTGGCCGCGGCGCCCCCCACGGCCGGCGTACCGAACTTCGCCGCCGCGGCGAAGTCGATGATCGTGATGATCCGCTCGGAGGGCACACCGAGGTCGACGGCGAGTTCGACGTAGCCGCCGCCGAACGTATCCAGGACGACGTCGACGTCCCCGCCGGCCGCCGCCCGCAACCGCTCGGCGAGCCCGTCGCCGTAGCTCACCGGCTCGACACCGATCGAGCGCAGCCACTCGGCGTTCGCCTCGCCGGCGATGCCGAGGACCCGCGCGCCGGACCGCAGCGCCAACTGGGTTGCCAGCGTGCCCACGCCGCCCGCCGCCCCGCTGATCACCACCGTCTCGCCGGGCCCGGGCGCCGCCGCACGGACGATGGCGTACGCGGTGGTCCCGGCCACCTTCAGCGCACCGGCCTGATCCCAGTCCACCGACCCCGGCTTGGGTACGACGTGCTCGGCGGCGGCGGCGACGAAGTCGGCCTGGGAGGACCGGCCATCGGTGAAGCCGAGCACCTCGTCGCCGATCGCCGTCCCGTCGACCCCCGCGCCGACCTCGACGACCCGCCCGGCGAAGTCGCTGCCCTGCCCGGAGGGGAACGTCGCCGGCCACTGGTCGTGCAGCAGCCCCTCGCGGATGGCGATCTCGCCCGGGTTGATGCCGGCACTGACGACCTCGACCAGCACCTCACCCGCCCCCGGGCTCGGGCGTTCGACCTGCACGACCTGCAACACCTCGACCGGACCGTAATGATCGAATCGGACGGCACGAGTCACGGCCGGCTCCTCTCTCGATGGGTACGTCGCGGGGCACAACGGTCCGGGCCGTTGGGCTATGCCCCGGGCCGTGAGGGTGGCGGCCGGTGCCGGTGGCGGTGCCGGCCGGGGGCTATACCGGCACGATGTCGGCCCGGGCCAGGGCGCCGTCGGCGATCTCCAGCACCCCGAGAGTCCCCCGTGGCTGGCGCCGCCGATCCGTCGGCGATCCCGGGTTGAACAGGCGCTGCCCGGACCCGTCGTCCTCGCTGAGCGGAATGTGCGAGTGGCCGAACACCACGAGGTCGGCGTCGGGGAATCGCCGGAGCATCCGCCGCTGTCGCCCCGCGGTGGGGCCGCTGTCGTGCAGCATGGCGACCCGGACCCCGGCCAGGTCGAGCCGGAGCACCTCCGGTGCCCCCCACGCGGCGACGTCCGGGCCGTCGTTGTTGCCCAGCACGGCCTTGACCGGGGCGAACCCGGCGAGTTCGATCAGGACGTCGACGGTGCAGACGTCGCCCGCGTGCAGGATCAGGTCGACACCGGCCAGCTGCGCGGCGACGGCCAGCGGGCAGCGCTTCCACCGGCGCGGCGCGTGGGTGTCGGCGAGGACGGCGACCTTCAGCGGCGCGTCATTCCCGGACCGGCGGTTCAGCCGATCGACCCGGCGCCGAGCAGCGCCTTGAGGTCGCCCATCAGCGCGGGGGTGGGGCTGACCCGCAACCCGTCGTCCAGGCGCATCGTGGTGCTGCGGCTGCCGTTGAGCAGCCGCAGGTGCACCTCGGTGGTTCCGGGGTGGGTGCCCAGCACCTCGCGGAGCCGGTCCACGACCGGCGGGGTGCAGCGCGTGGCAGGCAGGTGCACGACCACCGGGCCCCGCGGGCCGACCGACAGGTCCGGCAACGTCACGTCTGCGGCCACCAGGGTCGCGGTCTCGTCGCGGTTGTTCAGCCGGCCCCGGACCGCGACGATGGCGTCCTCGGCGATGTGGATGCCGACCTTGGCGTACGTCGACGGGAAG
>JBBPYA010000138.1:0-10623 GCA_038200385.1 Mycobacteriales bacterium
GTCAACCAGCCCCGCCGCTGGTTGAACAGCGACCTCACGTGGAGAGCCCGGTGCGGTGAGAATCGCACGCCGGGTTCGGCGGGCGGTCCGGGGAAACGGGACGACAGCAATGCCGTCACCGCGCCCCGGGCCGACCCAACTGGCGCACACCCGCCGCGGCGAGAAGTACGTCACCGTGAGCTGCTCGTCGAACCTCCGGCCGGCGCGGGGTCGTCCGAGCACGATGTGATTACGGCGCAGGCAGCCAGCGTCGCCATCGCAAGCCGTGTCACGCGAGAACGGTAGGAAATTGCCGGTCGCGATCGGCCCCGAGTGGGTGATTGTCAATTACTGAGAGTAACTTTCATGAACACAGATCCAGTTCAGGATGCGCCGCCGTATGCTGATCGACATCCAAGCTGGACGACGGGAGCAATTGTGGATCGTGGTCATGAGGCATATTGCCTAGCCGATCCCCATTTCTTTGAAAATCCTGTGCTGGCCCGTGATGACGACGTCGACTTTGATCTTGCGGCGCGCCGGCTGCCTGCCGGATGGGCCCGCTCGGAATTCGAGGACTGGCTGGTCTCCACGCCGCCCGCCCTCTCGTTACCCAACCAGGGCTGGAAGATCCACGTTTCCGCCTCTCTGGACGGAGCGCCGGCCATCGGCGCCATCGTCTGGGACTACTGCACGGCCCGCCGCATAGCGTTCAAGTTCGTGCGCAGTTCACAGCTGCTCCTGCTGGCCAACGGCAAATATGCACATCGTGGCTCGAGTGGGAAGTTCGTGACGATTTATCCAGCCGATAACGCACAATTTGAGCTGCTGGCCACCGAACTCGACGAGCTCTTGCGCGGGCAGTCGGGACCCTACATCCTCAGCGATCTGCGCATCGGCGACGGCCCGGTGTATGTCCGCTACGGCGGTTTCTCCGATCGGTGGTGCTTCAGCGACGGCGGGGAACTCTGCCCGGCCATCGAGGACCCGTCGGGAC
Source organism: Mycobacteriales bacterium (assembly GCA_038200385.1). GTDB lineage: Bacteria > Actinomycetota > Actinomycetes > Mycobacteriales > Geodermatophilaceae > JBBPYA01. The sequence goes on from JBBPYA010000138.1 coordinate 977, forward strand.
GCCTCGTCCCCGACCATCGAGGGTCGACGTTCGCCCCGCCGGCCTGGGCCGAGTTGCCCGACTTCCTCGAACCGCACATCGCGGCGCGGGCCCACACCACGGTGGCGGACCTGCCGTACCGCATCGAGCGCCCGCTGCACTTCTCGAACGGCGGCGGGGTCTACCTCGCAGTGGACACCCGCAACGAACAGACCGTCGTGCTGAAGGAAGCCCGGCCGTTCGCCGGCCTGGCCATGGACGGCGAGGACGCAGTCACCCGATTGCGCCGCGAGCGGGACATGCTCCGACACCTGGCGGACCTGGACATCGTGCCCCTGGTGCTGGACTCCTTCACTCTCGGCGAGCACGAGTTTCTGGTCATGGAGTACGTCGACGGCCAGGCGCTGAGCAACACGTTGGTGGACCGCTACCCGCTAGCGCTGCTCGGGCAGGTCGACACCGGGCAGTACGCCGACTACACCCGATGGGCGCTGGACATGCACGCCGCGGTGTCGCGAGCAGTCCAGCTGGCGCACGGCCACGACGTCGTTATCGGAGACCTGCACCCCTTCAACGTGCTGGTCCGCCCCGATGGCAGGGTCGTCCTGATCGACCTGGAGATCGCCTCGCACCTGGCTGAGGGGCGACGCCCCAGCATTGGCGACCCCGCCTTCGCCGCACCGCGCCCGTGCTCGGGTTTCGACATCGACAACTACGCGTTGGCCTGCCTACGGCTGTTCATGTTCCTGCCGCTCACCGAGCTGATCGCCCGGGATGCGGGCAAGGCGCAACAGTTCGCCGCGGACATTGCCGAACTGTTCCCCGTGCCGGCGGAGTTCCTCGCCGAGGCGGTCCGAGTCATCACCGGCACCGACCCGCTGCCGGCGACCGTGCCGCTGCCACTGTGGCGGCCAGGCCGGGAACTCTGGCCCGAGCTGGCCGGAGACCCGGACAGCTGGAAGAGCGTCCGCGAGTCATTGGCCGGCGCGATCCTGGCGAGTGCCACCCCCGAGCGTGCCGACCGGCTCTTCCCCGGTGACTCCGCGCAGTTCGAGCTGGGTGGCCTCAACCTCGCCCACGGTGCGGCCGGAGTCCTCTTTGCGCTGTCGGCCAGCGGCGCCGGGACGCTTCCTGAGCACGAGGAGTGGCTGGTCACCCGGGCTCGCAACCCCCAGCCGGGAACCCGGTTCGGACTGTACGACGGGCTGCACGGGGTGGCCTGGGCGCTCGATCGGCTGGGCCGCCGCGACGATGCGCTCGCCGTACTGGACATCTGCGTGGACGCCCTCGGCGGGTCGTGGGACTCCCTCGGACCCGACCTGTTCGGCGGACTGTCGGGCATCGGGCTCAACCTCGCGCATTTCGCCACCGAGACCGGCGATGCCGCGCTGTGGCAGCTGGCCGGTGAGGTTGCGCAGGTCCTGGCCGACGACCTCGGCGGCGAGACGGACGTGCCCAAGCAGAGCGGCGGCAAGAACCCGCACGCGGGAGTCATCCGGGGGTCGTCCGGACCGGCGATGCTGTTCCTCCGGCTCTACGAGCGCAGCGGCGAGCCGACCCTGCTCGACCTCGCTGCCACCGCGTTGCGCCAGGACCTGCGCCGTTGCATCCTGCGCGAGGACGGTGCACTGGAGGTCGACGAGGGCTTCCGGACCATGCCTTACCTGGCGGACGGCAGCATCGGCATCGGGATGGTGCTGGAGCGCTATCTCGGCCACGCCCACGACGAGCGGTTCGCGACGGCTGCGGCGCAGATCCGGGTGGCCGCCAGCTCGCAGTTCTACATCGAACCGGGGCTGTTCTCCGGCCGGGCCGGGATGATCCTCTACCTCAGCCGCCACCTGCGCGACGCGGCGGCTGTGCCTGACCTGGTTAGCGGCCATATCCAGCGGCTGGCCTGGCACGCGGTGGGCTACCAGGGCCAGCTGGCCTTCCCCGGCGGGCAACTGCTGCGGCTGTCCATGGATCTGGCCACCGGCAGCGCCGGCGTACTGCTCGCGATCGGCGCGGCGCTGCACGACGAAACCATCGATCTTCCCCTGTTCGGTCCCGCTCCGGTGGACCGGACGACAGCTGAGAGGAGGTGAATTCACATGGCACTTCTCGACCTGCAGGGTCTCAGCATTGATGAGACCAACCTGTTCGGTGGTGGCGGGCGGCGCAGCCGCCGCAGCCAGCGGTGTGGCGGCGGAAGCCGCCTGAGCCTCACGCTCTGCTGAGAACGGGGCATCAGTTGACCGGCGATCCGGCAGTCGTCCCGGCGAAAGCTGGACGACTGCCGGTCTCGTCTCCCAGACTGCGAAGGGAGTCGGCGATGGAGGCGTCTGCCCAAGACGCGTTGCCAGTACGCCGGCTCCTCACCCAGATCGGTGTCCAGGCCGGCCCCTGGGCCGCAGTCCTGGCGGTGAATGCCCTGCTGCTCGCCGCCGCGGAACTGGCCTTTCCGGCCGTGCTGGGTGGCACGATCGACGCCCTGTTGTCGGGATCCACCGACGGGTCGATCATCACGCTGACCCTGGTGGTCACATTGCTGATCCTCGGCGGCGCCGCCGAAGACTGGGCCGTCGCCGGCGGCACGGCACGATCCACCGCGCGGCTGCGCACCCGGACGTTGCGCCACGTCCTCGCCGTCGGCTATCGCGGCACCAGCGGGTTCGCGCCCGGTGACATCAGCGCCCGGCTGGTCGGCAACACCGCGGAGGCCGGCAGCATCGCTGCGGATGTCATCCGTGCCGGGGTGACCGTGCTGCCCGCCGCCGGCGGCACCATCGCGCTCTTCCTGATCGACCCGTGGCTCGGCGTGACGTTCCTGGTAGGCGCCCCAGTCCTGCTGATCGTCCTGTGGCTGTTCGCCAAGCAGGCAGCCGACCTGGCCACGCACTACCTCACCGCGCAGGGCCGGATCGCCGCGCGGCTGGGTCAGGCCCGGCTCGGTGCCCGGACGATTGCCACCGCAGGCACCGCAGACCGCGAGATCGAACGGGTCCTGGCTCCGCTGCCCGAGCTCAACCTGCATGGCGTGGGGATGTGGCGCGCGCAGAGCCGGATCACCGTGCAGGACATGTTGATCCTCGCCGTGCTGGAGATCGCGGTCCTCGCAGTCGCGGGCTGGGAGCTGTCCCGCGGGCGGATCACCCCCGGCGAGCTGGTCGCGGCCAGCCAGTACGTCGGCCTGGCAGCGACGATCAGCGCGATCGCGCCGTCGATCAACCGGGTGGCGCGTGCCCGCGCCGCCGCCACCCGGCTCAACGAGCTGCTCACGGTGGCGCCGACCCGATACGGCACCTCGTCGCTACCCCCGCAGGGCGGCCGGCTCGAACTGCGGGCTGTGACCGTGCGCCGCAGTGACCGGCACGCGCTGGATCGGGTCAGCGTGGTAATCCCAGCCGGCGCGGTGGTAGCAGTGGTCGGGCCGAGCGGCTCGGGCAAGTCATTGCTGGCCGGCCTCATCGCACGGCTGTCCGATCCCGACCAGGGTGAGGTGCTGCTCGACGGCGTCGCCCTCACGGCGTTGGGCCACGACGAGCTGCGCGGCGCAGTGGGCTACGCGTTCGCCCGACCGACTCCGCTGGGTGGCACACTCGGCCAGTCCATCGCTTTCGGCAGCCACGGCGTCCAGGACCGCGACATCGAGGCGGCAGCGCGCGCCGCGCGCGCCGACAGCTTCATCCGGCGAATGCCACAGGGCTACGACACGCCGCTGGGGCAGGCTCCGATGTCCGGGGGCGAACTGCAACGACTCGGCCTGGCCCGCAGCTTCGCCCACCCCGGCCGGGTCCTCGTCCTCGACGACGTCGCGACCAGCCTGGACACGGTCACTGAACACGAGATCAGCCAGGCATTGCTCGCCATGACCGGGCGAACCCGGGTGCTGGTAGCGCACCGCGCCTCCACCGCCGCGCGGGCCGATATCGTGATCTGGCTCGACGGCGGGGTGCTGCGCGCCGTCGCAGCGCACGACAAGCTGTGGTCGGACCCGGACTACCGGGCGCTCTACGAGGCGACGCCCGACCGGGCGCCCGCGATCGCGGTCGCGGTGACGTCATGACGACAGCCACCGCTGCCGTCATGCCTCCCGGGCACGGTCGGCATCGCAGCACCGTCGGCGCCGAAGCGCGCGGACTGTTGCTGACAGGGGCACGCGAACGGCGTTCGGAGTTTCGCGGCCTGGCCGGTTGGTCCGTCCTCGAGGCGGTGCCCACGTTGCTGTCCGGACTTGTCGTGGCCAGGGCAATCGACGACGGGTTCCTGATCGGGCGGCCGGGGATCGGGCTGTTCTGGCTCGCTGTTCTCGGTATCAGCGTGCTCGTGGGGTCGTGGGGGACCCGGCATACGCTGGCCCGGTTGGCGGCGGTCGTCGAGCCGTTCCGGGACGATCTGGTACGCCGGGTCGTGCGAGCAGCGGTCCGCCGGCCGACCCCGGTCGGCGATGCCGACCAAGGCGGTGACGTCGCCAGGCTGACCCAGCACGTCGAGATCGTGCGGGAGGCATACGCCGCGGTCCTGATGGTGGGGCAGCGGTTCCTCGTCATCGTGCTGAGCACGACCGTCGGACTGGTCGTGCTCGACCCCGGCCTGCTGGCCCTCGTGCTGCCCCCGGTGGCGCTGGCCCTCGTCCTCTTCGCCTGCACCCTGCGCGGAATGGCCCGCGGGCAACGTGACTCGATCCTGGCCGACGAACGCCTGTCCGACAGCTCGGCTGCCCTCGGCGTCGGGATGCGTGACGTGGTGGTCTGTGGCGGCGAGGACCTGATTTGCAAAGACGTCGGCCGGCATATCGCCAGCCAGGCCGCCGCAACGGTCGGGCTCGGCCGGCGTACGGCGCTGGCCACCGCCGTGGTCGCGTTGGGTGGCTGGCTGCCGGTCCTGCTGCTCCTGGCCACCGGACCGGCCCTGGTGGCCCGGGGTGCGACCGCCGGGGTGATCCTCGGGGCCGTCGCCTACACCCTGCAGGGCCTGCAGCCCGCACTGCAGACCTTCGCCGACGGCCTGAGCGGTCCGGGTCTGTGGCTGATGGTCACGACCGGTCGACTCGTTGAGACCACCAAGGCCGAGACAACTGCCGAGACCACCTCGTCCCAGCCCGCGGACGGGCACCACGGGGCCGGGTCCGATCTGGTGCTCGAGGACGTGAGTTTCGGCTACAGCCCCTGGGCGGCGCCGGTCGTCCGCCGGTTGGACCTGACCATCCCGGCAGGGGACCACCTCGCCGTCGTGGGGCCGAGCGGCATCGGAAAGTCCACGCTGGCCGGGCTGTTGACCGGGCTGCTCACGCCCGCGAGCGGCCGGGTCCTGATCGCCGGCGCAGACCTGACGTCGTGGCCGAATGCCGAACTGGCACACCTGCGGGTGCTCATCCCGCAGGAGGCCTACGTCTTCGCCGGCTCGGTGCGCGACAACCTGGAGTACCTCGCGCTCGGGGTCGCCGACGCCCAACTGGCCGTCGCGGTGGACCGCCTAGGGGCTCGTCGTCTTGTCGAGCGCCTCGGCGGATACGACGCCGTGCTCGACCCGACGGAACTGTCCTCCGGGGAGCAGCAGCTGATCACCCTGGTGCGGGCCTACCTGTCCCCGGCGCCGGTGGTTGTCCTGGACGAGGCCACCTGCCATCTTGACCCGGCCGCCGAGGCCCGTGTCGAGCGGGCGTTCGCCGGGCGGAGCGGCACTCTTGTGGTGATCGCGCACCGGATGAGTTCGGCGCTGCGGGCGCGTCGCATCCTGGTCATGGACGGGTCGCAGGCACGGCTGGGTGACCATGAGGACCTCCTGCTGAACTCCGCGCTCTACCGTGATCTCGTCGGGCACTGGAACGGGTCCGGTCAGCGGGTGGTAGCAGTCAGGACACAGTCGCCGCACAACCCCGCATCGGGCACGGGGTAGAGAAGGCAACAGGAACGTCGTCTGAAGACCCCTCGCCCGGTGGCCGGGTCGGGCCGGCCGAACTCGCCACTGCCGGCCAACGGCGGGAGCAGCAGCGTCTGCCGGACGAGATCGACGCGGTCTCGGCCTTGTCGGGCCGTGCCGTGGCCAGTATCGCGACGGCGAGCGCCGAGGCGGCATTCCGCCAGAGCAAGATCCGGGACAGCCGGAACCCCGCGGCGAAGGCGGTCAGCACCGGCGCCACGACGCCGAACCAGGACGGTCTCCACGAATGCCGGGGGCCGGCCGTGAGAAGTGGCACCTGCCGAGCCGCCAACGGCCATGGACCGCCGCTACCGGGCGCCACCACTACGAACCCTCGGTGCGGATCCCGCTGATCGTGACGCCACCGGGCGGTCGAACGGCGAGCGTGGCCACCGGGCCGACCAGCATCTTGGACGTGCTGCCGACGATCCTGGCGCTGGCCGGTGTGACCGAGCACCTACCCGTGGACGGGCACAGCGTGCTGACCGGCGACGGGGACACGACTTCGCCGGAGCGGGTCGTCTTCTGGGAGTACCACTCCGAAGGCGTGTACGCGCCGTGCTTCATGGCCCGGCGCGGCCACCACAAGCTGATCTACATCCATGGCCACGAGCACCAGCTCTTCGACCTGGCCGAAGATCCGGGGGAGAGCCGGGACCTGGCCGGCGACGACGAGTACGCGGCGGTGGAGAAGGAGCTGCTCGAGGCGATCCTGGCCCGCTTCGACCCCGACCGGCTGGAGACCGACATCCGGGCCGGGCTGGCCCGGCGCCGGGTCATCAAACAGGCGATGGCGCGGACCCGCACGCACTGGGACCACACGCCGTACACCGACCCCACGCAGCAGTACTGGCCTTCGACTAGCGCCGGACGAGCCGGTCGACGTCAGGTGCTGGTGAGGATGACGAGTCGCTGGGTCGCCCGGGTCATCGCGACGTAGCGGTCGACCGTTCCTTCGATGCCGCCGCCGAAGGCCTCCGGGTCGACCAGGACGACCAGGTCGAATTCGAGCCCCTTCGACAGCTCCGGGGTGAGCGACCGGACGCGCGGTCCGTCCTGAAATTCGGCCCGGAACGTGGAATCTCCGATGACGCAGGCGATCCCGTCGGCCTGCGCGGCGAGCCAGCCGTCCAGGATCGAGGCCAGCTCCGAGGTGGCTCCGTGCCCTACGGGGACACCGCTGGTGCGGATGGACGTCGGCACGTTGGCGTCGGGCAACACGGTCCGGATCACCGGTTCGGCTTCGGCCATGACTTCTGACGGCGTCCGGTAGTTGATGCTCAGGGTGGCCAGGGTGACCCGGTTGAGTCCGATCCGCTCGAGGCGTTCCTGCCACGACTCCGTGAATCCGTGCCTGGCCTGGGCGCGGTCCCCGACGATGGTGAAGCTCCGGGACGGGCAGCGCAGCAGCAACATCTGCCACTCCGCGTCGGTGAGCTCCTGGGCCTCGTCCACGACGATGTGCGCGAACGGCCCGGCAAGCAGGTCCGGGTCGATGCCGGGCCGTGCCTGATCGTCCACCAGGGCGTCCCGGAGATCCTCTCCACGCAGCATCGACATCACAAGCAGCTCGGAGTCGTCAGCCACGATCAGCTCGTCGACGACCCTGGTCATGTGCTCGCGTTCGGCGGCCATGGCGGCCTCCGCCCGCAGTCGGCGGCGGGACGCCTCGGGGTCGCCGAGCCGTTGCCGGGCCGCGTCCAACAGGGGCAGGTCGGACACCGTCCAGGCCCCGGGGTCCGCGCGCTGCAGCGCCCGGACGTCCTCGCGGCGCAGCCACGGGGCGCACCTGCGCAGGTAGGCCGGCACCGACCACAGGTCCCCGACGAGGTCGGCCGCCTGGAGCAGCGGCCACGCCCGCTTGAAGGCCGTCAGCAGCGCGGCGTTGTCCTGCAACGATTTCCGGAGCAGCTCGGTCGGCGCGCCACCGTCGTACTTGTCCGTCAGGATCGTGAGTAGCTCCTGCCAGACGCGGTTGCGCGCGTCGTTGTGCGCGGTGCCGGGCTCGCGCACGTCGAACGCCTCGGCCCAGTCGTCGGCGCTCAGCCAGAGGTCGGACCAGGGTGTCTCGACCGTCATCCCGGTGGTGGGCGGCTCCTCGTAGAACCGCACCGCGGCCTCGATGCCGGTCATCATGTGCGCCGAGGACTTCAGCATGGCCACGTCCGGGTCGGTCTCGACCGCTGCCGTGGCGCCCTCGGTGACGAGGTCCCGCAGGGTGCAGGTCTGCACGCCCTCCTCGCCGAGGCTGGGCAGGACGTCGGCGACGTAGGCCAGGTAGGGCTGGTGGGGACCGACGAACAACACGCCGCCGCGGTGGTGACCGAGGCGTGGGTCAACGCCGAGGGTTCGCCCGAGGCGCGGGTCACCGTAGAGCAGGTAGGCGGAGCGGTGCAGGGCGACGACGGTCTTGCCCGTGCCCGGCCCGCCGTCGACGACGAGAGCACCGGCCGAGCCTGCACGGATGATGGCGTCCTGGTCGGCCTGGATGGTGCTCAGCACGTCCCGCATCCGCTCCGACCGGTGGCCGCCCAGGCTGGCGAGAAAGGCGGACTGGTCATCGAGCGCGGCGTGCCCCTCGAAGCCGTCCGGGGTGAACACCTCGTCCCAGTAGTCGCTGATCCGGCCGAGGGTCCAGCGGTACCGGCGCCGGCTGGCCAGCCCCATCGGGTTGGCGTGCGTCGCCCCGAAGAACGGCTCGGCCGCGGGGGAGCGCCAGTCGACCAGCAGCCGGCGACCCGAGCTGTCGGCGAGGCCGAGCCGTCCGACGTACACGGGCTCTGGATCCTGCGCGCCGACCATGCGTCCGAGGCACAGGTCCAGACCGAAGCGGCGCAGGGTGCGCAGCCGAGCGGTCAGCCGGTGGACCGCCAGGTCCCGGTCCATCGCCTCCTGGCCGATCCCGCCGGGAGCCCTGCGCTCGGCAGCGATGCTGTCGGACAGCTCGGCGATGGACTTCTCGAGACTGTCCGCGATCGCCACGAAATGCCGCTCGTCACCGCGGATCAGCGTCGGGTCGGCTTTCGGGGTGAGGTGGTCCGGAAGGTTGAAGGCACTGGCGGTCTGAGGGTTCATGGCGTCCTCTCCGATCTGCGGTTCGACACCTTAGATCGATTTTTCGGCGCTCATGAGCGTCTCCGGACTCTGCTACAACTGAGGTTGACGAGCTCCGCTCGGACTGACCTTCCTCGGTCGTGATCTACGCCCTGGCGAGCGGGCGGTACCGCACGTCGGGCAGTTGCCGGCCGATGCTCGGCGACAACACCTCGACGTTCCTGCCGCCGGCCGCGGCCAGCGCGATCCGCACTGCCTCGCCCGGAGCGCAGTCCAGGAACGTGACGCCGTCGGATGGGGCCACGTCCCCGGGGTCCCGCCGACGACCGCTCGGGTTTGACGCAGCGCACAGACCCGCCGGTCAGCCCGCGGGTTCTGGATCACCACCTGATCGTAGATCTGCATCCGGGGGGCAAGACTCGCGCCGGGTCGGTCTCCGGTGCCAGCAGATACTCCTCGGGCACCAGGCCAGGATGGCGAACATGAACAGGGGGATGAACGGACCTCACGTCCGGACGGCCGGGGGCGTCTACCGGGCATGCCGATGACAGCGACCCGGGCCTACACGGTGCTGGACTCCCCGCTCGGGGAGCTGACCCTGGTCGCCGCCGACGGTGCCCTGGTCGGGCTCTACCTCCCCGGCCACCGCCGGCGGCCGGCCCCGGCGACCTTCGGGGCCCGCGAGGACGGCCCGTTCGGCGGTGCGGCGA
>JBBPYA010000139.1:0-2845 GCA_038200385.1 Mycobacteriales bacterium
CGTAGTTCGCGGTCCGGGGTTTGCAGAGGATGGTGTCGGCGGCGACCCGGGCTTGGTACATCCCGACGTGGGTGAACGGCATGATGCCGGTGACGTCCCCGACCGCCCACAGGCCGTCGGTGACCCCGCAGGACCCGTCGACGGGGATCGCGCCGTGCTCGCCTAGTACTACAGCCGTAGATCGTGACCTGGGTGTCGATGTGGTCGCGGGTGGGCGTGGCGAGGGGCGTGGAGACGGCCACCGGGCGAGCATGCGGTGTTTGTGTCGAACATCCCAGCTGCCGCGGTGGCCGCGGCACACAGCGTAGATCCTGGCCGGTGGCGAAGGTCGTTTTCGCAGGTGATCGATCGGATCGCGCCGCGGTTCGCCCGGTACGAGCCGTTGCGGCATGCCGCGAGTCTGGTGCAGGGCTTGCTGTCGGGGGGGGAGAAGAAGAACTGTTGGACGATCGCCGAGCACGCCGGCCGAGCCAGCCCGGACGGGTTGCAGCATCTGCTGTCCCGGGCCAGGTGGGACGCCGACGCGGTCCGGGACGACCTGCGTAGCTTCGTGGTGGACCACTTCGCTGACCCGGGCGCAGTGTTGGTGGTCGATGAGACTGGGGATGTCAAGAAGGGCATCCACAGCGTGGGGGTGCAGCGGCAGTACACCGGCACCGCCGGGCGGGTCGAGAACGCCCAGGTCGCGGTGTTCTTGACCTACGCCGCAGCGCGGGGGCACGCGTTCATCGACCGGGCCCTGTACCTGCCCAAGTCCTGGACCGCCGAACCCGACCGGTGCGCCGCCGCCGGGATCCCCGCTGGGACCGACTTCGCCACCAAACCTGCCTTGGCCACCGCGATGATCGCCCGCGCCGTCACTGCCGGTGTTCCCGCCGCCTGGGTGGCCGGGGACGAGGTGTACGGCGCCGATCCCGTGCTGCGGGCCGCCGTCCGAGACCTCGGTTTGGGGTATGTGTTCCAGGTCGCGGCGAACCGGCGGGTGGTCACCGACGCCGGGCCGATCCGGGTCGACCAGCTGCCTGGCCTGGTCCCCGCTACGGCGTGGCAGACCGTCTCCGCCGGACCAGGTAGCAAGGGACCCCGCTGGTACGCCTGGGCGTGGGTGGCCATCCACCCCGAAGACACTCACGACGCCGACAAGGGCAGACAGCATCACGTGCTGATTCGCCGCAACGACACCACCGGTGAGCTGGCCTACCTGCGCTGTTACGCACCGACCCCGGTGCCGCTGCGCACCCTGGTCACCGTCGCCGGGCAACGCTGGCGGATCGAGGAGTCATTCCAGAGCGCCAAGGCCCTGACCGGCCTTGATCAGCACCAAGTCCGCCGGTGGACTTCCTGGCACCGGTGGACCACCCTGGCCATGCTTGCCCACGCCTTCCTGGCCGTGACCACCGCCGCCGAACGCGACCACACCCCCACACCGGCAGGGCTGATCCCGCTAACCGTCAACGAGCTCCGCCGACTCTTCGACGCCCTCCTGCTCAGTGCCCAACACACCCTAAGCAGACTGCTCGCCTGGTCGACCTGGCGGCGCCGACATCAAGCCATAGCCCGCGCCTGCCACTACCGACGACGAGAAGAGCATCGATGATTACGATCTACGGCTGTAGTACTAGGTGGCGGTGCCATTCTCACCGACCAGGTCGGCCAAGCAGCGCAGGACGCGCAGCCGAGCGTCCAGTGTCGGCCCCTCCGGAGCGACGCTGAGCGTGGTGACCCCGGACTCGGCGTAGCGGGCGAGGCGGTCGCGGATGCGGGCCCGCGACCCGATGAGGGCAGTGCGGTCGATGAACTCCTGCGGGACCGCAGCGGCCGCGTCCCGCGCCCTGCCGTCGAGGTAGAGGTCCTGGACCCGGCGCGCCTCCACCTCGAAACCCATCCGGACCGCCAGGGCGTTGTAGAAGTTCTGCTCCCGCGACCCCATGCCTCCGACGTACAGCGCGGAGTACGGCCGCAGCCGGTCCGCTGCGGCGCCGAGGTCGTCCTCGAGGACGACCGGCACGGTGGGTACCACGTCGAAGCCGTCGGGGAGAGCGCCGCTGCTCTCGACGCCGTCCGCGCCATCGCTCGACCGGGCGGCGACCCTGCCGGCCCGGCGCGCCCCGGTGCTGATGGACCTGAGCAGCTCAGCCGAGTGCTCCGGGCTGTAGAAGACCGCCAGCCAGCCGTCGGCGATCTCGCCAACGAGCTCGAGGTTCTTCGGTCCGACGGCGGCGAGGTAGAGCGGGATGGCCACTCTGAGCGGCCGGAAGCCGAGGCGAAGGGCCTTGCCGGGACCGTCCGGCAGGGGCAGGGTGAAGTGTTCGCCCGTGTACTCCACGCTCTGGCGCCCCAGCGCCAGCCGGACGATGTCGACGTACTCCCGGGTCCGCTGCAGCGGCGCGTCGAAGCGCACGCCGTGCCAGCCCTCGCTGACCTGGGGTCCGGACACCCCCAGTCCGAGCCGGAAGCGCCCACCGGACAGGGCGTCGAGCGTGGCTGCGGTCATCGCGGTCATCGCGGGAGTGCGTGCCGGGATCTGCAGGACGGCCGAACCGATGTCCACCCGCTCGGTAAGAGCACCCACCCAGCCGAGCACCGTGGCGGCGTCCGAGCCGTAGGCCTCGGCAGCCCACACGACGGCATACCCGAGGCGGTCGGCCTCCACGGCGAGGGCGAGGCTGTCCGACGGTGGACCCGAGCCCCAGTAGCCGAGGCTGAGCCCCAGCCTCACTCCGGCGTGCCAGGAACCATGGCCAGGGCCGCGCGCCTCACGCGAGGCTCATCCGCGGCCTGGGCGGATCGGGCGCTCGGGCTCCTCGCGGTCGTAGTCACTGTCGTTCAGGCCGACGTAGACGCC
>JBBPYA010000140.1:0-4216 GCA_038200385.1 Mycobacteriales bacterium
AGGTCACCACCGGGATGGCCGCCGAGTGGGCGGCGGTCCCCGCCTACGCCCAGGCACTGGAGGCGGTGCAGGGACCGGCAGCGCTGGACCGGCTGCTCGCGGATTTCGGCGCTGCCCAGGAGCGGATGCAGGACCACGCACGGACCTTGATCGCCGCCTGGTGGGACCACGTCACCCCGGTCCCGGCGCCGGTCAGCCCCGGCCCACCCGGGCCCTGACCGCCTCGACCAGCGCGTCCGGCGCCTCGTCGGGGATCCAGTGACTGATCCCGTCCAGCTCCACGAACCGGTAGTCCGCAGCGACGTGCCGCCCGCAGCGCTCCGCGCCCGAGCGGGCCACCGCCACGTCCCCGTTGCTCCAGACGAACGTGGTCGGAACCTCGACCGGGGGCATCGTCCCGGTCGGGCGCGGACGGTCGAACGCGGCCCGGTACCAGTTGAGTGCGGCGGTCAGCGCGCCCGGCTCGGAGAAGTGCTCGACGTAGGCCGACACCGCTTCCTCGGTCAAACCGCCACCGGCGAAGACGCGGCGCAGCCGGCGCGCGTCGTCCTCGAGCAGCACCCGCTCCGCCTCGTGGTCGGGCAGCAGGAACAGTCGGATGTAGGCGCCGCGCTGCTGCTGCTCGGGGTCGTTGCGGGTCGCCCAGCCGTAGGCCATCGGATGCGGGACCGACACCGCGGTCAGGGTGCGCACCCGGTCCGGGTGCCAGGACGCCAGCATCCACGCGACGTTCGCGCCCCAGTCGTGGCCGACCACGTCGACGGTGTCCAACCCCAGCGTGTCCAGCATTCCGACGGTGTCCGCGACGATCGCCCGCATCGAGTAGTCGCCCACGTCGGGGGGTCGGGCGCCCGGGGAGTACCCGCGCTGGTCCGGCGCGATGCACCGCATCCCGTCGCCCGCGAGCAGCCCCGCCACCGCCTCCCACGACCGGCTGGTCTGCGGGAAACCGTGCAGCAGGAGTACCGCGGGACCGTCCTGCGGGCCGGCGTTGCGGGCGTCGTACACCAGGTCCCCGACGGTGATCTGCATGCCGCCGACGCTATCGTCCCGGGGCCCGCGGGGGCGCCGGGTGCGAATCCGGTGCAACGTCCCGGTGGGGAAGCCCCGGCAGGCATAGATTGCCCAACTGTGGCCAGAGCAAGCCTGAGCGCCCCGCAATTCAGGCGCAGCAGCGGGATCACCGCCCAGCTTCCCGAGTCGGCGGTCAGCCCGCTGCGGGCGATCCTGCGCCGGGTCGCCATCGCCATGGCCATCCTGGTCGCGACCGTGCTGATCGTGTACGTCGACCGCGCGGGCTACCGCGACATCAACGGTGACGGCATCAGCCTGCTGGACGCGGCGTACTACACGACGGTCACCCTGTCGACGACCGGGTACGGCGACATCGCGCCGTTCAGTGACAGCGCCCGGCTGGTCAACATCATCATCGTCACCCCACTGCGGGTGCTGTTCCTGATCATCCTGGTCGGCACCACCCTCGAGGTACTCACCGAGCGCGGTCGGATGGTCCTCAAACTCAACCGTTGGAGGTCGCAGGTGCGGGACCACGTCGTCGTCTGCGGGTACGGCACCAAGGGGCGCAGCGCCATCCGGGTCCTGCTCGCCGAGGGCAACCCCGCCGACCGCATCGTCATCGTCGACGCCGACCGCACCGCGCTGGAGGAGGCAAGGGCCGCCGGCTTCGCGGTCGTGTCCGGCTCGTCCACCCGCTCGGAGGTGCTCCGCGAGGCGCAGGTGGGCCGGGCCCGGGCGGTGGTCATCGCGACCGACGCCGACGACTCCGCGGTGCTGACCACGCTCACCGCCCGGGAGCTGTCCTCGACGGTGAACATCTCGGTGGCAGTGCGGGAGTCCGAGAACGCCCACCTCCTGCGGCAGAGCGGTGCGGACAGCGTCGTGGTGTCCTCGGAGACCTCCGGCCGGTTGCTCGGGCTGTCCTCCAGCGCCCCGCTGATCGTCGACGTCGTCGAGGATCTGCTCACCGCCGACGCCGGGCTGGCGATCATGGAGCGGTCGGTCCTCGAGGAGGAGATCGGCAAGGGGGTCCGCTTCGTCGCCGACCCGGTGCTGGCCGTGGTCCGCGACGGCACGGTGATCCCGTACGCCGACGATCGCGCCTGGTCGCTGCGGGCCGGTGACCGGCTGATCTGCGTCAAGGCGCGGCCGGCGGCCCCGGAGGTCGAATCGCTCACCTAGACTCGCCCGCGTGACGGGGAGCCCGGGCTGGTACGCCGACCCGGACGGGGTACCCGGACGGCAGCGCTGGTGGAACGGCGCGGACTGGAGTGACGTCACCCAGGGCGGTGCTGGTTCACCGGTGGCCGCCGCGCAGCCGGGACACCCGCCGCAGACCGTGCACCCGGAGGCCGGGGCAAGCCAACCGGTGGACCTGCTGGAGTCCGGGCGGCAGCGGCGTCCTCGTCCGCCCTGGCTGCCCGGCGCGCTGGTTGTCGGCGCGGTCGTCGTGGTGGTGGTGGTCGCGCTCACCGTCTTCATCCTCCGCGGCGGGACCACGGGGGTCGCCGCCGACCCGCCGCCGCCGACGCCGGCCGCGACCGGTACCCAGGCGCCGCAGGGCACCTTCCCGCCGGGAACGGTGCGGATCATCGATCCGGACGCCGGGATCTCCTACGCCTACCTCGGGGAGGGCTGGCGGGAGGTCGACTTCGGGACCCGCAACGAGATGGAGACCACGCACGGGCAGTTCATCGTCACCCAGGACAGCGTCCCGGGCGGCGGCCAGTTCATCGCCGAGGCCAGCTCCGGTCCGCTCGCGACGCGGTTCGGCATCGGTGATGCGGCGTCCTTCCCGACCGCGATCGAGGACGTCGCGGCGTCCGTGCGCGGCAGCTACTACCCCGAGCCGAACCAGCGCAGCGACCTGTCCTCGGGACCGGTCACCGTCGACGGGGCGCCGGCGTACCTCCTGGAGTTCGACCTGCGGTGGAACGTGCCCGGGTACGACTCGACCGGGGAGCGGGTCGCCCTGATGCTGATCGATTCCGGCCGGGACCGGCCGGCGCTGATGTACATCTCCATCCCGAACACCCACGCCGAGCTGTACGGCGTCATTGCCCAGCTCGTCGCCTCCATCGCCATCCTCTGAGCGGGTCGGTCTAGGGTCGCGCTCGTGCCGCAGCCGAATTACCCCATCTACCGCCGCCTGCTCGACAACGGCCTGCGGATCGTCCTGGCACCGCACCGGCGAGCCCCGGTGGTCGGAGTCGCGGTCTACTACGACGTCGGGATGCGCTCGGAACCGGAGGGCCGCACCGGCTTCGCGCACCTGTTCGAGCACCTCATGTTCCAGGGCTCGGCCAATGTCGAGAAAGCCGCCCACATGCGGCACGTGCAGTCCTCCGGGGGGTCGGTCAACGGCAGCACGAGACGGGACTACACGAACTACTTCGAGGTCGTGCCGAGCAACGCGCTGGAGCGGGCGCTGTTCCTCGAGGCCGACCGCATGCGCAGCCCCCGCATCACCGAGGAGAACCTCGCCAACCAGATTTCCGTCGTCAAGGAGGAGATCCGGGTCAACGTGCTGAACCAGCCCTACGGCGGGTTCCCCTGGCTGTCCCTGCCGCCGGTGCTCTTCGACACCTTCCCCAACGCGCACAACGGCTACGGCGACTTCGTGGACCTCGACAGCGCCATCGTCGGCGACGCGACGGCGTTCTTCGACCGGTACTACAGCCCCGGCAACGCCGTGCTGTGCCTGTGCGGCGACTTCGACGTCGACCACGTCGCCGGGCAGGTGCAGCAGTACTTCGACTCGATCCCGGGCCGGGCGACCGGCCCGCTTCCGGACGCCGTGGAGCCGCCGATCACCGTCGAACGCCGCGAGTCCGTGGTGGACATGCTCGCGCCGGCACCCGCGGTCGCGATGGGGTGGCGGGTCCCCGACCCGGTCAGCGACCTGGCCGCATACCTGCCCTACGTCGTGCTCACCGAGGTGCTGTCCGAGGGCGATGCCGCCCGGTTGGAGCAGCGGCTGGTCCGCCGGGACCGGACGGCGCTGAGCCAGAGCTCCTACCTCGGGCTGTTCGGTGACCCCTTCGACAGCCGGGACCCGGTCAGCCTGACCATCCAGGCCCACCACCCGCGTGAGGTCCCAGCCGAGCGCATCCGGGCCGCCGTGGACGAGGAACTGGACCGGCTGGCCACCGACGGGCCGGATGTCGGTGAGCTGCGGCGGGTCAACGCCCGGCTGGCC
>JBBPYA010000141.1:0-14860 GCA_038200385.1 Mycobacteriales bacterium
ACGACTACTACGGTCCGACGCCGAGAAATCCGCTGCGCTACTTCTGGCCTGATCGCCGGCGGGTGATCGGGATCGACCTCCCGCATCGACAGCTGAGCGCGGGTCTGGCCGCGGGCGGCTGGCTGGATCTGACCAACGCCGGGGGAGAGCTCAAGGCCGACGGGCGGGGGGTCAGCCTGGTCGGCGTGGACGACCCGCACATCCGGCGGGACCGCTACGACGACGTGGCCGGGTTGCCGGCACCGGCCGCCGACCTGCGGCTCGGGCTGACCCACTCGCCCGAGCCGAGGCTGCTGGACCGGTTCGCCGCCGACGGCGTCGACCTCGTGCTGGCCGGGCACACCCACGGCGGGCAGGTCAGGGTGCCTGGCTACGGAGCGCTGGTGACCAACTGCGGGATCGACCGCGACCACAGCCGGGGACTGTCCCGGTGGAGCAGCCGGCTCTGGCTGCACGTGTCGGCGGGCCTTGGGACCTCGCCGTACGCGCCGTACCGCTTCGCGTGCCGGCCCGAGGCGGCCCTGCTGCGGCTGGTATCGCGGGGCTGAGCGCTCCGGGGGTGGTCTAGACTGACGCCCGCATCGGGATGTGGCGCAGCTTGGTAGCGCGCTTCGTTCGGGACGAAGAGGTCGTGGGTTCGAATCCCGCCATCCCGACCACCTCCACCTCAGGTCCGCGGTAGCGCGGGCCCGAGGTTGGGTCGGCTCCTCAGCCCATCCGGGCGGCCACCAGCTCGGCGATCTGGACGGTGTTCAGCGCCGCCCCCTTGCGCAGGTTGTCGCCGCTGACGAACAGCGCGAGGCCACGGCCGCCGTCCACTCCCGGATCCATCCGCAGCCGACCGACGTAGCTCGGGTCGGCGCCGGCGGCCTGCAGCGGAGTCGGGATGTCGCTGAGCTCCACCCCGGGCGCGGCGGCCAGCAGCTCGGTGGCTCGCTGCACCGACAGCGCTCGGGCGAACTCGGCGTTGATCGACAACGAGTGCCCGGTGTAGACCGGCACCCGGACGCAGGTCCCGGACACCCGAAGGTCCGGGATGTCGAGGATCTTGCGGGTCTCGTCGCGCAGCTTCTGCTCCTCGACGGTCTCCAGCGACCCGTCGTCGACGAGGGCACCGGCCATCGGCAGCACGTTGAACGCGATCGGCCGGTCATAGAGCTTGGGCGGCGGGAAGTCCACCGCGGCGCCGTCGTAGGTCAGCTCGGCCGCACGCCCGGTCACCGCCTGCGCCTGGGTATCCAGCTCCTGCACGCCGGCCCGCCCGCCGCCGGAGACCGCCTGGTAGGTGCTGACGACCAGGCGGACCAGCCCGGCCTCGTCGTGCAGCGGTTTGAGCACCGGCATCGCGGCCATCGTCGTGCAGTTCGGGTTGGCGATGATGCCCTTGGGCGGGTCGACGACGGCCTGCGGATTCACCTCGCTGACCACCAGCGGCACGTCCGGGTCACGGCGCCAGGCCGAGGAGTTGTCCACGACGACCGCACCCGCAGCGGCGAAGCGTGGCGCCAGCGCGCGCGAGGCGGTCGCCCCGGCAGAGAACAGCGCGATGTCCAGGCCCACCGGATCGGCCAGCTCGGCGTCCTCGACCTCGATGTCGCCATCACGCCACGGCAGCGTCGTACCGGCCGATCGGCCGGAGGCGAAGAACCGGATCCGGTCCACCGGGAAGTCGCGCTCGGCCAGCACCCGACGCATCATCGCCCCGACCTGGCCGGTGGCGCCGACCACGCCGATGCTCAGCAGTTGAGTCATGTCCGCTCCGCCTCTCCCGGCCGCCGGCCGGTGCTCATCGGCCGGTCCCGCCGTACACCTCGGCCTCGACGTCGCCGCCCAGCCCGAACGCGTCGTGCACGGCCCGGACGGCGGCGTCCAGGTCACTGTCCCGGCAGATCACCGAGATCCGGATCTCCGACGTCGAGATGATCTCGACGTTGACCCCGGCCTCGGCCAACGCGGAGAAGAACGTCGCCGACACCCCGGGATGCGAGCGCATCCCGGCGCCCACCAGCGAGACCTTCCCGATGTGGTCGTCATAGAGCAGGCTGTCGAACCCGACCCTGGCCTGCACCTTGCCCAGCGCCGCGATCGCCGTGGGCCCGTCGGTGGTCGGCAGCGTGAAGCTGATGTCGGTGCGCCCGGTGGCGGCCGCGGAGACGTTCTGCACGATCATGTCGATGTTGATCTCGGCGTCGGCGAGCGCCCGGAACAGCGCCGCGGCCTCGCCGGGCTTGTCCGGTACGCCGACCACGGTCACCTTCGCCTCGCTGCGGTCGTGAGCGACGCCGGAGATGATGGCCTGTTCCACGGGGAGATCCTCCATCGAGCCGGAGACGAGGGTGCCGGGCAGCTGGGAGAACGACGAGCGGACCCGGACCGGGATGCCGTAGCGCCGGGCGTACTCCACGCAGCGAAGCATCAGGATCTTGGCGCCGCAGGCGGCCAACTCGAGCATCTCCTCGTAGGTGACCGAGTCCAGCCGCCGGGCGTTGCGCACGATCCGCGGATCGGCGGTGTAGACGCCGTCGACGTCGGTGTAGATCTCACACACGTCGGCCTGCAGCGCCGCACCCAGCGCCACCGCCGTGGTGTCCGAGCCGCCGCGGCCCAACGTCGTGATGTCCTTGGTGTCCTGGGACACCCCCTGGAAACCGGCCACGATCGCAATCGCGCCGTCGTCCAGCGCGGCCCGGATCCGACCGGGCGTCACGTCGATGATCCGGGCCTTGCCGTGGACACCGGTGGTGATCACGCCGGCCTGCGAGCCGGTGAACGAGCGGGCCTGGAAGCCCAGGGTGGAGATGGCCATCGCCAGCAGGGCCATCGAGATCCGCTCGCCCGCGGTGAGCAGCATGTCCATCTCGCGCCCAGGAGGCATCGGGGACACCCGCTGGGCCAGCTCGAGCAGTTCGTCGGTGGTGTCGCCCATCGCGGAGACCACGACGACGACGCTGTGCCCCTCCCGGCGGGTCGCCACGATCCGCTCGGCCACCCGCTTGATCCGCTCGGCGTCGGCGACCGAGGAGCCGCCGTACTTCTGGACGACCAGCGCCACCGTCTGCCTCCCTCCGCCCGGAGGGCTCAGCGTAACGAGTGCGGGCCGGGCCGACGGCCGACCGGCGCCGCGTCGGTCGTGGTGGTCTGCGCCCGGCTCCGGCCGGTGGGTGGCCAGCGTGGGTTAGGGTGTGCCCGAGATGCGCCGCGGACTGCTCCTTCACCGCCGCGCCGAGGCCCTGTAGGAGACCGGCCACCTCGGCGCGGAGTGTCGTGCTGCTGGTCGAACTTCCGCCCCGCCGTACAGGAGCCCGTGATGACCGCTCAACGTCCCTCGCCGATGCCGATCGGCAAGTACACCCCGTTCACGCCTGTCGATCTGCCCGATCGACGCTGGCCCGCACGCAGGATCCGGACCGCGCCCCGCTGGTGCGCGGTGGACCTGCGGGACGGTAACCAGGCCCTGATCGACCCGATGACACCGGCCCGCAAGCAGCGGATGTTCGAGCTGCTGGTCCGGATGGGCTACAAGGAGATCGAGGTCGGCTTCCCGGCCGCGAGCCAGACTGACTTCGACTTCGTCCGCCAGATCGTCGAGGCGGACCTGATCCCCGACGACGTCACGATCCAGGTCCTCACCCAGGCCCGCGACGAACTCATCGAGCGCACGTTCGAGTCCATCGCCGGCGCCCGGCAGGCGATCGTGCACCTGTACAACTCGACGTCCACGCTGCAACGCCGGGTCGTGTTCGGCCTGGACCGCGACGGGATCACCGCGATCGCCGTCAACGGCGCCCGGCGGTGCGCGAAGCTGGCCGAGGACGTCGACTGCGACGTGCGCTTCGAGTACTCCCCCGAGTCCTACACCGGCACCGAGCTGGACTACGCGGTCGAGGTCTGCAACGCGGTCAACGACGTGTGGGAGCCCTCGCCGCAGCGGCCGGTGATCGTCAACCTGCCGGCGACGGTGGAGATGGCCACACCCAACGTGTACGCCGACTCGATCGAGTGGATGCACCGCAACCTGGCCTACCGCAAGGACGTCGTGCTCTCGCTGCACCCGCACAACGATCGTGGCACCGCCGTGGCGGCGGCCGAGCTGGGCTACCTGGCCGGAGCGGACCGGATCGAGGGCTGCCTGTTCGGCAACGGGGAGCGGACCGGCAACGTCTGTCTGGTCACCCTCGGGATGAACCTGTTCAGCCAGGGCATCGACCCGCAGATCGACTTCACCGACATCGACGAGGTACGCCGCACGGTGGAGTACTGCAACCAGCTGCCGGTCGGCGAGCGGCACCCGTACGGCGGGGACCTGGTGTACACGGCGTTCAGCGGCTCGCACCAGGACGCCATCAAGAAGGGGTTCGACGCGATGGCCGCCGACGCGTTGGCAGCCGGGGTCACCGTCGACGACATCCCGTGGGCGGTCCCGTACCTGCCGATCGACCCGCGCGACGTCGGCCGCAGCTACGAGGCCGTGATCCGGGTCAACTCGCAGTCCGGCAAGGGCGGCGTGGCCTACATCATGAAGACCGAGCACCAGCTGGACCTGCCGCGCCGGCTGCAGATCGAGTTCAGCCAGGTGATCCAGCGGGTCACCGACGTCGACGGCGGCGAGGTCACCCCCCGCGAGATGTGGGCCTGCTTCGAGGGCGCCTACCTCGCCCCCGGGCGGGTCGACCTGCACTCCCACCACAACACCGCCGTGGCCGCCGAGCCGGACCAGCTCTCGGTCGAGGTGACGGTGGACGGCGAACGGCGCCGCGTCGACGGCACCGGGAACGGCCCGATCGCGGCCTTTGTCGCCGCCCTGTCCGGGTTGCAGATCGACGTACGGGTGCTGGACTACGCCGAGCACGCCCTGTCCGCCGGCGGCGACGCGACCGCGGCGGCGTACGTCGAGTGCGCCGTGGGTGAGCGCGTCCTGTGGGGGGTAGGCATCGACCCCAACATCGTGACCGCCTCGCTGCGGGCGGTGGTCTCCGCCGTCAACCGCGCCCACCGCTGACCGGCCGCGACGGGCCTGGTCGAGGCGACGGGTGAAGTGGAGCGCGGGCGACGGGATCAGGTGGCGGCGAAGACCTGGGCGTCGTCGGCGAACGCCTTGAACTCCAGAGCGTTGCCGGCGGGGTCGAGGAAGAACATCGTCCACTGCTCGCCGGGTTGGCCGGCGAAGCGCAGGTAGGGCTCGATCACGAACGTCGTACCGGCGGCCAGGAGCCGTCCGGCCAACTCGTGGAAGTCGGCGACGGACAGCAGCACACCGAAGTGGGGTACCGGCACGTCATGACCGTCGACCGGGTTCGTGTGCCGCTCGGGTACCGGTGCCACGTGCGTGACGAACTGATGCCCATACAAGTCCCAGTCCGCCCACCGCTCGGCGGAGCGACCGGCGGGGCAGCCGAGCACGCCGCCGTAGAAGGCCTTGGCCGCAGCCAGGTCATCGACCGGGACGGCGAGATGGAAGCGGGTGCTCACAACCGCTGCTGGGGTTGGTCGCGGCCGGCGTCGATGAGCTCCTCCACATCCAGCGCGCCGGTGCCGGCCACGTATGCGTCCTGCTCCCGGGCGACCTCCTCGGCACTCTTGGGTCTCAGCGCGCCGGCGTGGATCTGCTCGGCGTAGTGGCAGGCCACCGTGTGGCCCGCGCGGAGCTCCCGCATCTCGGGGACCTCGGTGTCGCAGCGCTCCTCCTGCCGCCATGGGCAGCGGGTGTGGAAGCGGCAGCCGCTGGGCGGGTTGGCCGGGCTGGGCAGGTCACCGCTGAGCAGGATCCGCTCCCGCCGATCCTCGACGTCCGGATCGGGCACCGGGACCGCGGACATCAGGGACCGGGTGTAAGGGTGCAGCGGCTCGGCGTACAGGTCGTCCGAGGACGCCTGCTCCACCAGCGCGCCCAGGTACATCACGCCGACGGTGTCGCTGATGTGCCGGACGACGGCCAGGTCGTGGGCGATCACCAGGAAGGTCAGGCCGAGTCTTTCCTGCAGTTCCTCCAGCAGGTTGACCACCTGCGCCTGCACCGAGACGTCCAACGCCGACACCGGCTCGTCAGCCACGATCAGGTCCGGCTCCACCGCCAGCGCCCGGGCGATCCCGATCCGCTGCCGCTGCCCCCCGGAGAACTCGTGCGGGTAGCGGCGCAGCGCCGCGCCGGACCACCCGACGGACTCCAGCAGCTCGACGATCCGCTCCCGGGAGGCCTTGCGGCCGTCGATCAGCTCGTGCGCCCGGATCCCCTCGATGATGATCGACTCGATGTTCTGCCGCGGGTCCAGGCTGGACATCGGGTCCTGGAAGATCATCTGCATCCGCTTGCGGGTCCGGCGCAGCTCGTCGCCGGCCAGCCCCGCGACGTCGACCCCGTCGAACACGACCGCTCCGGCGGTCGGTTCGATCAGTCGCAGGATGGCGCGCCCCAGGGTGCTCTTGCCGCAGCCGGATTCGCCGACCAGGCCGTAGGTCTGACCGCGTTGCACGTCGAGGTCCACACCGTCGACGGCCTTGACGTGCCCGATCGTGCGGTCGAAGACGATCCCGCGCCGGATCGGGAAGTGCACCTTGAGCCCGCGGACGGACAGCAGCGGGTCGCCCTGCGGCTGCTCGGTCACCGTGTCGGTGCTCGGCTCGGCAGTCACGACGCCGCCCCGGCCGGATGCACCGACGCCGACCCGGCCGGACGCACCGACGTCGGGTTGCAACAGCGCAGCTGGTGCGCGCCGTCGACGTCGGTGAGTTCCGGGGCGCTGCCCAGGCAGTCGTCGATCACGTAGTCGCAGCGGGGGGCGAAGGCGCACCCTTCGGTCCACGGAATGGTGTCCCGCGCCGAGCCGCGGATGGGCAGCAGCGGCTGGCCGCGCGGCGCGTCCAGCCGAGGCACCGAGGACAGCAGCCCCGCGGTGTAGGGGTGCCGGCCGGCGTGGAACAGTTCCCGGCGCTCGGCGGACTCGATGGTGCGCCCGGCGTACAGGACGTTGACCCGGTCGCAGAGCCCGGCGACGACGCCGAGGTCGTGGGTGATCATCAGCAGCGCCGTGCCGGTGTCGGTGACCAGCTGCTTGAGCAGTTCGAGGATCTGGGCCTGGATCGTCACGTCCAGCGCGGTGGTCGGCTCGTCGGCGATGAGCAGCTTCGGCGCACAGGCCAGGGCCATCGCGATCAAGGCCCGTTGCCGCATCCCGCCGGAGAGCTGGTGCGGGTACTCCTTGAGCCGGCGCTGCGGGTCCGGGATCCCCACCCGGTCCAGCAGCGCGGCGGCCTCCTTGCGCGCCGCGTCGGCCTTGAGGTTGCGGTGGCGCAGCAGCACTTCGGTCACCTGGACCCCGATCGGGACGACCGGGTTCAGCGAGGACAGCGGATCCTGGAAGATCATCGCCATCTCGCTGCCCCGCAGGTCACGCAGCTCGCGCTGGGGCAGCTCGAGCAGGCTGCGGCCCTCCAGCCGCACCTGGCCGGAGACCTTCACGCCGCGGGCCGGCAGCAGGCCCATGATGGCCAGCGACGTCACCGACTTGCCGCACCCGGACTCCCCGACCAGGCCGACGGTCTGACCCTGCGCCACGGTGAACGACAGCCCGTCGACGGCCCGGACCGGCGTAGTCCCCTTCCGGCCGAACGTGACGCAGAGGTCCTCGACCTCCAGCAGTGGCGCCATCAGCGCCGGAACTTCGGGTCCAGGGCTTCGCGCAGCGACTCACCGAGCAGGGTGAAGCCGAGCGCGGCGATGATGATGCAAATACACGGGTAGAAGGCCAGCTCCGGCCGCACGGTCAGCACGTCCTGCGCGTCGGCGAGCATGCTGCCCCATTCCGGGATGCCGCGGTCGGCGTTGCCCAGCCCCAGGAAGGACAGCGCCGCAGCCTCGATGATCGCCGTGGCCAGGCTCAGGGTGGCCTGGACGATCACCGGCGACACCGAGTTCGGCAGGATGTGGCCGAAGATGATCTTCCGCTGCGGTACGCCGAGACAGCGGGAAGCCACCGCGTAGTCGGAGTTGCGCTGGGCCAGCATCGACCCGCGCAGCAGCCGGGCGAAGATCGGGATCTGGGTGACCGCGATCGCCACCATGATCGAGAACTGGTTGAACCCGAGCAGCAGCGCCACCGTGATCGCCATCAGCAGGCCGGGGATCGACAACATGATGTCGACGAAGCGCATCACGACGGTGTCGACCTTGCCGCCGAGGCCGCCGGCCAGGATCCCCAGGCTCATGCCGATGACCAGGCCCAGCACGGTGGCCACGACACCGATCAGCAGGGACTGCTGGGAGCCGAGGATCAGCCGCGACAACTCGTCGCGCCCGAGCCGGTCCACCCCGAGCGGGAAGCCCGCACGGGAGCCAGGAATGAAGTTCGGCCGGACCTCGGAGAGCAGGAACAGGGTGCGGGGATTCTTTGGCGCCAGCAGCGGCGCGAACGCCGCCACCAGGATGAACAGCAGGACGAGGAACGCCCCGATCAGGGCGACCGGGTTGCGCCGCAGCCGCCGGAACGCGTCGCGGGTCAGCGAGACGCCGCCCTCGTCCGGGCCAGTCGCGGTGAGCTCGGCCAGCCGGTCCAGCCGGGCCTTCTTGCCCAGGTCGGGCCCGAGCCCGCGGCCGGGCTCCTTGCCCAGGTCGATGCTCACCGGCTGCACCACGTCCTCTCCGACGAGGATCCGCCGCTCATCGGACCCGTACCCGGGGATCGATCAGACCGTAGGAGATGTCCACGACCAGGTTCACCAGGACGTAGACCACGGCCAGGATCAGGATGAACCCCTGTAAGACGGCATAGTCCCGCTGCTGGATCGAATCTCGGATGAACGACCCGACCCCGCCGAAGGCGAACACCGTCTCGGTGAGCACCGCCCCGGACAGCAACAGGCCGGTCTGCAGACCGATCGTCGTGGCCACCGGCAGCATGGCGTTACGCAGGATGTGCCGGCGCCGGATCGTGGACGTGGCCAGCCCCTTGGACTCCGCCGTACGCACGTAGTCCTCGTTCACGACGTCCAGGACCGAGGCCCGGGTGATCCGCACGATGATCGCCAGCGGGATGGTACCCAGCGCGATCCCGGGCAGCACGAGGTGCAGGAACCCGTCCAGGGCGGCGTCCCACTCCCGGGTCAGCAGCCCGTCCAGGACGAAGAAGCCGGTCGGGTGGGTCGCGTTGATCCGCGGGTCCTGCCGGCCCGAGCCTGGCAGCCAGCCCAGCTGTACGGCGAACAGGAAGCGCAGCAGGTAAGCCAGGAAGAAGACCGGGATGGTGACCCCGAGCAGCGAGGCCACCACCGACGTGCTGTCCAGCAGGCCGCCGTGCCGGCGGGCGGCAAGGTAGCCCAGCGGGATCCCGATCGCGATCGCGAAGATCATGGCCACGATCGTCAGCTCGATGGTGCCGGGGAACCGGGCGAAGAACTCGGTGGTGACCGGGCGCCCGGTCTGGGTGGACGTCCCCAGGTCCAGCCGGACGATCCGGCCGAGGAACCGGCCGTACTGCACGTACAGCGGCTGGTCCAGTCCCAGCACCTTGTTGATCTGGGCGACCGCCTCCGGGGTGGCCCGCTCCCCCAGGAGGGCCCGGCCGGGCCCTCCCGGGAGACTTCGCAGCCAGACGAACAGCAACACCGACAGCCCGAAGAGGATCGGGATCAGTTGCAGCAGCCGCCGGACGATGAAACGGGCCATGGAGGCGGTTTACCTGTTACCCGCTGATAGTGACCGGTGCGAAGTTCTCCGACGTCAGCGGGCTCGGGACCAGACCCTTGACGTTTCCGGCCACGACGAGCGCCGGCGGGGAGTGCGACAGCGGCACGGCCGGCAGGTAGTCCATGATCATCTTGTTCAGGTCCTGGTACTCCTGGGTCCGGCTCGCGGGATCCGGGTCGCTGTCGGCCTTGGCGAACGCGGCGAAGAGGTCCTTGTTGACGTAGCCGCCGAAGTCCAGCTTGGACTTGCCGCCGGCCTTGGCGTCGAAGAACGTGCCGATGAAGTTGTAGGCGTCGTTGTAGTCACCGGTCCACCCCAGAAGGTGGATGTCGGCCTGCCCGTTCTGCACGGCGTCGAGGTAGTCAGGGCTCCAGGTCAGGGCCACCGGCTTGATCTTGAAGCCGACGTCCTGCAGGTTCTGGCTGAGGACCTCGAAGATCGCGCCGGGGTCGGGCATGTACGGCCGGCTGACGTCGGTCGGGTAGTAGAAGCGCAACGTCGTTCCCTGCGCTCCGGCGTCCTTCAGGAGCTGCCGGGCCTTGTCCGGGTTGTAGTCGTACTTGGTGACCTGGTCGGTCCAGCCGTCCACCGTGCTCGGCATGAACTCCAGGGCCGCCTCCGCGCCGTCGGGCAGCTGGGACTTGACCATGGTGTCCTTGTCGATGGCGTACGCGATCGCCTGCCGGACCCGGATGTCGGCGAGCTTCGGGTTGATGCCGGCCGCGGCCGCGCCGTCGAAGTTCCCCTGGTTGATCCCGAGGTACAGGATGTTGAACGCGTCGCGGGTCAGGACGTTGAAGCCCTTGGTCCCCAGGTCGGAGATGTCGCCCGGCGCGACAAGGTCGTAGCCGTCGATCGAGCCGGCCTCGAGCTCCTGCTTGCGGGTATTGCCGTCCGGGATCGTGGAGAAGATCAGCTGGTCCAGCTTGGCCTTGTCACCCCAGTAGCCGTCGAACCGCTTGATCGTGATCTTGCCGTTGGAGCGGTCCCAGCTGCCGAACTCGAACGGACCGGTGCCGGTGGGGTGCTCCAGCGCGTACGGCGGGTAGCTGGGGGCGTCGCCGCTGCCGGTGAGGTTGTCCGCGTCGTACTTCTTCAGCGCGTCCGGACTGGACATCGAGAACGACGGCAGGGACAGCGCCGCCGGGAACCGGCTGGACACCCGGGTCAGGGCGATGACCGCGGTCGAGTCGTCGGTGGCCGAGCAGGACTTGTACAGGCTGGGGGTCGCCCCGTCGGAGAAGCCGCCGAACACGTCCTGCCAGTACGCCGAGACGCTGGGGCTCTGGGTCAGGCCGGTGAAGTTGTACCAGCGGTCGAAGTTGTAGCAGACCGCCGCGGCGTTGAAGTCGGTGCCGTCGTGGAACTTCACGCCCTTGCGCAACGAGAACGTGTAGGTCAGGCCGTCGTCGCTGGCCTGGTAGCTCTCGGCCAGCGCCGGAACGAGCTCGGAGGAGCCCTCGGCGTTCGTCAGCAGGCCCTCGTACATCTGCCGGAGGACCCGGAACGTCTCGCCGTCGCTGGCGAACGCCGGGTCCAGGACCTTCGGGTCACCGGCCGCGCCGAAGACCATCGTGCCCCCGCTTGCGGTGGTGTCGCCGCCGCCGGTCGAAGGGCTGCGGTCACTGGAGGCACACGCGCTGGCCGCCATGGTCGCGATCACCGTGGCGGCGATCATCGCCAGGCGCTTGTTCGGTCGTTGCATTCCCACACCTAACCCATTCGCTGATAGCCGGCAGCGCTCTGCCGGGTGGAATTGTTGTCCACGGTCGGAGCGGACCCTAGCCGCCGCGCCGGTCCCGTGGCGAGACGCCGGACGGGACCGATACCGGAACGCAACCACGCAGACCGGGCGCCCCGGACCTGGTCAGTCGACCCGGCGACGACCCTCGAAGGCCCGCCCGAGGGTGACCTCGTCGGCGTAGTCAAGGTCCCCGCCCACGGGCAGGCCGCTGGCCAGCCGGGTGACCGTGAGCCCCATCGGCTTGACCAGCCGGGCGAGGTACGTCGAGGTCGCCTCGCCCTCCAGGTTGGGATTCGTGGCCAGGATCAGCTCGGTGATCTCCCCGTCCTGCAGCCGGACCATCAACTCCCGTACCCGCAGCTCGTCCGGCCCGATCCCCTCGATCGGGCTGATCGCCCCGCCCAGCACGTGGTAGCGGCCGCGGAACTCGTTCGTCCGCTCGATCGCCACGATGTCCTTGGGTTCCTGCACGACGCAGATCGCGTCCAGGACACGGCGAGGGTCACGGCAGATGCGGCATTCCTCGCCCTCGGACACGTTGCCGCAGATGCGGCAGAACGCGACCTCGTCCTTCACCCGTTGCAGCGCGGCCATCAGCCGGGTGACGTCGCCGGAATCCGCGGTGAGCAAGTGGAACGCGATCCGCTGGGCACCCTTGGGGCCGACGCCGGGCAACCGCCCGAGTTCGTCGATGAGGTCCTGGACGGGCCCCTCGTACACGCCTACATCCCCGGCAGGCCGAGCCCGCCGGTCAACGGAGCCATCGCCTGCTGGGCGAGTTCGGCGGCCGAGTGGGTGGCGTCCCGGACGGCCGCAACCACCAGATCCTGCAGCGTCTCGATGTCGTCCGGGTCCACCACCGACGCGTCGATGAGCAGCTCGGTCAGCTCGCCGCTGCCGGTGACGGTGGCCTTGACCAGGCCCCCACCCGCGCTGCCCTCGACCGTGGCGTTGGCCAACTCCTCCTGCGCGGCAGCAAGGTCCTGTTGCATCTTCTGCGCCTGCTTGAGAAGGTCCTGCATGTTCGGCTGGTCACCGGGCTGCACGATGGCTCCTTGCTGCCGCTGGGTCCGGGTGATCTGGGTCTTCGTTGCTGGGGTACGGGTGATCCGGGTCCGCTCGATCCGGGTCCGCCCAGGGTATCCGTCGGCTCACTGCTCGGGATCGATCCGGCGGGCGCCCAGCTGCTTTTCCAGCAGGGCCACCGCATCGGATTCCGGATCGCGGGTCGCCGGTGGCGCCGGTGGGCCCTCGTCCGGCTCCTGGTCGCGCGGATCGGGCTCGAAGGCGTCGCTGAGCGCGGGTTGCTGGACGACGGCCTCCACCCGCCAGTCCACCCCGAGCAGGTCCTTGAGCGACAGCGCGATCATGTCGAGATTCAGCTGCTGCGAGAGCAGCCGCATCAGGGCCACCGAATCGATGCCAAGCCGCAGCACCCCGCGGTCCACCGACAGCGCGGTCGCATTGATCATCAGAGCCGCCGTGACCCGCCGCCGCTGCTTGACCCGGTCCAGCAGCTCGGGCCACATCTGCCGGATCGCGGCGACATCCACGCCGTCGGCAACTGCGGGCCCGGTGGCCGAGTCGTGGGTGGCCGAGTCGTGGGTGGCCGAGTCGTGGGTAGCTGAATCGTGGGTAGCTGAATCGTGGGTAGCTGATTCGTTGGTGGCTGAATCGCCGGTGGGCTGCTCGGTGGCCGGCTGCCCCACAGAGCCGGCGGGGTCCGTGCCGGGCAGGAGAGCGCCGTTCCCGGCCGAGGGTTCGCGGACCGGCACTGGCTTCGGCCGGTCAAGGGCCGCCGACCGCCCGCCGACGGCGGTCGGAGCGGGCTGGGCGGACCGCGGCTCACCGGCGGATCGACGTACCGGCCCGTCGGAGTTCGCCGGCTCGCTACGGATGCCCATCCGGCGCTCGAGGCGCTCCAGACGCTGCAGCAGGGCACCGGAGTCGGTGGCCGCGGCCGGGAGCAACATCCTGGCGCAGATCAGCTCCAGCAGCAGTCGGGCCGAGGTGGTGCCGCGCATCTCCGTCAGTCCCTCGTGCACGATGTCGGCCAGCCGGGACAGCGTCGCCGCACCCAGTTTGGCCGCCTGATCGGCCATCCTCTCGAGCTGGTCGGCCGGCTCGTCAAGCATCCCCTTCACCGCCGCGTCGGGTACGGCGTCGAGCACGATCAGGTCCCGCAGTCGCTCGAGCAGGTCCGCGGCGAAGCGCCGCGGATCGTGCCCGGCGTCGACAACCCGGTCGATGGATCCGAAGACCGCGCCGCTGTCGGCGGCGACGAGCCCGTCGACGGTCTCGTCGAGCAACGCCGCGTCCGTGACGCCGAGCAGCCCGATCGTGCGGGCGTAGCTGAGCCCCTCCTCACCGGCGCCGGCGAAGAGCTGGTCCAGCACCGACAGCGAGTCGCGGGCCGACCCCCCGCCGGCACGCACCACCAGCGGGTAGACCGCGGGCTCGACGGTGACCTTCTCCTGCTCGCAGATCTGCTCCAGCAGGCCGCGCATCACGCCGGGCGGCAGCAGCCGGAACGGGTAGTGGTGGGTCCGCGAGCGGATCGTCGCGAGCACCTTGTCGGGCTCGGTCGTGGCGAAGATGAACACCAGGAAGTCCGGCGGCTCCTCGACGAGCTTGAGCAGGGCGTTGAAGCCCTGCGTGGTGACCATGTGCGCCTCGTCGATGATGTAGACCTTGTACCGGGAACTCACCGGCGCGTAGTGCGCCCGCTCGCGCAGCTCCCGAGCGTCCTCGACCCCGCCGTGGCTGGCCGCGTCGATCTCGATCACGTCCAACGTTCCCGGGCCGTCGGGGGCCAGCCCGACGCACGAATCGCACACACCGCACGGGGTCGGCGTGGGCCCCTGCTCGCAGTTCAGCGAGCGGGCCATGATCCGGGCACTGGAGGTCTTGCCGCAGCCGCGCGGCCCGGAGAACAGGTAGGCGTGGTTGATCCGGCCGCTCCGGATGGCCTGGATCAGCGGCTCGGTGACGTGGTCCTGACCGACCACCTCGGCGAAGCTCGCCGGGCGGTACTTGCGGTACAGCGCGAGCGCCACAGCACCCTCCTCGACGGCCCGGTCCCGACCCTATGCGCGGTCACCGACAAGTCTGCCCGGGGTACGCGGGACCCCTCGCGCACCCGCCAGAGCCTGCTTATCCTTGCTGCCTTCCGGCCCTGGGGAGGTTCACAGGGTGACGCCGCACGAGGGGTCGTCGGCCACCCTACAGCCGCCCCGGCGGCCCGGCGGCGGGGCAATCCGGACACCGACCGCCCGGCTGCGGACCCGGTAAGGTGCTGCGCGGAGGATTCGCCTAGTTGGCCTATGGCGCACGCTTGGAAAGCGTGTTGGGTGCAAGCCCTCGGGGGTTCGAATCCCCCATCCTCCGCGCTGGACAGGAGCGCACCGATGGGCGTCGTGCTGGCCCTCGGTGCCGCC
>JBBPYA010000142.1:0-4967 GCA_038200385.1 Mycobacteriales bacterium
ACGGTGCCGAGGATGCCGCACAGGGTGACGACGATGCTCGGTGCGAGCAGGTCGGCCACGAGGCCCGCGAGCACGATGCCGATCCCTTGCACAGCCTGCAGCCCGGTCGCGACGACCCCGAACGCGCGGGCCCGGGTGGCTGCCGGGATCGCCTTCACGACCATCACGTTGAGCGGGATGATGTAGGAGAAGCCGAACCCGGACAGCAGGAACAGCACCAGGATCAGCGGCAGCCAGTGCACTGCCGCGGCCGGGACCAGGGCGAGCACGGACAGCATGGCGAGCGGCACGAGCAGCACCATCCGCCGGCTGGGGCGCAGCATCCGGCCGACGACGATCCCGCCGAGGATCAGCCCCAGCGGACTCGCGGCCAGCAGCAGCCCCACTGTGGCGGGGCCCTGGCCGAGTTCGGCGGCGTACGCGGCCGCCAGGCCTTCCGGGGCGAACCCCAGGGCGGAGGAGATCCACAGCATCACGATCAACAGACCGACCCGAGGCAGCCCGAACACCGTCGCGATGCCCGTCCTGGCATCGTCCAATAGGGACGCGCGCTCGCCCTGTTCGGCGGCCGGTCGGACCCGGACTCCCACCGTGAGCAGCACCGCCGACACCGCGAACGTCACTGCGTCGAGGACCAGTGCACCCCGGGCGGACACCACGGCTACCAGGGCACCCCCGGCGACGAACCCGATCACCTGGGCCAGCTGCGCGGTGATGTTGCTCAGCGCCAGCCCCACGGCGTAGCGGTCCCCGGTGAGCACTTCCGGTGTCGTGGCGGCCCGGGCGGCCTCGAAGGGAGGGGTCAGCAGGCTCGCGACGAACAACAGCGTCACCATCGACCACAGGGGCAGGAACGGCAGCGCGAGCGAGCCGATCAGCACCATCCGGATCAGGTCGCAGCCGATCATGACTGCCCGGCGCGGCAGCCGGTCGGCGTACACCGACAGCAGCGGACCGCCGATCAGCCAGGGCAGGTAGCTGACCGCGAACGTGATCGCCGACAGCAGCGCCGACCCGGTCCGGTCGAACACCACGATGGACAGCGCGACCTTGGCCAGCTGGTCCCCGATCAGGGAGAACAGGTACGCGCTGAACAGGTAGCGGAACTCGCGTACGCCGAATACTTCGCGGTACGTCGCCGCCCGATCCGGCTCAGCCGTTGGCACCTGGGAGCCCCCGTCCACCGGCGCCGGCGGCTCGGAGGTACGGGCCGCTGCGCGCGCCGAGTGTTCACCCATTGCGTTGGATTCTTGACCATCTGTGCCCACTTGGCGAGTGGCCGCTCTGGACGGTAGTCGTTGCGCGCGAGGCGGACGAGCGGATCGCCACGCTCAGTTGCCGGCGTCCGTGGGCCCGATCGGATACGCCGGCGGGGTGCGGATCCCCTCCCGGTCGAACTGCTCCTTGATCCGCAACCGCAGCTCGCGGGCGACCCGCCACTGATCCGAGGTCGTCGTGCGGACCACGAGCCGCAGCGTGATGCCCTGCGCGGTGATCGATTCCACGCCGAGGTCCTCGGGCTCGGCCAGGATCGTCGACGCCCAGGTGTCCTCCTGCCGCAGCGCGTCGGCCACCGTCTTCATGGCGGCCCGCGCCTCGTCCAGGTCGGTGTCGTGAGCGACCAGAAGGTCCAACACGACCTGCGCGTAGCCCTGGGTCTTGTTCCCGACCCGCAGCACCTCGCCGTTGCGGACGTACCAGACCATGCCGCTGACGTCGCGCAAGGTGGTGACCCGCAATCCCATGGACTCCACGACGCCGGTGGCCTCCCCCAGGTCGACGACGTCACCGACGCCGTACTGGTCCTCCAGGATCATGAAGATCCCGGAGATGAAGTCCTTGACCAGGTTCTGCGCGCCGAAGCCGAGCGCGACTCCCACGATGCCGGCGCTGGCGATGATCGGCGCGAGGTTGATGCCGAGCTCGCCGAGGATCAGCATCAGGGCGACGGACAGCGTGATCAGCGAGACCAGGCTGCGCAGCACCGAGCCGATCGTCTCCGCGCGCTGTCGACGTCGATCACCGGCGGCCTTGGCGACCGTCTCGTCCCTGTCGGCCAGCGGGCGCAGCGCCATCGGGAGATGCCCGACCCCGGTCGTGCGCGTGAGCCGGCGGATGGCGCGGTGCACCAGGTAGCGCACGACGAGCGCCAGCACGACGATGACGACGATCTTGGCCGGCTTGGCGATCACCGCGTCCGCGCTGGCGGCCAACCAGTCCACGCCGGTGACCTGGTAGACGAACCGGCACAGACTGCTGCCGGCCCCCGTCACGCACGCCGGTTCGGCGAGCACGAGGGCGCTGTCCGGGCTCACCGCGCGGCGTACCCGGCGGCGAGGTCCAGGCCGGTGTGGGCGGCCAGGAAGGCCAGCTGATCGGTGCTCAGGTCCACGGTGCGACTGACCGAGCGCTGACCGTGCCCCACGTCGGTCTCCCGGCGCAGCAGGATCGGCCCGATGCCGGCGGTGGCGTGCTGCAGGGCCGCGCACATCTTGCGGGCGTGCAGCGGATCGACCCGGGTATCGGAGTCGAACGTCGTGAACAGCACCGCCGGGTACGCCGTACCAAGGGTCACGTGGTGGTAGGGGGAGTACCCGAGCAGCCAGCCGAACTCCTCGGGGTCCGCGGCGGTGCCGTACTCGTCGTTCCAGGTCCGGCCCAGCCCGAACAGCTCGTAGCGCAGCATGTCCAGCAGGGGGGCGCTGCAGACCACCGCGGCGTAGCGGTCGGGGTGCTGGGTGAGCGCTGCGCCGACCAGCAGACCTCCGTTGGAGCCACCGAAGATGCCCAGCTGCTCAGGCGTGGTCCAGCCGGCGCCGATCAGGGTGTCCGCGGCGGCGACGAAGTCGTCGAACACGTTCTGCTTGGCCGCCCGCATCCCGGACCGGTGCCAGGCCTGCCCGTTCTCCGAACCGCCGCGCAGGTTCGCCACGGCCCACACCCCGCCGGCGCCGACCCAGGCCAGGATCGCCGCCGACCAGGCCGGGGTCAGCGAGATGTCGAAGCCGCCGTACCCGTAGAGCACGGTCGGCCGCGCAGTCGCCGCGGACCCGTCCTGGCTGAGCACGAACAGGTGGATCTCGGTCCCGTCGGCCGACGGGTAGTGCAGTTCGGTCACCGTGAGGTCGGTGTGCGCGTCGCCGCCGGGAGCGCGTTCCCAGACCGTGGTGGCGTACGGCGAGGCGCTGTCCCAGCGCAGCACGGACGAGGGCGCGTCGTAGCCGGTGTAGCCGATCCACGCCGTGGTGCCGCCCTCGGGATGGGAGTGCAGGCCGACCACCGAGCCGGTGCCGGGCAGCTCGACGCTGCAGATCCGGGTGGCGTTGGTCGGATCGAACACCGACAGCCGGCTGCTGGCGTCGCGGCCGTGCGCGGCCAGGATCAGCGGCCCGGCGTGCGGGCCGTTCACCAGCGCAACGTCCTCCAGCCGGTCGGTGGCCGACTCCGGGACCACGTCGCGCCACGACTCGTACGCCGGCGAGCGGGGGTCCGCGGCGCACAGCCGTCCGCGGGGAGCGTCCCGATCGGTGAGGAGGTACAGCCTGCCGTCGTGGGCGACCCAGGCCCCGCACCGGGCGTCGACACCGACCTGCACCTCGGCCAGGGCCCCCGAACCGGTGAGGTCGGCGATCCAGACGTCGTTGCGGGGAGCGGTTCCCGCGCTGGCGGCCACCACGAGCCAGCGGCCGTCGCGGGACACCTGGACGTCGTAGTAGTTGGTCGGGTCCAGGCCGTCGCCGTGCACCTCGACGTCGGTGCCGGGCTCGGTCCCGACGGTGTGCCGCCAAACCCGGCGGTGGAACTGCTCCTCCCCGGCCGGCACGTCCTGCGGCGGCAGCCGGCGGACGTAGAACAGCTCGTCGCCGCCGGGCACCCAGGCCACGGGGGAGTAGCGGCACCGGTCGATCGGCCCCTCGACCGCAGCCCCGGTGGACACGTCCAGGACGTGCAGCATCGACTCCTCGTCACCTCCGGAGGACAGCTGGTAGGCCAGCCGCTCGCCTTCGATGCTGGGTGACCAGGCGTCCAGCGTCGTCGTCCCGGCGGGGTCGATCCCGGCGACGTCCACCAGCACCCGCTCGCTGCCGTCGGACTCGCGGACCCGCAGGACGGCGTGTTCCTGTCCCGGGTCCCGACGGGTGTAGAACGCCCGATCGCCGCGCCACACCGGGACCCCGACGGCGCCGGCTCCCGCGAGGGCACCGAGTCGGGAACGCAGCGCGTCCCTGCCGGGCAGCGCGTCCAGGTGCTCCGTGGCGAGCCGGTCCTGGGCGGCGGCCCACGCCTCGGTGTCAGGATCGTCGGCCGTCTCCAGCCACCGGTACGGGTCGGGGACGTCATGCCCGTGCACGACGTCGACGACGTCCGCGCGGGGCGCGGAAGGATAGGGAGAGCTCACCGGACAGACCCTACGGCCGCTTGCAGCCGGCCGGTGCCGTCGGGGCAACCGCCCGATAGTGCGTGCATTGGCGCCGGTTGTCCGGTTGACTTGTTGCCGGTCGGAGGTGGTGTGTGGTCCGGACGACCGTGACACTGTTGCTGAACGCGACGTACGAACCGTTGTGCGTCGTGCCTTCGCGCCGTGCCGTCGTCCTGATCCTGTCCGCCAAGGCGGTGGCGGTCCAGGACACCGCGGACTCGATGCACAGCAGCACGACCGTCGTGGCCATCCCCGCCGTCGTCCGGCTGACCCGCTACGTCCGGGTGCCCTACCCCGCGCACACCCCGCTGTCCCGCAGAGGGGTCTTCGCCCGGGACGGGGGACGCTGCGTCTACTGCAGCGCCGCCGCGACCAGCATCGACCACGTGGTCCCGCGCAGCCGCGGCGGGCTGCACGTGTGGGACAACGTGGTGGCGGCCTGCCGCCGGTGCAACCACCTCAAGGCCGACCGCACGCTGGCCGAACTCGGCTGGCGGTTGCACTGCACGCCCCGGGTGCCGAGCGGGGCCACCTGGCGAGTGCTCGG
>JBBPYA010000143.1:0-6637 GCA_038200385.1 Mycobacteriales bacterium
CTTCGAGAACAGGGCCCGGTCCTCGCCGGCCCGGATCGCGTCGAGACCGGCGCCGATCAGCTCGACGCCGTACCGGTCCAGCACGCCGGCGTCGGCCAGGGCGACCGCCGTGTTGAGCGCGGTCTGCCCGCCGAGGGTGGCGAGCAGCGCGTCCGGGCGTTCCCGCTCGATCACCCGGGCGACCACCGCGGGCGTGACCGGCTCGACGTACGTCGCGTCTGCCACGTCCGGGTCGGTCATGATCGTTGCTGGGTTGCTGTTGACGAGGATCACGCGCAGCCCCTCGGCCCGCAGCACCCGACAGGCCGAGGTACCCGAGTAGTCGAACTCGGCGCCCTGGCCGATCACGATCGGCCCGGAGCCGATCACCAGGACCGAGGACAGGTCGCGGCGGCGTGGCACGTCAGCCGACCCGCGCCCTGGCACCGGCCATCAGGTCGACAAAGGCGGCGAACAGCCCGGTCGCGTCGTGCGGACCGGGGGCGGCCTCCGGGTGGTACTGCACGCTGAAGGCCGGCACCTCGCGGCAGCGCAGCCCTTCCACCACCCCGTCGTTGAGCGAGACCGCGCTGACCTCCGCCGGGCCGAACGGCGTGTCGAACGGGCCATCGAGCGGGGCGGCAACGGCGAAGCCGTGGTTGTGGCTGGTCACGTGGACCCGCCCGGTGGCCCGGTCGCGCACCGGCGTGTTGATCCCGCGGTGGCCGTAGCGGAGCTTGTACGTCGAGAGCGCCAGGGCGCGGGCGAGGACCTGGTGCCCGAAGCAGATCCCGAACACCGGGCGGTCGCGCTCCAGGACGCCGCGGACCGCGGCCACCGCAGCCACCGCCGTCGCCGGGTCACCAGGCCCGTTGGACAGGAAGACCCCGTCGGGGTCGACTCCGAGCAGGTCGTCCGTGGTGCTGGCCGCCGGCAGCACGTGCACCTCGCAGCCGGCGGCGGCCAGGTGGCGGGCGCTCGACCGCTTGAGGCCGAGGTCCAGCGCGGCAACCCGGAAGCGGCGGCGGCCCAGCGGGGGGACGACGTACGGCTCGGCGGTGCTGACCTCGCCCGCGAGGTCGGCGCCGGACATCCGCGGAGTGGCTTGCACGCGCGCTCGCAGGTCGGCCGCGGCGGTTCCGGCGGTCGTGATGCCCGCCCGCATCACGCCGCGATCGCGCAGGTGACGGGTGAGCGCCCGGGTGTCGACCCCAGCGATGCCCACGACCCCGCCCGCGACCAGGCTCTCCTCGAGCCGGCCCTCGGCGCGCCAGCTGCTGGCCCGCCGGGCCGGGTTGCGGACGACGAGGCCCGCCACGGCGATCCGGCCGCCCTCGTCGTCCTGCTCGTTGACCCCGGTGTTGCCGATCTGCGGCGCGGTCATCGCCACGATCTGGCGCGCGTAGGAGGGATCGGTCACCGTCTCCTGGTAGCCCGTCATCCCGGTGGCGAACACCACCTCCCCGAACGTCTCGCCGGCGGCGCCGTAGGACTCGCCGGTGAAGCTGCGGCCGTCCTCGAGGACCAGCAGCGCGGGCACCCTGCCGGTCACGCCAGCTTCCCGTCCAGCACGGTCGGCCGGCCGCGGAGGAAGGTGGCCTGCACCCGCACCGGCAGCTCCCGGCCGGCGTACGGCGTGTTGCGGCTCCGCGAGGCGAGTGCCGACGGGTCGACCACCGTGCGGGCGGCCGGGTCGACCAGCACCAGGTTGGCCGGTGCACCGGCCTGGAGCCGCTGTCCCTGGCCGGCGATCCCGGCGATCTGGGCCGGTCGCACCGACATCCGGTCGGCCACACCGGCCCAGTCCAGCCGCCCGGTCGCCACCATCGCCTCCGCCACCACCGACAGGGCGGTCTCCAGCCCGAGCATTCCGAACGCCGCCGCGCTCCACTCGGTCTCCTTGTCCTCCAGCGCGTGCGGCGCGTGGTCGGTGGCGACCGCGTCGATCGTGCCGTCGGCCAGCGCGTCCCGGAGCGCCTCGACGTCCTCCGCCGTCCGCAGCGGCGGGTTGACCTTGTAGACCGGGTCGTACGTCGCCGCCAACTCGTCGGTCAGCAGCAGGTGGTGCGGCGTCACCTCGGCGGTCACCCGCCAGCCCTTGCCCTTCGCCCAGCGCAAGATCTCCACCGAGCCGGCGGTGGAGACGTGGCAGACGTGCAGCCGGGAGCCCACGTGGGCCGCCAGCAGGCAGTCCCGGGCGATCACCGACTCCTCGGCCACGGCCGGCCAGCCGGCCAGGCCCAGCCGGGCGGAGACCACCCCCTCGTTCATCTGGGCGCCCTCTGTCAGCCGCGGCTCCTGCGCGTGCTGGGCGATCAACCCGCCGAATGCCTTGACGTACTCCAGCGCGCGCCGCATCAGCACCGCATCCTCGACGCAGTGCCCGTCGTCGGAGAAGATCCGCACCCGGGCCGCGGAGTCGGCCATCGCCCCGAGCTCTGCCAGCTTCTGGCCGGCCAGCCCCACGGTCACCGCGCCGACCGGGTGGACGTCGCAGTATCCGGCCTCCTGACCCAGCCGCCAGACCTGCTCGACCACGCCGGCGACATCGGCCACCGGATCGGTGTTGGCCATCGCGTGTACGGCGGTGAAGCCCCCCAGCGCGGCCGCCCGGGTGCCGGAGGCGATGGTCTCGGCATCCTCGCGACCCGGCTCGCGCAGGTGGGTGTGCAGGTCCACCAGCCCCGGCAGCGCCACCAACCCGTCGGCGGCCAGCACCCGCGCGCCGGTGCCGTCCAGGCGACTGCCCACCTCCGCGATCACCCCCCCGTCCAACCGGAGGTCCGCCGGCTCGCCACCGGGCAACGCGGCCCCGCGTATCAGCCAGTCGCTCATTCCGGCGCTCCCGGCTCCGCTTCGACCACGGCACCCGACAGCGCGGCACCCGACAGCGCGCCGCCCAGCAGGAGGTAGAGCACCGCCATCCGGACGCTGACCCCGTTCGCAACCTGCTCCACGATCGTCGAACGCACCGAGTCGGCCACCTCGGCTGCGATCTCCATACCGCGGTTCATGGGGCCCGGGTGCATGACGATCGCATCCTCCGGCAGCAGGGCCATCCGGGCCGCGTCCAGCCCGTACCGGCGGCTGTACTCCCGGGCGCTGGGGAAGAACGCCGCGCTCATCCGCTCCCGCTGGACCCGCAGCATCATGACGACGTCGCTCTTGGGCAGGACGCCGTCGAGGTCGTAGCTCACCTCGGCCGGCCAGTCGTCGACCCCCACGGGGAACAGGGTGGGCGGGGCGACCAGCGTCACGGCGGCGCCGAGGGTGTCCAGCAGCAGCACGTTCGAGCGGGCGACCCGGCTGTGCAGCACGTCGCCGACGATCGCCACCCGCAGCCCCTCGAGCCGGCCCAGCCGGCGGCGCATCGTGAAGGCGTCCAGCAGTGCCTGGGTCGGATGCTCGTGCGTCCCGTCACCGGCGTTGACGACGCTGCCCGAGATCCAGGTGGCCAGCCGGTGCGGCGCTCCGGACGCCCAATGGCGGATCACCACGGCGTCCGCCCCCATCGCCTCCAGGGTCAGGGCGGTGTCCTTGAGGCTCTCCCCCTTCGACACGCTGGAGCCCTTGGCGGAAAAGTTGATCACGTCCGCGGACAGCCGCTTGGCCGCGACCTCGAACGAGGTTCGGGTCCGGGTCGAGTCCTCGAAGAACAGGTTGACCACCGTGCGGCCGCGCAGGGTCGGCAGCTTCTTGATCGGCCGGTCCGCGACCCGGGCCAGCTGCTCAGCCGTGTCCAGGACCAGCAGGGCATCGTCCCTACCGAGGTCGGCGGCCGACAGCAGGTGCCGCCTCACTCGGCCACCTCCGACCGGATCGAGTCCGCCGGACCGAGCAGGACGGCGTCGCGACCGTCGTTCTCCTCGAGCAGCACGTGGACCGTCTCCCCGAGGGAAGTGGGCAGGTTCTTCCCGACGTAGTCGGCCTTGATCGGCAGCTCCCGGTGGCCACGGTCCACGAGTACGGCGAGCTGCACCGCCCGTGGACGCCCGAGGTCGGACAGCGCGTCGAGGGCGGCCCGCACCGTCCGGCCCGAGAACAGGACATCGTCGGTCAGCACGACCAGCATGTCGTCCAGTCCATCCGGCGGCAGGTCGGTCTCGGCCAGCGCCCGGACCCCGCGCAGCCGCAGGTCGTCGCGGTACATCGTGATGTCGAGCGTCCCGACGGGCACGGTGCGGCCCTCGATCGAACTCATCCGGGCCGCCAGCCGGTGGCCCAGCGTCGCGCCGCGGGTAGGGATACCGACCACCACGACATCGGTGCCGCCGCGGGTGCGCTCGAGCACCTCGTGAGCGATCCGGGTCAGCGCCCGGGCGACGTCGGCCGCCTCGAGCACCGGGCGGGCGGTGGCCGGGTCGCCGGAGACCGGCCGACGACCGGGGCGGGCGCGGCCTTGGCGCGCCGGCTGGACGTTGTTCACCAACGGTCGGACCTCCTTCCCCGCCTCACCGGACGGGTCTTAAAGGACGTCGATGCGTCTGTGGACGCCGCCGTACGGTAGCAAACGGTGGCCCTGGTCCCCTGTCCGCAGCGCCGGAGAGAGCGCGCCGGGAGAGAGCGCGACGGGAGAACGCGCCGGGTGACGTCCCCGGCAGGCGATCCCCAGCGACTGGTGCCGATTCCGCGGGTGATAGCCGGGTGAAACGACACCGCCGGCCAGAACCGACGCGAGGCCCGGTGCGGCACAGCCGCGCGGCCAGCCGCCCGCCGAACTGCGGCCGAATGGCGCCTTGACCCTGCGTAGCTTGCCGAATACGGTTACAGAGCGTAATCAATCCGCTGTCCATCCCTCCTTCCCAAGGACGACCCATGACCGACTACGCCAAGGCTTTGGGCGCGCGGCTGCGTGCCATCCGGACCCAGCAGGGTCTTTCCTTGCACGGCGTCGAGGAGAAGTCGCATGGTCGCTGGAAGGCCGTGGTCGTCGGCTCCTACGAACGTGGCGACCGGGCGGTGACGGTGCAGCGGTTGGCCGAGCTGGCCGCGTTCTACGGCGTACCGGTGGCCGAGTTGCTGCCCGAGGGCGGCCCCAACGGCGCCGCTGAGCCGGCCCCCCGCCTGGTCATCGACCTGGAGCAGCTGAGCTCGGTGCCGGCAGAGCGGGCGGGCCCACTGGCCCGGTACGCCGCGACGATCCAGAGCCAGCGGGGCGACTACAACGGACGCGTCCTCTCGATCCGCCAGGAGGACCTGCGGTCACTCGCGGTGATCTATGACGAGAGTCCCAGCCTGCTCACCGAGCAGCTGATCGGTTGGGGGGTCCTCTCCCCCGACGCCCGGCGGGCGGTCGAGGCCGCCGTCTGAGCCGGCCTCTGCGCCGCCGGCCGACTCCGGTCGTAGCTCCAGCAGACGGGCGAGCAGCCCGTTGACGAACGACGGCGAGTCGTCGGTAGACAGCGTCCCCGCCAGTCCCACCGCCTCGCTGATCGCGACGGCGGCCGGGATGTCGGGGCACCAGAGCAGCTCGTAGGCGCCGATCCGCAACACGATGCGGTCCACGGTCGGCATCCGTGCCACCGTCCAGCCCTCGGCATGACGCCCCAGCAGCTCGTCCAGCTCGTCGCGTCGAGCGGTCACCCCCTCCACCAGTGCAACGGCGTACGCCGGGACCGGCGGGTCGGCGCGGGCTCGCCAATCGGCCAGCGTGCGCACGGGGTCGGTGCCCCGCAACTCGGACTCGAAGAGAATGTCGACGGCGCGCTTGCGCGCCTTGGACCGGGCCGGCACGCCCGCGGCCTAGCTGTTGACCCGGCCGAGGTAGCGGCCGTCCCGGGTGTCGACCCGCACCTTCTCGCCGGTAGCGATGAACAGCGGTACGG
This sequence comes from Mycobacteriales bacterium, assembly GCA_038200385.1. Taxonomy (GTDB): domain Bacteria; phylum Actinomycetota; class Actinomycetes; order Mycobacteriales; family Geodermatophilaceae; genus JBBPYA01. Next base: position 5,805 of record JBBPYA010000143.1, read on the forward strand.
CGATGCTGGCGCCGGTCTCGAGCCGGGCCGGCTTGGTGCCGCCGGTGGACCGGTCGCCCTGCACACCGGGATCCGTCTCGGCGATCAGCAGCTCGACCGAGGCGGGCAGCTCGACGGACAGCGGCGTTGCCTCGTGCACCGTCACGGTCGCGGCCATGTTCTCCAGCAGGTAGGCCGCGGTCCCGCCGACCGTCTCCGCCGACACGTGTTGCTGGTCATAGGTCTCGGTGTCCATGAACACGAAGTCGGAGCCGTCGCGGTAGAGAAAGCTCATCTCGCGCTTCTCGACGACCGCCACCTCCACCCGGACGCCGGCGTTGAAGGTCTTGTCGACGTCCTTGCCAGTGCGCACGTTCTTCAGCGTCGTTCGCACGAAGGCGCCACCCTTACCCGGCTTCACGTGCTGAAACTCCACGACGTTCCAAAGCTGGCCGTCGAGGTCCAGGGTCATGCCGTTCTTCAAGTCGTTGGTCGTGGCCACGAGACACAATGCTAACCGGGCAGCCGGCTCCCTACAGACGCGCCAGCGCCGCCAGCACCGCTTCGGCGACCTCGGCCGGGCTGCGGCCGTCGGTGCCGACGGTGGCCGCGGCCACCTCGACGTAGAGCGGTTCCCGGTCGCGCAGCAGGCCCAGCAGCTGGGCGCGCGGGCTTCCCAGTGCCGCCGGCCGGTCGCGGGCCAGGCCCATCCGGCGTACGGCGTCCGGGAGGCCGACCTTGAGGAAGACCACCGGGTGGCCGGCGAGCAGCGCGCGGGCCGCCGGGTCGAGCACCGCCCCGCCGCCTACAGCGAGTACGCCGCGGTGCTCGCGCATCGAGCGGCGGACGGCCTC
>JBBPYA010000144.1:0-16815 GCA_038200385.1 Mycobacteriales bacterium
ATCAGGATCTCGCGGTTGAGGGCGGTCGCGTCGAGCACAGGGTGGCTGACGTAGGTACCCGTGGTGTCAGTCCGGCTCAGCACCGAACTCATTACCTGCATGGTGTCACTCCGAATCACCGAACACTCTGGTCACACCCGCTCCGGCGAGCCGAGGGGGAGGGTACCCGTCGAACCTGGATAGTGCGTAACGCCAGTTGTCTCAAAGTTGCATAACGGTAACTTTACGGAGTCAATCTGGGGCCAGCATTCCTCGCGTGGCCTAGCAACACGTCGGGCCGGGCACGATCCTGCCGCGAATTGGTGCCGAGCGGTAGCGGCACGGTGACTCTCGGCACTAGCGTCCGCGCCACACATCGATGTCGTGTCCTAGCGACGCACAAGGGGAGCTCATGTCATCAGCGAAGCACCGCCGCGGCTGGCGGCCGGGTCGGGCCCTCGCGGCCACGGCACTGGCCGCGGTCGCGTTGGCCGGTACGCCGGCCGTCAGTGCCGCCGCGGATCCGGCGGACCTGTCAGCATCGGCGGCGACGGCCACCAGCCGCGTCGTCGCAGCCAAGTCGACCGGCAACAGCCTGGCCCAGAGCGACCAAACGGTGCTCTCGGCTACCGGAACGGCGCCGACCCGCGTCGTCGTCAAGTTGGACTACGCGCCCCTGGCGACGTACGCCGGTGACGTCAGTGGGTACGCTGCCACGGCCGCGCCCCGGGGCAAGTTCAACCGCAGCAGCGCCGCGTCGCGCCGCTACGAGACCTACATCAGCGGGATGGAGAACGCGTTCACCGCGGCCCTGCGCCGCGCCGTCCCCACCGCGCAAGTCGGCTCCCGGCTGCGCACTGTGTACGGCGGCCTGGCCGTCACCCTCCCGGCCAACCGGGCGCGTGACCTGGTCAACCTCCCGGGTGTCGTCGCCGTCCAGCGGGACGGGCTGTCCCAGCCGCTGACCGACTCCAGCCCGGCCTTCATCGGCGCCCCGACGCTGTACGCCGCGCTCGGTTCCGACGTGACCGCCGGAGAGGGCGCGATCGTCGGTGTCCTGGACACCGGCAGCTGGCCCGAGCACCCCTCCTACCTCGACCCGGGCATCAGCGCGGCGCCGCCGCGCGCCGACGGCCGGCCGCGGGTCTGCAACTTCGGTGACAACCCGCTCACTCCGGCCACCGACGTTTTCGTCTGCAACGACAAGCTGATCTCCGGCCAGCCGTTCCTCGACGGGTACAACAGCGTGTACCCCGGTCAGGAGGTCTATCCGGACAGCGCGCGGGACAGCAACGGGCACGGCACCCACACCTCGACGACCTCGGGCGGTGCCCCGGTCGCCAACGCGGTGGTCCTGGGTGTCGACCGCGGCGCCATCCACGGGATCGCCCCGGGCGCGCACATCGCGGCGTACAAGGTCTGCGGCGCCAACGGCTGCTTCCAGACCGACTCCGTCGCCGCCGTCGGCCAGGCGATCGAGGACGGCGTCAATGTCATCAACTTCTCCATCTCCGGGGGCACGAACCCCTACTCCGACCCGGTGGAGCTGGCCTTCCTCGACGCCTACACCGCCGGCGTCTTCGTGTCGGCCTCGGCCGGCAACGACGGCCCCACCGCGAGCACAGTCAACCACGTAAGTCCCTGGCTGACCAGCGTGGCCGCCTCCACCCAGGCCCGCGAGTTCCAGTCCACCCTCACCGTCACCGGCGGCGGGGACACCTTCACCGCGACCGGGGCGTCGATCACCGCCGGTGCTGGACCGGCGCCGATCGTCTTCGCGCAGAGCGCACCGGGCTACGACTCGCTGTGCACGAACCCAGCACCGGCCGGCACGTTCACCGGCAAGATCGTGGCCTGCGAGCGGGGCGCGATCGCCCGCGTGGAGAAGGGCTACAACGTGCTGCAGGGCGGAGCCGTGGGCATGGTCCTGTACAACCCCACGCTGGCCGATGTCGAGACCGACAACCACTGGCTACCGGCGGTCCACCTGGCCGACGGCACCGACTTCGTGGCCTTCCTGAACGCCCACCCGGGCGCGACGGCGAGCTTCACCCAGGGCGTGAAGGCATTCGGGCAGGGCGACGTCATGGCGGCGTTCTCCTCGCGCGGGCCGGGCGGGGACTTCCTCAAGCCGGACGTGACCGCGCCGGGCGTGGAGATCCTGGCCGGGCACACCCCGACGCCCGAGGGCATCACCGAGGGTCCCCCGGGGCAGTACTTCCAGGCGATCGCCGGAACGTCGATGTCCTCGCCGCACGTGGCGGGCTCGGCGGCCCTGCTGGCCTCGCTGCACCCGGACTGGACGCCTGGTCAGATCAAGTCCGCCCTGATGACGACGGCCACCACCGACGTCGTCAAGGAGGACACGGTCACCCCGGCCGACCCGTTCGACTTCGGCGCGGGTCGGATCGACCTGAACTTCGCCGGGGACCCCGGACTGACCTTCGACCAGGGGGCGCGCGGCTACTACCAGTCCGCGCGCTTCCCCACCCGCCGGGTGGACCTGAACATCCCGTCGATCAACTTCCCGGCCCTGGCCGGGGTCGGCCAGACGTTCCGGACGGCCACGAACGTCAGTGACCAGACGTTGACCTACAACGCTTCGGGTACGGCGACGGGCGGCACGGTCCGCGTGGAGCCCTCGACGTTCACGGTGGCACCGGGCCAATCGGTGAAGCTGCGGATCCGGGTCAACGGGGCGGATGTCGCGCCGGGCCAGTACTTCGGCGAGGTCCTGCTCAACGACGTCAACGGGGACCGCGACGTGCACCTGCCGGTCGCCTACGAGCGGACGGTGGCCCAGGCTGCGGTCACCACGACATGCACGCCGAACCGGATCGCGGTCGGCGCGGAGTCCACCTGCCAGGTGACGGCCAGCAACACCGGCTTCAGCTCGTTCGACGCCACCGTGCAGTCCTCGGTGTCCCAGGAGCTGGTGATCACGTCCGTGGAGGGTGCCACCCAGACCAACCGGCGCACCGTCCGCTCCCGCAGCGTGACGCTGGCCGGTGGCGAGCTGGGGGTTCCCTCGATCGGTCCGGGCTCGCTGTTCGGGTACCTGAGCCTGGCCGACCTCGGCATCACGCCGACCGCGATCGGCGATGAGGAGGCGATCAACTACAGCACCGCACCGTTCACCTACGCCGGGCAGACCTACAGCAGCCTGGGGGTCACCTCGAACGGGTACGCCGTCGTCGGCGGCGCTGCCACCGGTGACGTGAGCTTCGTTCCGCAAACGCTCCCGGACCCGGCGGCGCCGAACAACGTGCTGGCGCCGTACTGGACCGACCTGGACGGTTCGGGGGCGCCCGGGATCTACGCGGCGATCCTGTCGGACAGCACCACCGGCGAGCAGTGGTTCGCGGTGGAGTGGCAGGAGAACCTGTACGGCACCAGTGACGTCAAGACGTTCCAGCTGTGGATCGGGCTGAACGGCACCGAGGACATCACCTACGCCTACGACCCGACCAACCTGCCCGGCAGCCCGCCGGCCAGCAGCGGTCTGACGGTGGGTGCCGAGAACGGCAACGGCACCGGCGGCGACCAGATCAGCGGTCCGCCGACGGAGGACCTGCGGGTCACCAGCACCGAGGGGACGGCGGGCGGCTCGATCAGCTACTCGTTCACCGCCCGCGGGGTGTCCCCAGGGGTGGCCCAGGTGGCCACCGCCCTGCAGTCGCTGGCGATTCCGACCCTGACCACGGTGGTCAGGAGCGTGCAGGTGAGCGCGCGCTGACCGGCTGACCCGCTCCGATCCAGAGGTCCCACCCAGCTCCAACGCTGCCCCCGGAGGCCCGGCCTCCGGGGGCAGCCTGCTGCCCGCCCCGGCCCCCGGGGCAGCGTGCTGCCCGCCCACGGAGGGACCCGCAGCCCAGGGGTGACGGCGACCGGCTGATGCTGCCCCGGCGGCAACGGGCCCGCCAATGCCGCTACCCTGCCCCGCGAGGGTGGTGGATCGGCGCCCGGCCCAGGTGGTCGGGCGCATTTCGATGCGCGGGGTGGGCTAGGACCTGGCGGGTCGATGACGGCCGGACAAACTTCCCCGATGGAGTGGATGTGAGTCACACAGTGCGAAGGGGGCGCCGCCGGATCGCGATTGTCGCGATGACCGCCGCGGTGGCCTCACAGGTGGGGGTGGGCATCGCCACCGCGGCGCCTACGGCACCCGACGGTTCGGGAGCGTTGGTCATTACCCCGATCAACGCAGACCAGAGCGCGGCCCTCCGGGACGCCGTGCAGCGCAGCAGAGTGCAGGCCGCGCTGCCGACCGCTGGCCGATTTGCGTTCTACCTGCAGTTGGACGCGCAGGCGTCGGGGCGGGTCTTCACCGACACCGCTGGCCGGGGCCAGGGAGCTGCCCGCGCCGCCGCCCGGGCCGCAAAGGCCCGGATCGGCACCCTGCAGGACGCGCTGATCCGCCGGCTGCCGGCCGGATCCAAGGTCCTGTACCGGACCGCAGCGGTGTCCGCCGGACTGGCGATCACCACCGATGTGTCCAACTACCAGGCGCTGTTCTCGATGCCAGGCGTCACCGCGGTCCACCCGATCGCCCCCAAGACGCTGGACAACGCCGGCGTCGCCGAACTGATCAAGGCCCCACAGGTCTGGGAGGCGCTGGGCAACACCGGCCAGGGCATCGACGTCGGCGTCATCGACACCGGCATCGACTACACCCACACCGACTTCGGCGGCTCCGGTGACGTCGCGCAGTACGACGCCATCCACGCCCACGAGGCTGAGCCCGCACCGGCGGGAGTGTTCCCCAACGCCAAGGTGGTCGGCGGCTACGACTTCGTGGGCGACGCCTACGACGGTGCCGACCCCGCTTCCATCCCGCAGCCGGACCCCAACCCGCTGGACTGCAACGGGCACGGCTCGCACGTCGCCGGCACGGCCGCCGGGTACGGCGTCAACGCCGACGGGACGACGTACACCGGGAGCTACGACACCAACCTCGACCTCAAGGCGATGCGGATCGGCCCGGGGATGGCACCCCAGGCCAACCTGTGGGCGTTGCGGGTCTTCGGCTGCGAGGGATCCACGAACGTGATCGGCGCCGCCATGGAGTGGGCGCTGGACCCCAACGGCGACGGCAGCACCGACGACAAGCTCGACGTCGTCAACCAGTCCCTGGGCAGCACCTACGGCATCGTCGACGACGCCGACGGCATCCTTGCCGGCGACCTGCAGGCGCAGGGCGTCATGATGGTCTTCTCCGCCGGCAACTCCGGCGACGTCTACAACGTCGACGGCTCGCCGGGCAACTACCCGTCGGTGCTGTCGGTGGCCGCCTCCGACGACGGCTTCTCCGTCTTCGACGGCTGGGAGATCACCAACCAGCCCGACCTGTTCGACCCCGACATCCGCCCGGGCCTGCGCTCGGTGCTGTACGAGGGGACCGGCGACGTCACCGGTGACCTGACCCTGCCGGTGGCCGGTGATGACCCGGCCGCCTGCTCGCCGCTGTCCGGGGACTACACCGGCAAGTTCCTGATCATCCAGGCCGACGGCTTCGCCTGCGGCTCGATCACGAAGTCCGGGAACGCCAAGGCCGCCGGTGCCGACGGGTTCGTCATCGTCAGCGACGACGATGCCCTGACCACGGGGATCAACGGCGACCCGGACATCCCGGGGATCCTGGTCCGCGCCACCGACGGGCAGACCCTGATCGACGCGCTGAACAACGGCGAGACGCTGACGATCCACTTCGGCGACTCGCTGGCCGCCGCGGCCACCGTGACCGACCCGAGTGCGGTCGACACGCTGGCCGGCTTCTCCTCGCGGGGGACCCGCCAGTCGGTCAAGCCGGACGTGACCGCGCCCGGCGTCAACACCACCTCGGCCAACGTGGGCACCGGTGACCAGAGCCTGACCATCTCCGGGACGTCCATGGCCGCCCCGGTGATCAGCGGTGTCTCAGCCCTGATCCGGCACCAGAACCCGGACTGGACCACCGAGCAGGTCAAGGCCGACGTCATGAACACCGCGGTCCACGACCTGTCCACCGAGGGGTTCCAGAGCGGCGCCGCGTACGCGCCGAACCGGGTCGGCTCCGGCCGGGTCGACGCCCAGGCCGCGCTGAACAACAAGGTGCTGGCCTACGTCGCCGACGAGTTCTCGGTGATCTCGGCGTCCTTCGGTGTGGTCGAGGTGTCCACGCCGACCGCGACGTTGGAAAAGACCATCACCGTGGACAACCAGGGTGACAGCGCCGCGACGTACAACCTGAACTACCGGCCGATCACGGCCATGCCCGGCGTGTCCTACTCACTCAGCCAACCCAGCATCACCGTGCCGGCCAACAGCACCGGGCAGTTCACCATCACGATGACCGCCAACCGGGACCAGATGCGCAAGACGATCGACCAGACCGTGTCGCCGACCCAGGTGGGGCTGCCCCGCCAGTACGTCGCCGACGCCAGTGGCCGCATCACGCTGACCCCGGCGGCCGGCGGGACCCAGCTGCGGGTCCCGGTGCACGCCAACCCCAAGCCGGTGTCGGACCTGACCCAGGACGCGTTCCGCACCGGAGGCAACACCGGCGTCATCCAGCTCGACGGGCGCGGTGTGAAGAACGGGTACTACGGCTACAACGGCGCGTGGGTGTCCACCGTCAGTGCGTTCTCGCTGCTCGGCACCAGCCCGGAGCTGCCGCAGTGCACCGGTGCTCGCACCCCGAACTGCGTGCAGTACGACGGGGAGCGTTCGGTGGACCTGGCGAATGTGGGGGTCACCTCCGACGCCGCGCTGTCCAGCGATCCCTACCTGTACTTCGGGTTGGGTATCCACGGCACGTTCCCGACCCCGGCGGCGTTCTCGAACTACAGCGTCTACATCGACGCGACTGGGGACGGGCAGTGGGACTACCAGCTGCTGACCGACCGGTTCTACGACGGTGCGGACCCCGTGGACGTACCGATCGTGATCGGTGCCGACCGGGAGGGGAACCTGTTGCCGTCCAACGACGCGCCGGCGATCACGTTCCTCAACGCCGCCCCGGGCACGACGGACACGAACTCCTTCGACTCGGACTTCGTGATCATGCCGTTCCCGGTGTCGGCGCTCGCCGGCATCACCGCCGGCAGCTCGCGGTTCTCCTTCGGCGTCCAGGCCACGAACGCGGTCGGGACGATCGACAACCTCGGGACCACCACCGGTCCCGACGGCGGACCGGAGCTGGCGGCACAGACGATGTCCTACGACGCGCTCGCCCCCTCGTTGAGCTTCAACGTGGTGGACTACGCCCAGCCGGCCATCATCGCGCCGTCCGCGGACAACACCCAGATCCGGGTGCGGGCGAACTTCGACAGCTTCCAGGCCGACCGGGCACTGGGCGGGCCGAAGGGGATCATGCTGATCCACTCGCACAACCCGACCGGGGAACGGGTCCAGACCGTGACCGTGAACCCGACGGGCAGCGACGTCTTCGGCGGGCTGCGAGCAGGCTGACCGCAGCGCGCTGGTGACCAGCACAGCATCGATGGAGGGGTCCCGCGGCAGCTGCCGCGGGGCTCCTCCGTCGTGCGGGTCAGCCGCGACCCGCTGGGCGGCGCCGGCTGGTCAGCGCCGGCGCAGCGCATCGAGGAACATCTCACGCACCCCGTCGACGTGCCGGTCCAGCTCGGCCGGGTCCCAGCCTCCGGTGGGTACGGGTGGCAGCACCTCGACGCGCAGGACCCCGGGCCGGATCACCAGCGACTTCTTCCACATCAGGTCGCCGGCGTTGTGGATCACCACGGGGACCATGGGCACGCCGGCCTGCAGGGCCATGTGGAAGGCACCCTTCTTGAACGGTCCCAGCGCCCGGGTCGAGGACCGGGTGCCCTCCGGTGCGATCGCCACCGAGACCCCGGCGGCCAGCCGCTGGAGTACCGGTTCCAGCGCGGCCCGGGTCTGGTCCCGGTTCCCGCGCTCGACGTACGCGACGTCCATCAGCATTCCCAGTGGAGCGAAGAAGGGGTCCCGGGAGGATTCCTTCTTCACCACGCCGGTGAAGTCCTGGCGGAGCAACCGGGCCATGATCACCACATCGAGCGCGCTCTGGTGGTTGAACACGAACACCGCGGGCCGGGCCGCCCAGAGGTTCTGCTCGCCCGCGATCTCGACGGTGATCCCGGCCAGCGCCAGGGCCAGGTCGCCACCGATGCTGGCCAGCAGATTGGCCGCCGTCCGCCGGCTGCCGGTCAGCACACCGACCCCCACGCCGACGCCGAGGGAGGCCGCGACCGACCCGAGTGCCGCGCCGGTGCGCACCACGTCCAGCGGCCGGGCCCGTCCCCGCCCGCGCAGCTGCCGCACCGGCCAGCCGCGCTCGGCGGCCACCCGCGCCAACCCCCGACCCGGGTTCAGCGGCCGCGGGTGCCCGACGGTGTCGAGGAAGGCGACGTCCTCGTCGCCGTTGCCGTAGGCGTAGCACTGCGACAGGTCCACGTCTGCGGCCACCGCGTAGGCGCGGACCGCGGCAGCCTTGCCCTCGCCCCAGAGGATGGGTCCGGCGACCCGGCCGGTGAGCACTCCGTCGACCACCTCGACGCCGGAGCACAGCACCTCCTCGATGCCCAGGTCGCGGGCCAACGGCGCCACCTGGTAGCGCGTCGCGGAGGTGGCCAGCACGACGGTGTGCCCCTTGCTGCGGTGCGCGGCGACGAGGTCGCGGGCCTCCGGATACACCCGCCCGGCGATGGTCGAGCCGAACAGCCGCTCCCCGACGTCGAGCAGCTCCTGCTCGGCCAGCCCCGCCCAGGCCTGGACCGTCTGCGTGAGCAGCCCGGTGATGTCGGCGGTGCGCACCCGGTAGTCCAGCGTGGCCGCGGCCGAGCGGGCGAACTCCACCGGGCCGATCTGGCCGCGGCGCAGCCGGTCGCGGTAGAAGTCGACTCCGGAGTACCCCTCGATCAGGGTGCCGTCGAAGTCGAAGAACGCGACGATGCCGGGCCCGGACGCCCCCGCGAGGACCTCGTCGAGCTCGGTGCGGCCGGTCACGGCAGGGCCGCCTCGGTCCGGCGCAACGCCAGCTCGCTGATCCGCTCGACGCGCTGCAGCACCTCACGCAGCTCCGCGGCGAACTCGGCACGCCGCCGGGTCAGCCCGGCGTCGCCGGGCCCGAGCAGATCCCGGTTCCCGGCCAACCGCAGCGCGGTGCGGAACAGCTCCTCCGAGATCGATTCCGAGGAGTGCACCCGCTGCTGCAGGTGGTATTGCCGCGCCACGGGAACGCAGCCCGCGACCAAGGCGTCAGCGTCGACCGCGAGCCCGGGCGGGCGCAGCACGAGCTGGTCGGCGACCACCCGGTAGGCCTCCAGGAACGAGCGCAGCACCCGGTGCGCGAGGTGCAGCGACAGCCCCCGCAGGCCCGCCAGCGCGGCATCCGGGTCGCCCTCGCTGCGTTCCCAGTCCGGATCCACGATCGCCAGCTCCTCGCGCAGCTGCTCGGCGAACTCCCGCTTGGTGCCGAAGAAGAACTCGAACTTCAGCAGGTCGCGCAGCGCCAGCGCGTCGGCCCACGCCGCGTCGGTCGGTGCGGCTTTGTCCGTCGATCCGGCTTTGTCCGTCGATCCGGCTTTGTCGGCTGATGGGGCGTTGTCGGCCGATCCGCTCCGGTCGCGGCGCAGCGCCGCGCCGGCGACGACGAGTTCGGTGATCGCCCGGTTGACGAAGTGGTGCACGACGGTGTTGCGGTAGAACGCCGCCTCCAGGTCGCGCTGCGGGTGTACGGCGTACACCGGCTCGACGCCTTCGGCGTACCGAATGACCACGCCGCTGGCCACCAGGTCCCGCAGGGTGCGGGCCACGTCGGACTCGGTCGCGAACTCCCAGGTCCCCGGGGTCGGGAACTTGCGGACGGCGACGTAGTCCAGCAGCGGGTCGAGGATCGCGCAGGGCTCCCGCACGCTCAGCGCGCGGCCCTTCATCCCGAGCAGGGCCAGGGTGACCAGCGAGGTGCCGGTGATGGGGGTGACCTGGTTGATCCGGTGGCTGACCTCAAAGGCGAGCTTCTGCACCGCCAGCCGGCCGGCCGGCCGACCATGCCGCAGCGACAGCGGCTCGCCGAAGTGGACGTGCGCCGAGCCGAGCCCGCTGCCCTGCACCCGGCCGTAGCGCAGCAGCCAGCGCAGCCCCTCCGGGCGCTTGTGGCCGCCCCGCTGCTCGGCGACCATCGTCGCCACCTCGTGCAGCTGCTCGTAGGCGATCGACACCGGCACCAGGTAGACGTCGTCGACCGCGCTGTCGCGGACGGCGTCGGCCAGGTAGGCCAGCAGCCCGAACCGGGGCGGGCGAAGCTTCCCGGTCCGGCTCCGACCACCCTCGAGATACCACTCGAGGTTCTGCCGCCGATCCACACCAGGTGCCGCAGATAGCTGCGAACGCAGAACTTGTAGATCGCGTCGTCAGCGAAGCTGCGCCGGATGTAGATGACGCCGGTCCGCCGGGCCAGCGGCCCCATCGGCCAGAACGACAGGTTGATCCCGCCCAGCAGGTGGGTGGGCGGGAAGCCGTTGCCGGCCAGCACCGACTGCGCGACGATCGGGTCGAGGTAGGACTTGTGCGCGGGCAGGAACACCAGCGGGTGGGTCTGGTTCAGGGCGTGCAGCTCGTCAAGCCGGGACCGGTCCACCTCGACGCCGTAGGCCCGGGCGAACCAGCTACCCAACCGGTCGACCACGCCGATCGCGCGGTCGTCGTGCGCCGCGACCAGCTCGCGCAGGCAGCGTCCGGCCCGCTCCCGGGCCTGTTCCGGCGGCTGCCCCAGCTCCGCGGCCAGGGCCGCCAGTCCCGTGCAGAACGCCGGGTCCATGGCGATCAGCTCGACCACGACCGCCGGATCGGAGTGTTGCATCCGCCCACGATAGGGCCGTCGGACCGGTCTTCAGCGCCGGTCGAAGGGCCGGATCCGGTGCCATGCCTAGGGTGAGCGCCGTGACGAGCGCCCCCGAGCCCGCCGGTCTCGACGCACCGGCCATCGACCTGGCCGGGCAGCCCACGGACAAGGAATGGCACGTCCTGGCCGTGGTGGCCCTCGGCGGGGCGTTGGGCGCGCTCGCGCGGTACGCCGTCGAGCGGGCGCTCCCGGCAACGGCCGGCAGCTTTCCGGTTGCCACGTTCACGGCCAACCTGCTCGGCTGCCTGGTCATCGGGGCGGTCGCCGGCTGGGTGCTGCGCCCGGGCGCGCACCGGCTGCTCCGTCCGTTCGTGGCGACGGGGGTCCTGGGTGGGTTCACCACGTTCTCGACGTACACCATCCAGGTGCTCACCGCCGCGTTGCACTCGCGGGTGGACGTCGCGGCCGGCTACCTGCTCGCGACCCTGCTGGGGGCCCTCGTCGCCGTGGAGGCCGGGTTCGTGGTGAGCCGGGCGCTGGCCCGCCGGCGGCCCGGGTCGGGCCGGCGGTGACGTTCCTGCTGGTCGCCGTCGGCGCGGCCGTGGGGGCGCCGCTGCGGTACCTGATCGCGCGCGTCGTCGACGTCCGGGTGGGGTCGGTGTTCCCGTGGGGGATCCTCACCGTCAACGTCGCCGGCTCGCTCCTGCTGGGGGTGCTGACCGGGCTGGTGGCCCCGCCGTCCTGGCAGGCCGGCGTGGGCGTGGGGTTCTGCGGGGCACTGACGACCTACAGCGCCTTCGGCTTCGACACCGTGGTGCTGGCCGAGGCCCGGGAGCGGCTGCTGGCGCTGCTCAACGTGGTCGCCTCCCTGGTCGGGGGGCTGGCCGCGGCTCTTGCGGGGATCGCGCTGGGCAGTGCGCTGACCGGCTGACCGCGCCCCGCCGTGCAGGCCGCGGCAGCCGGTCGGATCCGCGCCGGGCCACCGGTCGCCGAGATGCGTTTCAATGGACCCATGCACCCCCCTGCCGGCGAGCCGGACGGTCGCAAGCGGACCTTTGCGACCCGTGCCGAGCGACGGCGCGCGGAGTCGGCCCGGCGCCGTGAGGACGGTCCCCCGATCGGGCTCGGCGGTGCGACGTTCTCCCTCGCCCTGCTGCTCACCGCCGTCGGCACCCTGATCCCCGGGGTGGCCTTCATCGCCGCCGGCCGCCGGCGGCTCGGCATCGGGCTGGTCGCGGGGAGCGTGCTGATCCTCGCCGTGCTGGTCTGGTTGGCCACCGGGGGGCAGCGCACCGCGCTGCACCTCGCCGTGGACCCCGGCGCGCTGCTGCTGCTGGGGGTGCTGCTGCCGCTGGCGGCGTTGGCGTGGGCGCTGATCGTGATCGGTGGATACGGCGTCGTCCGGCCGATGCGCACGAGCCCGCTGCAGCGCGGGATCGGCGCCGGGGTGGTGTCGCTGCTGTGCCTGGCCGTCGTGCTGCCGACCGTGGTGGCCTCGCGGTATGCGTTCGTGCAGCGGGACTTGATCAGCACCGTCTTCGCCGTACAAGGCAAGAGCGCCACCGTTCCGACCGGGGTCACCACGACCGACCCCTGGGCCGGGCAGGCCAGGGTCAACCTGCTCCTGCTCGGCGGCGACGGCGGTCCCGGCCGGGAGGGCGTGCGGACCGACACCGTCATCGTGGCCAGCATCGACACCGCCACCGGTGACACCACGCTGCTGAGCCTGCCGCGCAACCTGGAGAACCTGCCGTTCCCGCCCGGTCCACTGCGCACGGTGTACCCGAAGGGGTTCAAGGCTCCGGGCAACGAGGGTGAGCAGCTGCTCAACGCGATCTACCGCAACGTGACGATTGACCACCCGGACATCCTGAAGAATACCGACAATCTCGGCGCGGACGTGCTCAAGCTCGGCGTCGGCGAGGCACTCGGGATCAACGTCGACTACTACATGCTGATCAACCTGGAGGGCTTCAAGCAGCTCGCCGACGCCCTCGGCGGGATCACCGTCAACATCAACGACTGGGTTCCGATCGGGGGGGTCACCGATCTGGGGATCCGGCCGGACAACTACCTGCACCCCGGCCCGGACCAGCACCTCAACGGCTTCCAGGCGCTGTGGTTCGCCCGCGGCCGCTACGGCTCCTCGGACTACGCCCGGATGGACCGGCAGCGCTGCGTGATCAACGCGGTGATCGCCCAGGCGAACCCGGTCACGCTGCTGTCGCGGTACCAGGCGCTCGCGGCCACCACCAGGGACATCCTGCAGACCGACATCCCGCAGACCCTGCTGCCGGCGTTCGTGGACCTGGCGCTGCGGATCAAGGACGGCCGGACCACGAGCGTCGTGTTCGACAACACCGTGATCAACCCGGCCTACCCGGACTACAACCTGATCCGGGCCACCGTGAAGCAGGCCCTGGCGCCCCCACCACCGCCCCCGGCCGGGCCGTCGACGTCCAGCGCGCCGACCTCGCCCTCCACCGCGTCGCCGACGACCACCGCGCCGTCGACCACCCCGCCGCCGGTCGACTCCGGAGTGCCGCCGGCCGCGCAGGCGCTCGCCTCGTCCTGCGCCTACGACCCCGCCGCCGCCGAGGCGGCACTGAAGCAGGGCGAACCCCCCACCCGCGGCGGCTGAGCGGTGCGGCGGACCGACCCTGCCGTCGCTCGCCGGCGCCTGGCGGCTCGACAGGCCGGACAGATCCGCCCCGGCTAGGCTGGGCGGCGGCCGATCGCGGCCACCCCACCTGAGAAGGGACGGCGTACCGCACCGTGCCAGTAGGCAGTTCGGTCGTCATCGTCGCCAACCGGCTTCCGTTGGACCAGGTGCAGACCCCCGACGGTGACATCGGGTGGCAACGGAGCCCCGGCGGGCTGGTCACCGCGCTGGAGCCGTTCATGCGGGCCCGCTCCGGAGCCTGGCTCGGCTGGTCAGGGGCGGCCGGACCGGCGCAGCCGGAGTTCGACCACGAGGGCCTGCACCTGGTGCCGATCCCGTTGTCGGCCGAGGAGGTCGCCCGCTACTACGAGGGCTTCTCCAACGCCTCGCTGTGGCCGCTGTACCACGACGTCGTCCAGCGCCCGGAGTTCCACCGGTCCTGGTGGGAGGCCTACCTGGACGTGAACAACCGCTTCGCCGAGGCCGCCGCCAAGACCGCGGCCCCGGAGGCGACGGTCTGGGTGCACGACTACCAGCTGCAGCTCGTGCCGCAGCTGCTGCGGGCGCTGCGCCCGGACCTGCGGATCGGCTTCTTCCTGCACATCCCGTTCCCCCCGATGGAGCTGTTCATGCAGCTGCCGTGGCGGCGGCAGATCATCGGCGGCCTGCTCGGCGCCGACCTGGTCGGTTTCCAGCGGCCGATGGGGGCGCAGAACTTCCTGCAGATCGCCCGCCGGATGCACGACGTGCAGCGCTCCGGGTCCGGCGTCGAACACGAGGGGCGCCGGATCGAGGTCGGGTCCTTCCCGATCTCGATCGACACCCGCAGCTTCGACGAGCTGGCCTCCTCGGCGCCGGTGCGGGAGCGGGCCGCGCAGATCCGCCGTGACCTGGGCAATCCGGACAAGGTGATCCTCGGTGTCGACCGGCTGGACTACACCAAGGGGATCGGGGTCCGGCTGCAGGCCTTCTACGAGCTGTTGCAGGACGGGACGGCGACCGCCCCGCAGACCGTCCTGGTCCAGGTGGCCACGCCCAGCCGGGAGCGGATCGAGCACTACGTCACGATGCGGGAGGACATCGAGCGCACCGTCGGGCACATCAACGGCGAGTTCGCCGGGATCGGCGGCCCGGCCGTGCACTACCTGCACCAGTCGATGCCTCGCGCGGAGCTGGCCGCGCTGTACCGGGCGGCCGACGTGATGGCGGTGACGCCGTACCGGGACGGGATGAACCTGGTGGCCAAGGAGTACGTCGCCGCCCGCGGTGATCACGGCGGGGCGCTGGTGCTCTCGGAGTTCGCCGGTGCCGCGGCGGAGCTGCGCCAGGCGTTCCTCGTCAACCCGCACGACATCAGCGGGGTCAAGCAGGCGCTGCGTGACGCGCTGACCCTGGATCCGGCGGAGGGGGCTCGCCGGATGCGGGCGATGCGCCGGACCGTCCGCCGCTACGACCTGGACCACTGGGCGGAGTCGTTCTTCGCCGCCCTGGACGGACCGGCCGGGTGAGCCGCCGGACCGGCCGGGTGAGCCGCCGGACCGGCCCTGTGAGCTGCCGGACCGGCCGGGTGAGCTGCCGGGCCGGCCGCTGCGAAGCGGCGCGGGGGCCCGACCGGCCGTGCCCGTGAGCGACCGGGCCGGCGGACCGCGGGAGGGTGCCGACCTGGAATCGCTGTTGCGGACGCTGGCCGCGGTGGGCCGGCTCCTCGTCGTGTGCGACTTCGACGGCGTGCTGGCTCCCCTCGTCGACGATCCGGGCGAGTCGGCGGCACTGCCGGACTCGGTGACCGCACTGGTCGGGCTCGCGGCCCTGCCCGACACCGGCGTCGCCCTGGTGTCCGGTCGGTCCCTGGCCGACCTCGCCCGGCTGTCCGGCCTCGGCGCGCCCATCACGTTGGTCGGCAGCCACGGCCGGGAGTGGTCGACCGAGGAGACGGATGACCTGGATCCGGCTGCCGTCGAGCTGCTCGCGGAGGTGACCGCGGCGCTGGCCGACGTCGCCAGGCGCTACGACGGGGTAAGCGTCGAGACGAAACCGACCGCCGCGGTGCTGCACGTCCGGCGGGCCCGGAGCCGGGACGGCGCGGCGGCGATCGAGGCCGCGTCGCAGGGTCCGGCCCGTCGCGCCGGCTTGACCGTGACATCCGGCAAGGACGTGCTGGAACTCGCCGTGGTCGCCTCCGACAAGGGAACGGCGGTGGAGTCGCTCCGGGACGCCTTCGGGGCCGACGCGGTGCTCTTCGCCGGCGACGACGTCACCGACGAGTCCGCGCTCGTCCGGCTGCGGGCCGCCGATCTGGGGATCAAGGTCGGTCCCGAGCCGACGGCGGCCACCGGCCGGGTCGCCGACCCGCAGGCGGTTGCGGGCCTGCTCACCGCGCTGCTCCGCCTGCGCGCCGCGGCCCTACCGTGATCATGGGGATCGGCCGGTCCTGACCGGCAGATCCCCATGATCATCGCGGGGGGGGGGCAGGTGTCGGGGTCAAGCGTGCCAGGGGTACGGCGACCAGTCGGGGTCCCGCTTGCCGAGGAACGCGTCCCGACCCTCGGCCGCCTCGTCGGTCATGTACGCCAGCCTGGTGGCCTCCCCGGCGAACACCTGCTGGCCGACCAACCCGTCGTCGACCGCGTTGAACGCGAACTTCAGCATCCGCTGCGCCGTCGGGCTCTTCGCGGTGATCCGGCGACCCCACTCCAGGGCGGTGCGCTCCAGCTCCGCGTGCGGGACGACGGTGTTGACCATCCCCATCCGGTGCGCGTCGGCCGCGTCGTACGTCGAGCCCAGGAAGAAGATCTCGCGGGCGAACTTCTGGCCGACCTGGCGGGCGAGGTACGCCGAGCCGTAGCCACCGTCGAAGCTGCCGACGTCGGCGTCGGTCTGCTTGAACCGCGCGTGCTCGGCGGAGGCCAGCGTGAGGTCGCACACCACGTGCAGGCTGTGCCCGCCGCCGGCGGCCCAGCCGGGGACGACGCAGATCACCACCTTGGGCATGGTGCGGATCAGCCGCTGCACCTCCAGGATGTGCAACCGGCCACCGCCGGGGGCACCCCCGTACTCGTACCCGGCCTTGCCCCGCACCCGCTGGTCCCCGCCGGAGCAGAACGCCCACCCGCCGTCCCGCGGGGAGGGCCCGTTGCCGGTGAGCAGCACGCAGCCGACGTCGGGGGCGAGCCGGGCATGGTCTAAGGCGCGGAGCAACTCGTCCACGGTCTGCGGCCGGAAGGCGTTGCGGACCTCCGGGCGGTTGAACGCGATGCGTACCACCGCGGCGTCGACGGCCCGGTGATAGGTCAGGTCGGTGAACCCGAGCCCCTCGACC
The DNA here is from genome assembly GCA_038200385.1 of Mycobacteriales bacterium. Taxonomy (GTDB): domain Bacteria; phylum Actinomycetota; class Actinomycetes; order Mycobacteriales; family Geodermatophilaceae; genus JBBPYA01. Next base: position 16,780 of record JBBPYA010000144.1, read on the forward strand.
TCGGTCCACGCGCCGGCGTCGAACAGCTCGGAGACC
>JBBPYA010000145.1:0-18217 GCA_038200385.1 Mycobacteriales bacterium
AGCAGGTCGGCGGCAGCGTCCCAGTTGGCACCCGCCCAGGACGGGAAGCGCAGCGTCGAGCGCAGGGCCGCGAGCAGATCCTTCTTGGTGCCCACGACCGGCAGCACGTACGCCGTCGTACCGGCCGCCTCGGCCTCCAGCACCAGCGAGCGCACCGAGGCCGACGCCCCGACGTCGTACCGGCCGGGGCGCCCAGCCCACCCGCTCATCGCGGCGCCGGCGGCCCGGTCACGGACCGGTCCCCCCGATCGCGACGAAGGAGTCGTAGTGGTCGGCGGTGTAGTAGAGCTCGCCGTCCGCCCCCGTGACCAGACGGCGGGCGCCGCGGTCGGACTCGCCGGGAGTGTCCACCGTGTACTCGCGGTAGTACCCGTCGGGCTTCGGGGGCAGCAGACCCTCCCGGTTGCCGAACACCACGCCGTCCCCGTCGTAGCGGAACGGGCCGCCGGCCTCGATCAGCGCCAGGACATCCGTCGCCTCGGCCGGCAGGTCGGCGACGGACACCAGTGGCAGCCCCGACTCGGGATCGAGTGCGGGGGCGCCGGTCCCGGACGAGGAGGGCTGCGAGTCGGCCGTGGACGTTGCCGTGCTGCCGGTGTCCCCCATCGGACCGGCACCCGGGCGGTCGCCCCCGGAGTTGCCGAAGCCGGTCAGATACGCGACCAGGAGCAGCGCGAGCAGCGCGACAAGGCCGAGGAGGGGCCGTCGACGCCACGACCGCCCGACTGCCACGCCTCCGACAATAGGCAGGGCCGACTCGGTGCCGTCGGGCGCAGCGATAGCGTCGGCGGATGCTTGCCGCCTTTGTCAGCTCCCCTTCCCCCGAGGATCCGCTGTCCGTGCTGGAGGTCGGCGACCGGTCGGAGCCGGACGTTCCGGAGGGCTGGACCACGGTCACGCTGCGGGCGGCCTCGCTGAACCACCACGATGTGTTCTCGTTGCGCGGCGTCGGCCTGCCGGCCGAACGGATGCCGATGATCCTGGGTTGCGACGGTGCCGGGGTCGACGAGGACGGCAACGAGGTGGTCCTGCACGCCGTCGTGTCCGACCCGTCCTGGTCCGGCGACGAGACCCTCGGCCCCAAGCGGTCCCTGCTGTCCGAGCGGTACCAGGGGACGCTGGCCGAGCGGGTCGCGGTGCCCCGGCGCAACGTCCTGCCGAAGCCGGCCGAGCTGTCGATGTCGGAGGCGGCGTGCCTGTCCACCGCGTGGCTGACGGCGTACCGAATGCTGTTCACCAAGTCCGGGCTGAAGCCGGGCGGCACCATGCTCGTCCAGGGTGCCAGCGGCGGGGTCGCCACCGCGCTGATCACGCTGGGCAGTGCGGCGGGCTACCGGGTCTGGGTGACCGGCCGCACCGAGGCCAAGCGCGCCGCGGCGCTCGAGATCGGTGCCGAGCAGGCCTTCGAGTCCGGTGCCCGGCTGCCCGAGCGGGTGGACGCGGTGATGGAGACCGTCGGCGAGGCGACGTGGGGGCACAGCCTGAAGTCGCTGCGCCCCGGCGGCACGGTGGTCGTCTCCGGGTCCACCAGCGGCCCGAACCCCAAGGCCGATCTGGCCCGGGTCTTCTTCCTCCAGCTGTCCGTCGTCGGCTCGACGATGGGCACCCGCGAGGAGCTGCTCGGCCTGATGGCGTTCTGCCGTACGGCGGGCATCCGCCCAGTGATCTCCCAGGAGCTGCCGCTCGCGCAGGCCCGCGACGGTTTCGCCGCGATGATCGACGGTGACACCGCCGGCAAGATCGTCTTCACGATGCCGTGACCGGACCGGTTTCCCGGGGCCGGGGCGGAGCCAGCGCCCTCAGAGTGCGGACAGTTCGGCGGTCAGATCGTCCAGGCCGAGCGAGCCCATCGACAGCGCGGCCATGTGCCAGCGCTTCAGGTCGAAGTCCGGGCCCCGCCGGCGTTCGGCCTCCGCCCGACCGGCCAGCCAGGCCCGCTCCCCCAGCTTGTAGCTGATCGCCTGGCCGGGGATGCCGAGGTAGCGGTCGAGTTCGCTGTCGGCGAACTCCGGGTCCCGGCCGGTGTTCTGACCGAAGAAGTCCCGTCCGAGCTGCGGCGTCCACCGCTGTCCCGGGCAGAAGTCCTCCGGCGTGCCCTGCCCGGCGGGGATCTCCAGCTCCAGGTGCATCCCGATGTCGATGATCACGCGGACCGCCCGGAGCTGCTGCGCGTCGAGGTAGCCCAATCGGTAGCCCGGGCCGGTGAGGAAGCCGAGTTCGTCCATCAGCCGCTCGGCGTACAGCGCCCAGCCCTCGGTGTCCGCGCTGGTGCTGCCGACGCCGGACTGGAACGTCGACAGCTCCTCCGACACGTACACCCACTGCGCCAGCTGCAGATGGTGGCCGGGGACGCCCTCGTGGTACCAGGTGCTGACCAGATCCCACAGCGGGAACCGCTCGCGACCCAGCGTGGGGAGCCAGGTCCGGCCGGGCCGGGAGAAGTCCATCGACGGCCGGCTGTAGTACGGCGCGGCGGCGCTGCCCGGCGGGGCGATCATCGCCTCGACCCGCTTGATCGGCTCGGCGAGGTCGAAGTGGCTGCCGTCCAGCGCCGCCACCGCCTCGTCCATCATCTGCTGCAGCCGGCGCCGGATCGACTCGACGCCCTGCACCGCCTCGCCCTCCCGGTCCAGCCAGCTCATCGCCTCCTGCGGAACCGAGCCCGGCAGCACCCGCTCGGCCTCGGCGCGCATCTCGGCGTCCAAGCGCGCGTACTCGGTCCAGGCCCACTCGTAGGCCTCGGTCAGGTCCAGCGCCGATCCGGTGTGCTGCATCGCCCAGCGCGCGTAGCGCTCGGCGCCCACCGCGTCCGGGGTGCCCTCGGCGTCCGGGTAGTAGGTGTCCCGGAGGAAGTCCCGGACCTCGGCCACGGCGGCGGTGGCCTGGGTCGCCGCCCGGTCCAGCTCGGTGCGCAACGCCTCCGGGCCGCCCGCGGCGAAGCTCTCGAACCACGACCCGCCATCGGCGGACAGCCAAGCGTCCAGCTGGTCGACGAGGGTGGCCACCTGACGCGGTGCGGCGTACAGCCCCTGCCGGGCGCCTTCGGCCAGCGTGGCCCGCACCCCGTCGTACGCCGCGGGGACGCGCGCGAGCCGGCGGGCGATCACCGCCCAGTCCTGCTCGGTCCCGGTCGGCATCAGCAGGAAGACCCCGCGGACGGAGTGGACGGGCGTGAAGATGTTGTTGACCTGACGGAGCGTTTCACCGGCCGCGCTCAGCGCCAGTCCGGCGTTCAACCGGTTGCGCAGCAGCCGGGCACAGCGGCGTTCGACGGCCTCGGTCGCGGCCGGAAGTGCATCGAGATCGGAAAGGGTCCGCCGGGCCAGCCCGTCGAGCGCCTCCTGGCCCTCCGGTGAGTAGTCGGGCAACCGGTCGTCGTGTGGACGGGTCCCGAGATAGGTGCCGACGAGGGGGTTCACGTCGGTGAGCTCGTCGACATATCGGTCTGCCAGCATGCGGGGGGTCAGCTCCGGCTCGGGGGTACTCATCCCGCCATGCTCCCATCGGAGGCTGCACGATTTCCGGCGATCGTGGTTCCCCGGAAACGCTTGACGTGCCCCGCGCGTGCACACAAGCTCTCGGCACGGGGTCGTGTACCCGGCGACCCGTAATCCTCGCCCGGAAGGGTCATTGCGATGCAGATACCGGCCGCCTTCGACTACGCCCGCGCCGACAGCGTCGAGCACGCCCTGCAGCTGCTGGACCAGCACGGCCCGGAGGCCCGGCTGATCGCCGGCGGGCACAGCCTGCTGCCGATGATGAAGCTGCGGCTGGCCGCACCCGAGTGGCTGATCGACATCAACGACCTCGCCGACCTGGACTACATCACCGAGGACGGCGCTGTCGTACGGATCGGCGCCATGACCCGACACGCCGACCTGCTGGACTCCGACCTGCTGGCCGGGCTGTTCCCGATCGTGCGCGATGCCGAGACCACCATCGCCGATCCGCTGGTCCGCAACCGCGGCACGATCGGTGGGTCGCTGTGCCAGGCCGACCCCGCGGAGGACCTGTCCACCGTCTGCCACGTTCTGGGCGCCGAGCTGGTGGTCCGCGGCCCTGACGGTGAGCGCACGGTGCCGATGTCGCAGCTGCACCGCGGCCCGTACGAGACCTCCGTCGAGCAGAACGAGATCCTCACCGAGATCCGCTGGCCGGTCCGGGCCCGCAGCTCCAGCGCCTACACCAAGGTCGAGCGCCGAGCCGGGGACTGGGCCACCGCAGCGGCCGGCACGCAGGTCACGATGGCCGCGGACGGCTCGATCGAGGAGGTCGTCATCGGCCTGACCGCAGTGGGGCTGGACGGCGGTACGGCGACGCGGGCCGCCGATGCCGTCCGCGGGGCGCAGCCCAGCGAGGAGCTGTACGCCGAGGCCGGTCGGCTGGCCTCCGAGCAGTGCCGACCGACCGCGGACCAACGCGGCACCGAGGCGTACAAGCGGCACCTCGCCGACGAGCTGACCCGGCGGGTGCTGCGGCGCTCGGTCGAGCGCGCCACGGCCGGAGCCACCACCGAGTCAGGGAGCTGATCCGTGCAGATCACGATGAGCGTCAACGGCGACGAGTTGAGCGCGGAGGCCGAGCCGCGGGTGCTGCTCGTGCACTTCCTGCGGGACGTGCTGGGGCTGACCGGCACCCACTGGGGTTGCGACACCAGTAACTGCGGGCTGTGCACCGTGCTGATGGACGGCCTGCCGGTGAAGTCGTGCACGATCCTGGCGGTGATGGCGGTCGGGCACGAGATCCGCACCGTTGAGGGGCTCGCCAGTGGCGGGACCCTCGACCCGGTCCAGCAGGGCTTCATGGAGGAGCACGGCCTGCAGTGCGGCTTCTGCACCCCCGGCATGATGCTCACCGCCCGCGCCCTGCTCGACCGCTTCCCCGACCCGGACGAGGCCACCATCCGGGAGGCCATCTCCGGGCAGATCTGCCGGTGTACCGGCTACGCCACGATCGTGCGCTCCATCAAGTGGGCCGCCGCCCACCCGGCCGGCTCGTCCCAGGCCGAGCCGCCGGCCGCCGAGGCCGACACCGGCCAGCCCGAGACCGCGGAGGTGCCGGCATGACCGCGATGACCCAGCGTGCGGCCAACCCCGGCGCGACGGCGGAGGACCGGCCGATCGGCTTCGGGCGCCTGCAGCGCAAGGAGGACCCGCGCTTCGTCCGCGGCAAGGGCAACTACCTGGACGACATCGTGCTGCCCGGCATGCTGCACGGCGCGATCCTGCGCGCCCCGATGGCGCACGCGAAGCTGGTCTCGATCGACACGTCGGCGGCGCTGGCCCACCCCGGCGTACACGCCGTCATCACCGGCCAGGACCTCGTCGGCCTGAACCTGGCATGGGCGCCGACGCTGTCCGCCGACGTGATGGCGATCCTGGTCACCGACAAGGTCCGCTTCCAGGGCCAGGAGGTCGCCTTCGTCGTCGCCGACGACCGGTACGCCGCCCGCGACGCGCTGGAACTCATCGACGTCGAGTACGAGCAGCTGCCACCGGTCATCAACGCGCGCAAGGCGATGGACGCCGACGCCCCGGTGATCCGGGACGACCTCGAAGGCCGCACCGACAACCACATCTTCGACTGGGAGGCCGGCGACGCCGCGGCCACCGACGCGGTCTTCGCCCGCGCCGACGTCGTCGTGTCCGAGGACATCGTCTATCCGCGGGTGCACCCCGCACCGATGGAGACCTGCGGCGCGGTCGCCGACTACGACCCGATCGACGGCAAGCTCACGCTGTACGAGACCACGCAGGCCCCGCACGCCCACCGCACGCTCTACGCGATCGTGGCCGGCATCCCCGAGCACAAGATCCGGGTGATCAGCCCGGACATCGGCGGTGGCTTCGGCAACAAGGTCGGCATCTACCCCGGGTACGTCTGCGCCGTGGTCGGCTCGATCGTCACCGGCAAGCCGGTCAAGTGGGTCGAGGACCGCTCGGAGAACCTGATGTCCACGTCGTTCGCCCGCGACTACCTGATGCACGGGGAGGTGGCGGCGACCAAGGACGGCAAGATCCTCGCCGTCCGGACCACGGTGCTGGCCGACCACGGCGCGTTCAACGCCACGGCTCAGCCGACGAAGTTCCCCGCCGGCTTCTTCCACATCTTCACCGGCTCCTACGACCTGGAGGCCGCGCACTGCAAGGTCACCGGCGTGTACACGAATAAGGCGCCCGGCGGCGTCGCGTACGCGTGCTCCTTCCGGGTCACCGAGGCGGTGTACCTGGTCGAGCGGATGGTCGACGTACTCGCCCGCAAGCTCGAGATGGACCCCGCCGAGCTGCGGCTGAAGAACTTCATCAAACCCGAGCAGTTCCCGTACGCGAACAAGACCGGCTGGGAGTACGACTCCGGCGAGTACGAGCGCGCCATGCGGCTGGCGATGGACATGGCCGGGTACGACGAGCTTCGCCGCGAGCAGGCCGAGAAGCGGGAACGCGGCGAGCTGATGGGGATCGGGGTCACGTTCTTCACCGAGACCGTCGGCGCCGGTCCGCGCAAGCACATGGACATCGTCGGGCTCGGGATGGCCGACGGCGCGGAGCTGCGGGTGCACCCGACCGGCAAGGCCGTGGTCCGGCTGTCGGTGCAGTCCCAGGGCCAGGGCCACGAGACGACGTTCGCCCAGATCGTGGCCGAGGAGATCGGGATCCCACCGGAGGACATCGAGGTCGTCCACGGCGACACCGACAACACCCCGTTCGGGCTGGGTACCTACGGCAGCCGCTCCACCCCGGTCAGCGGCGGCGCGGTGGCGATGGTGACCCGCAAGGTGCGCGACAAGGCGAGGCTGATCGCCGCGGCGATGCTGGAGGTGCGCCCCGAGGACCTGGAGTGGGAGAAGGGCCGCTTCTTCGTCTCCGGTGACCCGTCGCAGGGCAAGACGATCGCCGAGATCGCGATGGCCGCGCACGGCACGATCGCCCTGCCCGAGGGGGTGGACGGCAACCTGGACGCCGAGGTCACCTACGACCCACCGAACCTGACCTTCCCGTTCGGGGCCTACATCTGCGTCGTGGACATCGACCCAGGCACGGGCGTGGTGAAGGTACGACGGTTCGTGGCCGTCGACGACTGCGGCACCCAGATCAACCCGATGATCATCGAGGGCCAGGTGCACGGCGGCCTCACCGACGGAGTGGGCATGGCGCTGATGGAGATCATCGACTTCGACGAGGACGGCAACTGCCTGGGCGGGTCGTTCATGGACTACCTGATCCCGACCGCGCTGGAGGTCCCCGACTGGGAGACCGGGCACACCGTCACGCCGTCGCCGCACCACCCGATCGGGGCGAAGGGGATCGGCGAGTCCGCGACCGTGGGATCCCCCCCGGCGGTCGTGAACGCTGTGGTCGACGCGCTGTCGCCGTACGGCGTGGTGCACATGGACATGCCGTGTACGCCGTCGCGGGTGTGGGAGGCCATGCAGGGCCGGCACGTCCCGACCGCCGGCGTGTGACCCCCGATGATCAGGTGACCTGATCGCAGCGTGACCTCGCGGGAGGTGGACCACCCGCGAGATCACGCGAACGTGGGAGAGGAGGGTCGCGGGTGACGGCACCGGACCTGGCGGCGCGAGCCAGCGAGCTGCGCCGTACGCGTACGCCGTACGTCCACGCCACCGTGGTCCGCGCCCAGCACCCGACCAGCGCGCACGCCGGGGACACCGCGCTGGTACACGCCGACGGGGAGATCGAGGGGTTCGTCGGCGGCAGCTGCGCGGAGGGCTCGGTCCGGGCCCAGGCGCTACAGGTCCTGGTCACCGGCGAGCCGCTGCTGCTGCGGATCCGCCCGGACGCCGCCACCGTGCCGGACGAGCCCGGCGCGGTCACCGTGACCAACCCGTGCCTGTCCGGCGGGACGCTGGAGATCTTCCTCGAACCGCACCGGCCGGCGCCCCGCGTCGTCATCGTGGGCGGTACGCCGGTCGCCCGGGCCCTGGAGGCCCTCGGCGGTCCGCTGGGACTGCACGTCCAACTCGTCGACGGTGCACAGGCCCGGGTGGAACCCGACGACGCCGCCCTGATCGTCGCCTCGCACGGCCGGGGCGAGGAGGAGGCGCTGGAGGCGGCGCTGCGGGCCGGTGTGGCCTACGTGGCACTGGTGGCCAGCCGTACCCGGGGCAGCGCCGTACTCGCCGGTCTGGACGTCTCGCCCGAGCAGCGCGCCCGGGTGCACTCCCCCGCCGGGCTGGACCTCGGCGGGCGGACCGCCGGGGAGATCGCGCTGTCGATCCTGGCCGAGATGATCGCCGAGCGCTCGGCGACGGTGCCGACCCCCGAGCCGGCCGCACCGACCACCGCGGTCGACCCGATCTGCGGGATGACCGTGGCCACGTCCGCCGGCACCCTGCGATCGGCGTACGACGGGCGCGAGTTCTGGTTCTGCTGCGAGCACTGCCGGCGCACCTTCGACTCCGAGCCGGCCCGGTTCGCGGGCCCGGTGTGAACCGCGAGCCCGCCCGGGGCGGCGCCGAGGCGGACGTGGCGCAGCGGATCGCCGACGTCGACACCGTCGTCCGCCGCCTGGACGCCGAGGACTACCTCATCGATGTCGGGTTGGCGACGGCGCTGTTCATGGCCGTCCGGCTACCGCAGCCGCTGCTGCTCGAGGGGGAGGCCGGTGTCGGGAAGACCGAGGCGGCCAAGGCACTGGCCCGGGTCCTGGACACCCCGCTGATCCGGCTGCAGTGCTACGAGGGGATCGACGCCGCGGAAGCCCTCTACGAGTGGAACTACACCCGGCAGCTGCTCTCGATCCGGCTCGCCGAGGCAGCCGGCGACCGGCTGGAGCAGGACCACCTGTTCACGCCGGAGTACCTGTTGGAGCGCCCGCTGCTCGCCGCGCTGCGCCACCCCGGCCCCCGGCCCGCCGTCCTCCTGATCGACGAGCTGGACCGCGCTGACGACGAATTCGAGGCGTTCACATTCGAGTTGCTGGCCGAGTCCGCGGTGACCATCCCCGAACTCGGCACGGTGCACGCGACGCACCCGCCGGTGGTCGTCCTGACGTCGAACCGGACCCGGGACCTGCACGACGCTCTCAAACGGCGTTGCCTTTACCACTGGATCGACTTCCCCTCCCCCGAGCGGACCGCGGAGATCATCCGACGTCGGGTACCGGCCAGCGCGCAGCCGCTCGCCCTGGACGCCGCGTCCGCCGTAGCGGGCCTGCGCGCGTTGGAGCTGGAGAAGCCTCCCGGCATCGCCGAGGCGATCGACTGGGTGGCCGCGCTCACGCTGCTCGGCACCGCCCGGCTGGACCCGCACGCCGCCGACGCCACCCTGGGTTCGATCCTGAAGAGCCGCGACGACCTGGCGCTGGCCCGGGGGGCAGGCCTGCCCTGGCTGGCCGGCTCCCGATGATCAGGTCACCTGATCGTAACGGGACCTCGCGGGTGGTCGGCCGCCCGCGAGGTAACGCCAAGGTGGGAGAGGACAAGGGCGGCCGGCCCGTCGTCCGGGTCGCGCCCGCCTCGCTGGCGGCCGTGCCCGACGTCGCCGGATGAGTCGGACCGCCGTCGTCCGGGTCGCGCCGGCCTCGCTGGCGGCCGGATTGGCTGCGGCGCTGCACCGGGCCGGGTTGCCGGTGACGCCGGAGCAGGCCGGACGGTTCGCCGCGGCGCTGCGGTTGACACCGCCGCTGCTGCGCGAGCGGCTGTACTGGCAGGCCCGGGTCACATTGCTCACCGACGTCGGCCAGCTGCCGGTGTTCGACGCCGTCTTCGAGGCGGTCTTCGCCGGGGCGCTGGATCCCGCCGACCAGCGCGGCGACCCCACCGCCGCACCACCGGTGCAGGCCGCCCCCCGTCCGCGCGGCGACCAGACGGGACCCTCGCGACCGGCGGCCGGCGCACCATCAGCCTCGCCGCGGCCGGGCACGACGGGCCCGAACCGGGAGGAGGCGCGCCGCGGACCGGACGGCGTACTCCTGGTGGCCGGCACCGAGGAACGCCTTGGCGACGTCGCCTTCGACCGGATGACCGACGACGAGCTGGCCGACGTGCGCCGGCTGGTCCGGCAGATCGTGCTGGCCACCCCACCGCGGCGGACCCGGCGTACCAAGCCGTCCACCCGCAGCCGGGACCGGGTCGATGTACGGCGGACGCTGCGGCGGGCGCGCCGTACCGGCGGCGATCCGCTCCGCCGGGTGCACCGCGGCCGCCGCAGCCGGCCGCGCCGGCTGGTCCTGCTGTGCGACGTGTCGGGATCGATGCAGGCGTACGCCCGCGCGTACCTCACGTTGCTGCAGGGAGCAGTGGTCGGCGCGGAGGCTGAGGCGTTCGTGTTCTCCACCCGGCTGACCCGGCTCACCTCAGCGTTGGCCGTCCGCGATCCGGACGAGGCGCTGGCCCGGGCCGGGCACAGCGCGCCGGACTGGTCCGGCGGGACCCGGCTGGCCGAGAGCCTGCGCCGGTTCGTCACCGACTACGGGCGGCGCGGGCTGGCCCGGGGCGCGGTCGTCGTGATCCTTTCCGACGGCTGGGCCCAGGACGATCCGGCCGACGTGGCCGCACAGATGGCACGGTTGCAGCGGCTGGCGTACCGGATCGTGTGGGTCAACCCCCGCAAGGCCGCGCCGGGCTTCGCCCCGAGCGTCGCCGGGATGGCAGCGTCACTGCCGTTCTGCGATGCCTTCGTCAGCGGACACAGCTACGCCGCACTGGCCGAACTCGCCGCCGCGGTCGCTGCCTGACCAAGCAATCGGCGCCCGCTCGCGTCGCTCGTGACCAGTTCCGCGGCGCGTCCGCCGCAACTGTCGCGACGGCCCGGTTCCGGTCCCGAGTTCGGGTCGCGCCTGACCAGTTGGTGCGGCCCAGGCAAGGCCGGGGTGGGTACCCGCTGCGGAAGTGCGCAGCCGTCGGGCTACGACGGCAGCGCCCGCTGGAACCACTGCACGTCGACGTAGCGACCGAACTTGCGTCCCACCTCGGCGAACGTGCCCACCACGTGGAAGCCGAGCGCCTGATGGAGGGCGACCGAGGACGGGTTGGGCAGCGCGACGCCGGCCACCGCGGTGTGTACGGCGGGGTCGGCCGCCAGCCGGGCCAGCAGGTCGACGTACAGGGCCCGCCCGTATCCCAGCCCGATGTGCTCCGGGTGCAGGTACACCGTGGTCTCGACGGTGCCGCCGTACGCCGGCTTCGGCCGGAACCGGCTGCTCGTCGCGTAGCCGACCACCACGCCGCCATCCTCGGCCACGAGCAGCCGGTGCGGCCCCGCGTTGCCGTAGTGGACGAACCACGCGGCGCGCCGCTGCTCAACCGTGACCGGCTCGACGTCGAACGTCGCGTAGTCGTGTTCGACGTAGTGGTTGTAGATCGCGGTCAGCGCCGGCAGGTCGGCATCCGCTCCGGGGCGGACCGTCGGTCCCGTCACAACCACTGTGCCGCCGCCATCAGCGGGCGACGCCGACGCTCAATCCGGCCGGCACTCGTCGGCGAGCAACGCCGCGCTCGGTCCGACCACCGCTCATCGGCGGGCGACGGTCTCCCCGGTCGACAGCGCGGCGACGAAGGCCTCCTGGGGTACCTCGACGCGTCCCACCATCTTCATCCGCCGCTTGCCCTCCTTCTGCTTCTCCAGCAACTTGCGCTTGCGGGTGATGTCACCGCCGTAGCACTTGGCCAGTACGTCCTTGCGCAGCGCGCGGATCGTCTCCCGGGCGATCACGCGGGAGCCGACGGCGGCCTGGATCGGCACCTCGAACTGCTGGCGGGGGATCAGCTCGCGCAGCTTGCCGGTCATCGCCACCCCGTACGCGTAGGCCTTGTCCTTGTGCACGATGGCGCTGAAGGCGTCCACCGTCTCGCCCTGCAGCAGGATGTCTACCTTGACCAGTTCCGAGGCGGCGTCGCCGGCCTCCTCGTAGTCCAGCGACGCGTACCCCTTCGTCCGCGACTTCAGCGCGTCGAAGAAATCGAAGATGATCTCCCCGAGCGGAAGGCTGTACCGCAGCTCGACCCGGCTCTCGGACAGGTAGTCCATCCCCTTGAGGGCGCCGCGCCGGGACTGGCACAGCTCCATGATGGTGCCGACGTACTCACTGGGCGCGATGACCATGGCATTGACCATCGGCTCGAACACGCCGGCGATCTTGCCGGCGGGCCAGTCGCTGGGGTTCGTCACGATCCGCTCGCCGCCGTCGTCCTCCAGCTCGACGCGGTAGACGACGTTGGGGGCGGTCGAGATGAGGGTGAGGTTGAACTCCCGCTCCAGCCGCTCCCGGACGATCTCCAGGTGCAGCAGGCCGAGGAAGCCGCAGCGGAACCCGAAGCCCAGCGCCGCCGAGCTTTCCGGCTCGTAGTCCAGAGCCGCGTCGTTGAGCTGCAGCCGGTCCAGCGCGTCGCGCAGCAACGGGTACTCCGAGCCGTCCATCGGGAACAGCCCGGAGTAGACCATCGGGCGGGGATCCCGGTAGCCGCCCAGCGCCGACGCGGCGGGCTTGCGCTCGTTGGTCACGGTGTCGCCGACGCGGGACTGCCGGACGTCCTTCACCCCGGTGATCAGGTAACCGACCTCGCCGACGCCCAGGCTGTCCACCGCCTGCGGCTCCGGGGAGATCACCCCGACCTCCAGCAGCTCGTGGGTGGCGTGCGTCGACATCATCCGGATCCGCTCGCGAGCCGAGATCCGCCCGTCGAACACCCGGATGTAGGTGATCACCCCGCGGTAGATGTCGTACACGGAGTCGAAGATCATCGCCCGGCTCGGCGCCGCCGCGTCACCGACCGGGGAGGGCACCTGAGCCACCACCCGGTGCAGCAGCTCGGCCACTCCCTGCCCGGTCTTGCCCGACACCCGCAGGATGTCGTCGGGCTCGCTGCCGAGGATGTGCGCGATCTCGTCGGCGTACCGATCCGGCTGCGCGGCCGGCAGGTCGATCTTGTTCAGGACCGGGATGACGTGCAGGTCGTTGTCCAGCGCGAGGTACAGGTTCGCGAGGGTCTGCGCTTCGATCCCCTGGGCCGCGTCGACGAGCAGGACGGCCCCCTCGCAGGCAGCCAGCGACCGCGACACCTCGTAGGTGAAGTCCACATGGCCCGGGGTGTCGATCATGTTCAGCACGTAGTGCCGGCCGTCCTCGCCGTCCCAGGGCAGCCGCACGTTCTGCGACTTGATCGTGATGCCGCGCTCGCGCTCGATGTCCATCCGGTCGAGGTACTGCGCGCGCATGTTGCGGCTGTCCACTACGCCGGTGATCTCCAGCATCCGGTCGGCCAGCGTGGACTTGCCGTGATCGATGTGGGCGATGATGGAGAAGTTTCGGATCATTGCGGGATCGGTGTGTCCGGTCGTCGGGATGCTCACCGTCGGGGTACTCACCAGATCCATCTCGTCGGGGCGGTCAGCGGCCGGATTCCGGCCGGTCGCGCGGGAGTGCGACCCATCGTCCCACGTCGCAGCGCGACGCTCACGCGTGCGAGCCCTTCCGCCCGGGCGACAAGCCTGTTGTGCGCGGGTCCGCTCCCGCGCGCCCTGCACCCATGGGCCAGCCGACCAGCACCGTTCCGGGTAGCCCCCGGTTGCCCTGGGAGCGGCTGCCGCAGCGCGTTCGGGCCGTGGTCGAGGAGGGTCTGGGGCCCCGGCAGCCGAAGCCGTCAGCCAGGCCGCCGCCCCCGCGGCCGCCACACGGGTGCGGTGCGCGGACGGCGGTACGGCGTTCGTCAAGGCGGTCGGTACCGAACTGAACGCTGACACCCCCCAGTTGCACCGGGCCGAATCAGTAGTAGCCGCGGCGCTACCGCCGGAGGTCCCAGCGCCGCAGCTGCGCTTCTGCTACGACGATGGTCAGTGGGTGGCTCTGGTCTTCGACGCCTCGCCCGGCCGGCTCCCGGCGCTGCCCTGGTCCCCCGCCGAGGCCGGCCGCGTCATGGCTGCGGTCGTGGGGCTCGCCGAGACGCTCACTCCGTGCCCGGTGCCCGGGCTGCCGGCCGCCTCGGACCGGCTGCGGGAGGATCTGATGAGCTGGCACCGGCTGGCCGCCGACCCGCCCCCCGACCTGAATCCCTGGGAGACCGTCCACCTGCCCGAGCTGGCGGGACTCGCCGCCGACCTGGTCGGGTCGGGCAGCCCGCTGGACGGCGAGACGCTGGTGCACCTGGACCTGCGCGCGGACAACATCCTGCTGGAGCCGCACGGCCGGGTGAGTTTCCTCGACTGGCCCTGGGCCTGCCGAGGCGCGCGCTGGCTGGACCCGGTGCTGTTTGCGCTCGACCCACTGGTGTCCGGCGGTGTCGACCCGGATGCGCTGCTCGCCGATCGGGCGGCCTTGGCCGGGGTCGAGGCGGACGCGGTGACCCGTGCGCTGCTCGGGCTGGCCGGGATGTGGGCGGAAGCCTCGCGGAAGCCGGTACCACCGGCGATGCCGACGATCCGCGAACACCAGCGCCGGTGGCACGACGCGGCGCTGGCCTGGGGGCGGCGCCGCGCAGGCTGGGACTGACCGGGCCCGGAGGACTTGGGCGGCACCGGTCCAGGCTGGTAGTTTGGACCTTCGTGCCGGTGTGCAATCGGCGCATCCCGACCCCGATTTCTGCAGAGGCTGGCTCACGCGTGGCGAACATCAAGTCCCAGATCAAGCGGATCGGCACCAACGAGAAGGCCCGACGGCGCAACCAGTCGGTGAAGTCCTCGCTGCGTACGGCGATCCGCCGGTTCCGCGAGGCCGCCGCCGGCGGGGACAAGGACGCCGCGACGCAGGCCATGACCGCCGCCTCCCGCAAGCTGGACAAGGCCGCGAGCACGGGTGTCATCCACAAGAACCAGGCCGCAAACAAGAAGTCCGCGATGGCCCAGCAGGCCGCCAAGCTCTGACCCGGCATTGGCCGCCGGCTCCTGGCGGGCTGAGCTCGTCCCGATCCCGACCGGGTCTCCCCCTGGGTTCAGCTACTCGGGTCACCCGCCGGAAGCCACCCCTCGCCGGCGCTCGCCCTGCGCCCCGGTCAGCAGCCTGATCGCCCGCTCCAACGCGTAGTCGCCATCGGCGACCGTCCCTTTCACCTCCGCGTTCAGCTCCGCAACCACGGCCAGCGCGCGGTGCAGCCCCGGCTCGGACCAGCCGCGGGACTGCCGACGCGCCTTGTCGACCTTCCATGGCGGCATCCCCAGGGCCCGTGCCAGGTCGTAGTTGCTGGCACGCGCGGCCGAGCTGACCCGCGCCACCGAGCGCACCCCGTCGGCGAGCGCATCAGCGATCACGACGTTGGGGACCCCCACCGACATCGCCCAGCGCAGCACCTCCAGCGCGCCGGGGTAGTCACCGGCGACCGCGCGGTCGGCCACCGCGAAGCCGCTCACGTCGGCCCGGCCCCGGTGGTAGCGCTGCACGGCCGCGACATCGATCAGTCCTCCGGAGTCAGCCACGAGCTGGTCGCAGCTGGCCGCCAGCTCGCGTAGGTCGGTCCCCACCGCATCCAGCAACGCCGCCACCGCGGCCGGCTCGATGCGCCCGCCGTGCAAGTCCACCTCGGCCCGGACGAAACCGACCCGGTCCTCGACCCGCGTCAACCGGGAGCAGTCCACGACGGTGGCCCCGGCGCCGCGCAGTCCGTCCAGCAGCGCCTTGTTCCTGGCCCCGCCGGAATGGGTGAGCACGAGCAGGATGTCCTCGACCGGATCCGCGGCGTAGGCCAGCAGCGCCGCGGCCAGGTCCTTCGTCGCTTCGTGCACGTCGAGGAGGGCCACCGCCCGGCGCTGCGCGAACAGCGACGGCGACAACAGGTCGTACAGGTCGCCGACCCCGACCTGCGACGTGGGCAGTTCGCGCACGTCGCTGTCCGGGTCGGCCTCCCGGCAGCTTGCTGCCGCCGCCGCCACGGCCCTGGCCCGGAGGAACTCCTCCTCCCCGACCGCCACCCGCAGCTGCGCCGAATCACCCACCCGGTCATCGTGGCACGGGGTACCGACGTCACGGTCTGGCCATCGATCCGGGGCCGCGCAGCGGCATCCGTCGCAGGGAGGAACGGTGGGGCGAGGCTGTCACGCTGCCGGCGAGCCCCGCGCTCGGACCGCTACCCACAGCCGCGAGTCCTGGTCGACGCCCACGGCGACGGCGCCATCGACATCGGTCCGCACCACCTGCATTCCAAGCCCGCGCAGGGTCTGGATCAGTGCCGCGGACGGGTGGCCGTAGTCGTTGCCCGCGCCGACCGAGATGATCGCGAGGCGGGCGTGTACCCCGTCAAGGAACCGCTCGTCCTGGTACGACGAGCCGTGGTGGGGAACTTTGAGCACGTCGGCCCGGATGTCGGGATGCTCGCGCAGCAAGGAGCGCTGGCCCTCGATCTCGATGTCGCCGCTGCACAGGATCGTGATGCCACCGGTTCGCACCGCGACCACCAGCGAGGAGTTGTTCGGATCCGATCGGGTCCCGTGCTCGGCGACCTGAGGGGCAAGCACCTCGACGGACACCTCGGCCAGGGAGCGGATCTCGCCGACCACCGACCGCAGGACCGGGATGCCGGCCGCCGCGGCGGCGTCCTGAACCTGCGCCCAGGCCGGCCCCAGCTCGGGCTGCGGGCCGACCTCGATCGCGCCGACGTCCCGACCCCGCAGGACACCGGCCAGGCCACCCACGTGGTCGGCGTGCAGGTGAGACAGGATCAGCAACGGCACCCGGTCGACCCCGGCGTCGCGCAGGCAGCCATCGACCGGGGCCGGGTCGGGGCCGGTGTCCACGACGACCGCCGTGCCCGGCCCGGCGCTGAGCAGCAGGGCGTCGCCCTGTCCTACATCGCAGGCGAGGAACAGCCAGCCCGGCGGTGGCCAGCCGGGAACGAGCCCGCGCAACGGCGTTCCGATCAGGAGCACCCCGCAGGCCACGGCGAGCCCCAGTCGCCGGAGCCGGGGCAGTCGCCGGCCGAGGACGAGTCCTGCGAGGAGCAGCCCGGTCAGCAGCAGTGCCCCGGACAGCCCACCCGGCCATGGGAGGCGCGCGTTCGGGAGTGCTGATCCCCGCTCGGCCAGCCAGACGATCCAGCGCGCCGGCAGACCGGCCAGCAACGCGCAGCCGCTGGCCGCAGCCGGGCTCAGCGGGCCCAGCAGGGTGGCCAGCACGCCGAGCACCGTGGCCGGCGGGACAGCGGGCGCGGCCAGGACGTTGGCCGGGACGGCCACCAGGCTGACCGCCGAGGACAGCGCGGCGATGAGTGGCGCGGTGGCGACGGCCGCCCCGACGCTGACCGCCAGCGCTTCGGCGACTCCGGCCGGCACGCGACGCGCTCGGAGCCACTCGGTCACACCTGGGCCGGCCACCACGATCCCAGCGGTGGCGCACACCGACAGTGCGAATCCCGCCGACCAGGCCAACGTCGGGTTGAGCAGCACCAGGACCAGCACCGTCGCAGACAGCGCCGGGATCGCCGCGCGTGGCCTGCCGGTCGCCAGTGCCAGCAGCGCGAGCGCCCCCATCGCAGCGGCTCGCACGACGCTGGGCGAGGGCCGGACCAGCACCACGAAACCCGCGAGCGCCAGTCCGGCGACGACGACGAGCGCGAGGCGTGGCAGGCCGACGCGGCGCAGCAGCCAGAGGACCGCACCCACCACGATCGCGCAGTTCGCGCCCGACACAGCCACGAGATGGGTCAGCCCGGTGGTGCGGAACTGCTCGATCAGCACCGGGTCCATCCCTGTGGTGTCGCCGACGACGAGGCCGGGGAGCAGGCCGCGCGGTCCGTCGGGCAGCACGCCGGCCGCACGCACCAGACCCGCGCGCAGCGCACCAGCGGCTCGCTGCAGCGGTGAGGGGGCACCCGACAGCTCCGGCGGTCCACGGGCGGCCAGTGCCGCCGCGGTGAGGTCACCTGCACGGGCGGGAAGCAGCACACCGGTGCCGGTCAGCCGCTGCCCCGGCAGCAGCCGACCCCACGTGGCCGCGTCCGCCAGAACGATCAGGTCGTCGCGGACCCGCCACGACCGGCCGGCCGCGCGAATAGCGGTGGCGGTGACCGGGACCAGGACGCGCGCCCTCCCACCCGGGCCCGCGACCAACACCCGCGGGTCGTCGCCGACAACCAGGTCGACGGTAGCGACGGCGGCCCGTTCGGCCAGCTGCGCCAGGGGCGAGCTGTCCCGGGCCGCGACCCGCAGCCCGATGGAGAGGGCCACGGCGGCCGCGAGGACCAGTACCGCGGCCGCACCCGCCGCCCATCTCCGGCGTACGAGGAAAGCGCCACCAGCGGCCGCCGCACAGACGGCCGCGCCGACGAACGTGA
>JBBPYA010000146.1:0-36361 GCA_038200385.1 Mycobacteriales bacterium
CGGTGCGCAGCCAGCCGCCCGCTGTCCGCCCAGCGGCGCACCGTGTCGTCGCTGACCCCCAGCAGGGTGGCGGCTTCGCTGATCCGGAATGCGGTCACGGGAGCATAATAGATCCGCACTAGCGGCGGATCAAGCTGTTTGAATCCGCGCCTGCGGTCCCCTAGGCGTCCGCTGATCGGGTCGCGGCGTCACTCTGCCGCGCCTGCCCCCCGGACTCCGGGCAGGGCACAATGCGGTGTGCACATATCCGCCAAGGTCGACTACGCCGTCCGGGCCCTGGTCGAGCTGGCGGCGGCCGATACGCAACTGCGGACCGAGTACCTCGCCAAGGTCCAGGGCATCCCGGCGAGCTTCCTGGAGCGGATCCTCGGCGAGCTGCGCCGCAGCGGGATCGTGGCCAGCCAGCGGGGCGCCCGGGGCGGGTTCCGGCTGGGGCGGCCGGCCACGGACATCACGGTCGCCGACGTGTTCCGGGCGGTGGACGGGCCGCTGGCCGAGGTGCGCGGCGACCGGCCGGAGGACAGCACGTACGTCGGCGCGGCTGAGCCGCTGCGCGAGGTGTGGGTGGCGGTCCGGGCCAGCCTGCGCAGCGTCCTGGAGCAGGTCACGATCGACCAGCTGGCCCGCAATGAGCTGCCGGACGCGGTCCTCGCCCTGACCCGCGACCCGTCGGCCTGGGTACGCCGGTAGGGCTGGTTTCGGGCACCGCTCCCGGCACGCCTCGGCTAGATCGAGTACTGCCAGACCACCAGCAGGAACGCGCCGAACCACGCCGAGCCGCCGATCAGCAGGACGGCGACGAGCAGCTGCACCCGGCGGTCGGAGCGGGCCAGGGCCCTGGCGAGCGGGATCAGCAGCGGGAAGATCGGAACCAGGAATCGCAGCTTGGCGTTGATGAAGCCGGCCGAGCCGACGGTGAGGGCGAGCAGCACGACGGCGTACACCAGGAGCGGCCACCAGACCCGACGCGCGACGGCCTCGACCAGCAGCACGGCGGCGAGCAGGAGGCACACGTAGGTCACGGTGACGACAAGGACCGCGTCACCGGAGTAGCGGACCTGCTGGCGGAACAGGTCCACGCCCAGTCCCAGGACGTACCCGCCGCTGTCCCAGCGGGAGCCCCAGATCCGGTCCTGGACGACGAACCAGGCGTTCAACTGCCCCACATGGCGCCCGACCCACAGCCACCACAGCGGCGTGCCGGCCAGCGCCAGGGCAGCCCCGACCCACTGCCGTCCCTGCCGGGACTCCGCCCGCCACCAGCACCAGGCGGCGTATCCGGCCACCGCGGCCGCGACGCCGAGCCCGGAGGAGCGACTCAACCCGGCCAGCAGGGCCAGGATGCCGGCGCCGAGCCAGGCCCGCCGGTGCAGCAGGACCAGCGCCCAGACCGCGAGCGCGGTGAACAGGGCCTCGGTGTAGACCATCGACAACACGATCGACAACGGCTGGGTCGACCACAGCAGGACCAGAGCTACACCGACCTGCGGGCTCCAGAGCCGGGCGGCGAGCACGTACAGGCCGACGGCGGCCACGAGCGCGGCGGCCTCGGAGAGCAGCACGCCGACGATGCCCGGCGCGAGCCCGGACAGCGCGGACCCGCCGCGGATGAGCAGCGGGTACAGCGGGTAGAAACCCAGTGAGCCGCTGCTCTCACTGGACAGGTCCAGCCGCCCGGTGTACCCGTCCTGGGCGATCCGCAGGTACCACCCGCCGTCCCAGATCGACAGCCGGGACACCGGGTCCAGCCCGGCCGTGTCGGCCATCAGGGCGAGCACGGCCAGCCCGACGCCGTGGGCCACCACGTGCGCGGCCAGGGCCCAGGCGAGCCCTCGCCGCAGCGCGGCACGGGCGCTCCCCGGCCGGGCGGCCGTCCCGAAGGGGACCGGGTCGGCGGCACGCCAAGGGATGGTGGCTCCGCCGGGCGCTCCGGGATCGGGCCGGTCGCTCAACGGTCCTGGACCACGTAGCCGTCCGGACGGACCAGGACCGGGCGCGGCGTGGAGCCCAGCCGGGCCGCGACCCGGCCGGTGCGATCCCGCACCACCGGATCCACCCCAGGTGGGACCCGTTCGTCGGCGCCGAGGACGTGGACCTGGCACTCAGGGGCGTGCCCCCGGTGCTGCGCGGCCGGTGCCACCTCGCCTCCCCACAGCAGCAGCCGGCACCACCGACCGCCGAGCGCCTCCCGCAGCCGGCGGGCCCCGGTCGCGCGGACCGGCTCGACCGGGGCGTCGGGCAGGACGCCGCCCACGACCACGTCGCCGACCGCGACCGGACCGGCGCCCGGCACCTGGTACACCGCCGGTACGGCGAGCCGGCCGGAGTCGACCCGGGCCCGCACCGCCGGGTCGTCCACGCTGCCGAGCAGGACCGCGTCCCTGGCCCGCCGGTCGTCCTCGGTCGGCGGCACCATGAACCGCATGGTGGCGTCGGTGACGGCGAGGTTCTCCGCCGCCGCGCCGGTCCGCTCCCGCACGTAGCCGGCCAGCAGGTCCTCGGCAGCACCGGGGCGTTGCACCGCCTCGGCGAGCCGCCAGGCCAGGTTCATCGCGTCGGCCACCCCGGAGTTCAGGCCCCTGGCCCCGAACGGGCTGAACAGGTGCGCGGCGTCCCCGACGAGCACCGTGCGCCCGGCCGCGATCCGCTCGGCCAGTCGCTGGTGGAAGCGGTAGACCGTGACCCATACCGGCTCGTAGTCCGCCGTCCCGACGATCTGCCGGATCCGCTCGTCCAACCGGCCGCTGCTGCGCTCGGAGTCCAGGTCGAACTCCGGCGGGACCTGCCAGTCGATCCGCCACACGTCGTCGGGCTGCGGATGGATCAGGACGGTCCGGCCCGGGTTCCACGGCGGGTCGAACCAGAACCGCCGCTCGGCCGGGAACGGCAGCCGGGCCCGGATGTCGACGATGAGGAACTGGTCGGCGTGACTGTGCCCGGGGAAGCCGATGCCGGCCAGCCTCCGGATCGAGGACCGGGCCCCGTCCGCGCCTACGACGTAACCAGCGGTACGCCGTACCCCGTCGGCGGAATCGACCGCGACCCCAGACGGTTCGGACGTCAGGCCGGTCACCGACCGTCCCCAGTGGACTGTGACGAGCGGCTCGTCGTGGACCGCGGCGACCAACAACTGCTCGACCTCGGTCTGGCTGATGTTGACGAACGGCGGGAAGTGCTCGTCGGTGGCCGGCAGCCGGGTCTGGAACAGCTCGGTGTCCCGGAAGTACGTCCGCCCCAACGCCCACGCCACCCCGCGGTCGGCGACCTGCTGGCCGAACCCGAGCTGCGCCCAGCTCTCCAGCGTCTCCCGCTGCATGCACAGCGCCTTGGAGCCCTCGCCGCGCGAGCGGTCCTCGCGCTCCCACACCTGCACCGGGACGCCGAGCTGGGCCAGCCGCAGCGCCAGGGTCAGCCCGACCGGGCCGGCCCCGGCCACGAGGACCGGCACCTGCTGCTGCTGCTGCACGACCGATCCCGCCTAGCCGGACTGCAACTCGGCCCAGACCTCCCGGTCACGCTCGGCGGTCCAGACCCGCGGGCGCTGCATCCCGGACAGCTCGTCCCAGAGGCGGGAGACGTTGAACGGCATGCAGTGCTCGAAGATCGGCCAGGCGCCGTACGCCGGTTCCAGCGCGGACCGGGCCGCGTCGAAGGCCTGCTTCAGTGTTCCGCCGGAGCGCCGCACCGGTTCGACCTCGTCGTGCATCGTGCGCAGGAAACCTCTCGTCTGGTCGATACCGGCCTGCACCTCGGCGGCCCCGCGCATCACCCGGCCACGGCCCCCGACCATGGTCTCGGCGCCCAGCGCGGCGACCGCATCCAGGGTGGTGGACATCCAGTCCAGGTGGACCGCGTCCCCGGTGTACAGCGCGGCCTCCCCCTCGACCAGGTCGCCGGCGAAACAGATCCGCTCCGCCGGCAGCCAGACCACGACATCACCCTCGGTGTGTCCCCGCCCGAGGTGCAGCAGCTCCACCGTGCGGCCACCGAGATCGACGCTCATCCGCTCGGTGAACGTCTCGGTCGGCACGGTCAGGCCGGGGATCGTTTCGGCGCCGGCGAACAGCCGGGGCATCCGCGCGGCCTCGGAGTCCCAGTCCTCCTGCCCGCGCTCGTGGATCAGCTCCAGCGTCGTCCTCGAACTCAGGATGCGCTCGGCACCGAACGCGGCCGCGCCCAGCACGCGTACCGCGTGGTAGTGGGTCAGCACCAGGTCGCGGATCGGGACGGCGGTCCGGGTCCGCAGCTCGTCGATCCACTTCTGCGCCATGCGTGGCGTGGCCCGCGCCTCGACGCACAGCACGCGGTCGGTGCCGGCGACGGCACCGACGTTCGGGTCGCCCTCGGCGGTGTATGCCCAGACCCCGTCGGCCAGTTCCTCCACGGTGGCCGTCTTCTCGGCCAGGTCGGCCGAGGACGCGAACGGCTTGGTCATGCGGTCTCCTCCGTTGTCGTCGGGTCGGGCCGGCCGAGCCGGCCCCAGCGGGCATGTTCGTGGGTGTCGGGGTGACCGACCGCGGCCGGCTCGCGACCGGACTCGACGCGGTGCACCAGCCCGGCGATCGCGCCCACGACCTGCGACCACACCGCACGCGGCAGGTCGTGGCCCATCCCGGGGATGACCATGAGTTGCGCGCCGGGGATCGCCTGGGCCGTCGCCACGCCGCCGTCCAGCTGGATCAGCGGGTCGGCCGCGCCGTGGATCACCAGCGCCGGAACGTCAAGCGTGGCCAGGCCCGGGCGGCGGTCCGGCGAGAGCCGGATCGCCGCGAACTGGCGGGTGACTCCCGCCGGATCGTTGTTCCGGTCCCACGCCACACCGGCAGCCTCCCGGCTCCAGGCCTCGTCCCGCTCCATCTCAGGCGACCCGATCACGGCGGCGATGCCCGCCGATCGGTCCATCGCCTGCTCCCGGGTGCTGGCCGGTGGCGCCAGCAGAGCCATCGCTGCGGCCGGTGTGGCCGAGCCCAGGCTCATATCCGGCGTGGACAGCATCGACGTCAGGCTACGGACCCGGCCCGGTGCGTCAATCGTCAGCTGCTGGGCGACCATGCCGCCGAGGGACACCCCAAGCAGGTGTACCGAGTCCAGATCGAGTGCGTCCAGCAGTCCCACGGTGTCCGCGGCCATGTCCGACAACCGGTACGGCGGCTCGGTGACGGCTCCGCTGACGACCGCCATCGGATCGATCGCCCCGACGTCGTCCAGGTGGGTGGACAGCCCCACGTCCCGGTTGTCCAGGACGACCAGCTGCAGATTGCGCTGCAGCAGCATTCCCAGCAGGTCCGGATTCCAACCGGTCAGCTGGACCCCGAAGCCGTGCACCATGAGCAACACCGGGTCGTTGCCGGACCCGTACCGCTCGTAGGCGATCTCCAGCCCGCTGCCGACAGTGACTGTCCTCGAACGCGTCATACGCCGTTCCCCTCGCAACTTGACATCGATGTCAATATCGAATCATGGACCGCGCGGTGCTGCCGGCGACGACCAGGCGCGGTCGGGACACCCGGGCCGGGCTCCTGGAGGCCGCGCGGCAGGTGTTCGAGCGCGACGGGTACGACGCGGCCCGCATCGCCGACATCGCCGTCGAGGCCGGGGTGGCCCATGGAACGTTCTATGCGCACTTCCGCAGTAAACCGGAGGTCTTCCTCGCCGTCATGACCGACCTGTGGTCGCGGCTGCTCCTGCCGGTCGCTCCCCCCGAGGCCGACGACCGGTCCGCGGGCGCCCGGCCGGCCTCGCCGTACGACCGGGTGCTGGACAGCAACCGGCACTTCCTGGCCGGTTACCGTACCCACGCCGGCCTTTTCGCCCTGGTCGACGAGGCGGCCCGGACCGCGCCGGAGATCGACGAGCTGCGCCGCCGGGTGCACGAGGACAACACCCGCCGGGTGGCCCGGGCGATCCGCCGGTGGCAGCGGGTCGGCATCGCGGCCCCCGACCTGCGCGCGGCGGACGCCGCTACGGCGTTGGTGGGCATGGTCGGGCGGGCGGCGTACCACTGGTACGTCGTGGAACACCGACGGACGACGCGCCCGGAGGCACGCACGCTCACGACGCTGTGGCTGCGCGCGTTGGGCATCGCGGTGGGCAGCACGCCCGGGCCCGCCGTACCGGATCGAGGAGAGTGAGCCAAGGATGGACTTCCGGATCAGCCCCAAGGGGCAGGACTACGTCGACCGGATGTGGGCGTTCATGCGCGAGCATGTGCTGCCCGCGGAGGCGGCCTACCAGTCCTTCCGCGAGGCACGGGGACACGACGACCACACCGTGCCGCCGGTCGTCGAGGAACTCAAGACCGAGGCGCGCTCGCGCGGGCTGTGGAACCTGTTCCTGCCCGACCTCAGCGGGCTGACGAACCTGGAGTACGCCGGCGTGGCCGAGGTGACCGGCTGGGCCCCACGGCTGGCGCCGGAGACCATCAACTGTCAGGCGCCGGACACCGGCAACATGGAGGTCCTGCACATGTTCGGGACCCCCGAGCAGAAGCAGCAGTGGCTGGAACCGTTGCTGGACGGCCAGATCCGCTCGGCGTTCGCGATGACCGAGCCGTCGGTCGCGTCCTCCGACGCGCGCAACATCGCCACGTCCATCGTGCGTGACGGCGACGACTACGTCGTCAACGGCCACAAGTGGTGGATCAGCGGCACCGCCGACGAGCGCTGCCGGATCTTCATCCTGATGGGCAAGACCGATCCGGACGGGCCGCCGCACCGGCAGCAGTCGATGATCCTGATCCCCCGCGAGACACCTGGGGTGGACGTGGTCCGGCACCTGCCGACGTTCGGCTACCAGGACCAGCACGGGCACTCCGAGATCAGGTTCACCGACGTGCGGGTGCCGGCGACGAATCTCATCGCGGGCGAGGGGGACGGCTTCTTGATTGCCCAGGCCCGACTCGGGCCGGGGCGGATCCACCACTGCATGCGGCTGATCGGCATGGCCGAGCGCTCCGTTGCGCTGATGGCCAAACGCGCCCTGCAGCGCACGGCCTTCGGTCGTCCGCTGGCCGACCAGGGGGTCGTCCGGGAGCAGATCGCGTTGTCCCGCATCGAGATCGAGCAGGCCCGGTTGCTGGTGCTCAAGACCGCGGACCTGATCGACCGGGTCGGCGCCAAGGGCGCCCGCACCGAGATCGCCGCGATCAAGGTGGTCACGCCGCGGATGGCCTGCACGGTGATCGACCGGGCCATCCAGATCCACGGCGCGGCCGGGGTCAGCGACGACGTGCCGCTGGCCGAGTTCTACGTCTGGGCGCGAGCCCTGCGGCTGGCCGACGGCCCGGACGAGGTACACCTGCGCTCGGTGGCCCGGGAGGAGCTGGCCCGGCACCGCTGAGCCCGGCGCAGCTGGCCCGGCACCGCTGAGCCCGGCCGGTCCCGGGGTCAGCCGCCTATGACGACGTTGCCCTTCAGCACGTTGCGCGCGATGGACTGGCGCTGGATCTCGTCGGTGCCCTCGTAGATGCGCAGCAGCCGCAGCTCGCGGTACCACCGCTCGATCGGCAGTTCCCTCGTGTAGCCCATCCCGCCGTGGATCTGCAGCACTCGGTCGACGATCTCGTTGGCCTTGACGCCGGCGTACAGCTTGGCCATGGATGCCGCATGCCGGTTGTCCGTGCCCTGCTCCAGCAGCCAGGCCGCCTTGAGGGTGAGCAGCTTCATCGCCTCGATCTCCACGGCGGAGTCGGCGATCATCCACTGGATCGCCTGCCGCTGGCTGAGCAGCTGCCCGAAGGTCGACCGCGTGTTGGCGTAGTCGGTGCCCATCTGCAGCAGCCGCTCGCAGGAGCCGACCGCGCGGGCCGGGAGGGTGAACCGGCCGGCGTTGATCCACTTCATCGCCAGCGTGAAACCCTGGCCGAGCTCGCCGAGGATGTTCTCCTCCGGTACGACGACGTCGTCGAAGATCAGCGCCGCCGGGCCCCACTCGCCCATCGTGTCGATCGGTTCGGACTTCCAACCCATGTCCCGGTCGACCAGGAAACACGTGACACCGCCGTCGGCGCCGAGATCCTTGTCGGTGACGGCGAAAACCATGACGAAGTCCGCGTCGTTGCCCCGCGTGATGAACGTCTTCTCGCCGTTGATGACGTAGGAGTCGCCTTGCTTGCGGGCGGTCGTCGTGATCGCCCGCGCATCGGACCCGGCCCCCGGCTCGGTGATCGCGAAGCAGGACTTGCGCTTGCCGGCCAGCAGCGGCAGCAGGTAGCGCTGCTTCTGCTCCTCGGTGCCGTGGTACAGGATGTTGTCGGCGTACCCGCCGAAGTTGAACGGGACGAACGAGCGGCCGAGCTCCATCAGGACGATCGCGGTCATCACCGGCCCGAGGGACATCCCGCCGTACTCCTCCGGCGTGTTGACTCCCCAGAATCCGGACTTCTCGGCCTTGTCCTGGAGTTCGCGCACCTGGTCCGGGGACACTCCGGGACGGCCCGCACGCTCGTTGCGCAGGCACTCGGTCTCCAGCGGCATGACCTCGCGCCGGACGAAGGTCCGCACGGTGTCACGGACCGCGATCTGCTCGTCGCTCAACCCGAATTCCATCGACGCTCCCCTGAAGTTGCTGGTGCCCGCCCGCTCGGCCGCCGTTCCGAACCGGATTCCGCCAGTCTTGCCGAAGGCGGTGGACCTGTCATGCCGGGACCGTGGCCGGGTGGCTCGCGGCCGGGCTCAGCCCTCCGGCGCGGCCAGCCGGGTGATCAGGACGAGGAAGTCCTGGGTGAGCTTGCGGGCCTGCTCCGCGCAGGCGCACCGCGCCACCTCGCGTCCCGCGGTGGCCGCGACCGTGGTCAGCGTGTGGACCAACGCCTCCCCGTTGGGTCGCTGTTCGGCGTGCAGCAGCGAGCTGTTGTGCGCCACCCAGTCCTGGGTCCGTCGGCGTACCACCTCGTCGAAGCCGTCCGGACCGCCGCCGGCCAGGAACAGCCGGGCCAGGTCCCGGTGCTCCCAGCAGGAGCACAGGTAGGCCTGGGTACCGGCCAGGAACAGGGCCATCGGATCGCTGACCCCATGACCCCGGGCCGCCGTCACCCCGGCGGTGGCCCGCTCGGTCTGGATCCGGTTGAACGCCTCGAACAGGGCCAGGAACAGGTCGGCCTTGCCGTCGAAGTGGTGGTACAGGCTGCCGACGCTGGCGTTGGACCGGGCCACCACGTCGGCGATGCTCGCCTCGGCGTACCCGGCCTCGGTGAACGCCACCTGAGCACCGGCCAGCAGGGCGTGCCGGGTCGCTGCCGCCCGGATGCTCTGCCGCCGTCGCGGTTGCCGATGCGTCGCGTTGCTTCGGTCGAGGTCCGTGACCACGCACGCAGACTAGCGAGGATCGGTCGCACCGGCCCGGTGAGCCGTCACGGGACTGTCACACTCCGGTCTGGGACAGTGCCGCGGTGACCGAGCAACCGACCATCGACGCCTCGAGGCCGGGCCTGCTCCGGTGGCAGCTGTCGCTGACGTGGTCCCTCGCCGAGCACCATCTCGCCGGGTGCACCCAGGAGTTCCTGCTGTGGGAGCCGGTCCCGGGCTGCGCCAGCGTCCGCCTGGACGGGACCGGCCGGTGGTGGCCGGACTGGAACGACGAGGATCCCGACGCCCTGCCCGGCGTCTCCGCGGGCTGGATCAGCTGGCACCTGGGGTGGTGGTGGAGCGAGACCCTCGACCACGTCGCCGGCCGCGAGCCGGTTCCGCGCGCCGAGGTGTCCTGGCCGGGAAGCGCCGAGGCCGCGGCTGAATGGCTGCGCGCACTGCACGGACGCTGGTCCGACCATCTTGCGAGCCTCGCCGACGACGACCTGGACCGCCCGTTCGCCTATCCGTGGCCGCAGCCGCGCCCGTTCGCGATCGCCGCGGCCTGGGTGAACAGCGAGCTGATGAAGAACGTCAGCGAGATCGGGCAGCTTCGGCACACCTGGCTGGCGCTGGGCCGGCCCGGGCCGGAGGTCGAGACTGCCCGTTCGGTGGGTGGCGCAGGTGCGCTGAGGCCTGACAGAGTCCGAGGGGAGCACCCGTAGCCAGCCCAGCCGCCGCAAGGAGCAGACCATGGCCGAGCTTCCCCCCATCACGCACGTGGCCGTCACGGTCACCGACCTGGACGCCAGTGCCGCGTGGTACGAGCGCCTCTTCGACATGCAGCCGGCACTGGACGAGGACGGCGGCGGCTTCTACCACAAGGTGTATGCCCTCGGCGGCGGTACCTTGTTCGGCCTGCACGCCCATCCCGACGGTGCCGAGGGACGCTTCGACGTACTCCGGCCCGGCCTGGACCACGTGGCATTCGGCTGCTCGAGCCGAGCCGAGCTGGAGCAGTGGCAGTCCAAGCTGGACGACCTCGGACTCGAGCACGGCGGCATCATCGACGCGCACTACGGGTCGGGACTGTCCTTCAAGGACCCCGACGGCACGGCGCTGGAGTTCTTCGCACCGCCGGGCTGAGCCCACCAGACGGCCGCCGCGCCCTGACAGATGTCAGGGCAGGATCGTGACCGACGGCAGCCTTGGCGTCCTTGCCGACGGTCCACGATCGGGGCATGGCTGAGAACCCGAACACCCCGGCCGTCGAGCTGTCGGGCCTCAGCAAACGTTTCGGCACGGTCGTGGCCGTGGACGACGTGTCACTGCGCATCGAGCCCGGCGAAGTGGTGGCCTTCCTGGGCCCGAACGGCGCCGGCAAGACGACCACAATCGACATGCTGCTGGGTCTGTCCCGGCCGAGCGCCGGGCAGGTTCGCATCTACGGCGGGACCCCGCGATGGGCGGTGGCCCACGGTGTCGTCGCGTCCGTCATGCAGAACGGCGGATTGCTGAAGGACTACACCGTCGCCGAGACCGTCCGCCTGACCGCCAGCCTGTACCGGCCAGCCGAGCCGGCGGCCGAGGTGCTGGCCCGGGCGGGCATCACCGACATCGCCGACCGCAGGGTGGGCAAGTGCTCCGGCGGCGAGCAGCAACGGCTGCGCTTCGCGCTTGCGCTGCTGTCCAACCCTGATCTGCTGATCCTGGACGAGCCGACGACCGGCATGGACGTGGAGGGCAGGCGGCGGTTCTGGGCTGCCCTGGGAGAGGACAGCCGGCGCGGTCGCACCGTGCTGTTCGCCACGCACTACCTGGACGAGGCCGACGCGTACGCCGACCGCATCGTGCTGCTGCGACACGAGCGGATCGTGGCCGACGGAACGGCGTCCGAAATCAAGAGCCTGGCCGCCGGGCGCACCGTCCGCGCGATCCTGCCGGGGGCAGCCAAGAGCAAGCTGGCCGCCCGTCCCGGCATCGAGTCGGTGCAGGTGCGCGGCGACACCGTGCTGCTCACCGGCTCCGACAGCGATGCCGTGGCGCGGCACCTGCTGACCCGCACCGCCGCCCGTGACCTGGAGATCACCTCCCGGAACCTCGAGGACGCCTTCGTGGCGCTTACCGCGGACGAGCCTGCGTCCGCTGTCGACGCCCACCAAAGAACAGTCGACCAAGGAACACTGGTATGACCCCCTCGATCAGCAGGTCCGACGCAGCGCAACGGCGTACCCCACCGTTGGGCGGTCTGTCCGCCACCTTCCTGGGTCTGGAGCTGCGCCGCATGATGCGCAACCGGCGCACGGTGATCTTCACCCTGATCCTGCCGGGCGCGTTCTTCCTCATGTTCGGCGCCAATGCCGCGGTCAAGAGCGAGCGCGCCGGCGTCGGCAACGTCACGGCGTACATCATGATCAGCATGGCGGTGTACGGCGCCATGCTGGCTACCACGAGCGGCGGGGCGATGGTGTCGATCGAACGGGCCGTCGGCTGGAGCCGGCAGCTGCGGCTGACGCCGCTGAACCCGGTGGCCTACCTGTGTATCAAGCTCGTCCTTGCGATGTCGTTGGGGCTGGCCTCGGTCGTCGTCGTGTGCGCGGTCGGACTTCTCGCGGGCGCCGAGCTGCCCACCGGAGCGCTGCTGACGGCGGTGTTCCTCGCCTGGTCCACCTCCATCGTGTTTGCCGCGTTCGGCCTGTTCATGGGGTACCTGTTGCCTAGCGAGAACGTCATGCAGCTGCTCGGGCCGGTCCTTGCGCTGTTCGCGTTCGCCGGGGGGCTGTTCATCCCGCTGGACCAGCTGGGGCGGGTGTTCGGCACCGTTGCCCAGTTCACCCCGGTGTACGGAGTCGGTGTGATCGCCCGCTGGCCGCTGCAGCACGACGGCTCGTTGGGAATCGCGGTCCTCAACGTGGCCGCCTGGACGGCGGTCTTCGCCGTCGGTGCCGGCTGGCGGTTCCGTGGGGACACGGCACGGGTGTGAGCGGCACTACGGTGACGGCTGTGAGCAGCCGGCGTGATCGGCTGGCGGCAGCGATGCCGACCAGCGCATCCCCGGCCCCCGGCCAGCCGGCCCAGGCTGGGGGGTCCTGGCGCGGTCGGGCCGTCCGACTGGTCGTCGCGACCATCTGGCTGACCTACCTCGGCCAGCCACTGGGTCGTCTGCTGGGCGGTCAAGGCTGGACCCGGTGGCTGGGGCTGGCCGGGCTGGCCGCCTTCGTCGGGATCTACCTCGGCGGGCTGGCCCTCAGCCGAACCTGGCGCGGGGCCGGTCCCCGGCGGGCGTCCTGGCCGCTGCGGTGGGGACTCGTGGTGGCGCTGTTGATCAGCGCGGCAGTCACCGTCCCGGCGGCCGGGGACACCTCGCTCACCTTCCTGGTCTTCGTGTCCGCGATGGCGGTGGCGCAGCTGCCGTTGCCGGCGGCCATCCCGACGGTCGCGGTCCTGCTGGCAGCCGCGGAAACCGCCCCCCGCCTGGTCGCAGGCTGGCGGGAGGGCGGCGTCGGCCTCGGCATCGTGCTCGCCGCGGTCGCGGTGTGGGGCTTCCGCACCGCCTTCCAGCGGCAACAGTCCCTCGTGGTGGCCGAACGGGAACTGGCCGAGTCCGCCCTCGAGGCGGAGCGGACCAGGATCGCGCGAGACCTGCACGACATCCTCGGTCACTCGCTCACCGTCGTCGCCGTCAAGGCCGAACTCGCCCAGCGCCTCCTGGCTGTCGACCCGGACCGGGCCCGCGCCGAACTGGCAGACCTGGAGTCCCTGACCCGGGACGCGCTCGCCGACGTGCGCACCACCGCGCTGGGCATCCGCGGCATGTCGTTGCCCGGGGAGATCGCTGCCGCCCGCTCGGCCCTGGGGTCCGCCGGGGTGGACCCGATCCTGCCCACGGCCGCCGACGGCGTCCCCAGCCGGTGGCGGGAACTGTTCGCCTGGACGATCCGGGAGGGCGTCACCAACGTCATCCGGCACAGCGGGGCCACGACCTGCACGATCGACCTCACCGCCGACAGCGTCACCGTCCTCGATGACGGCCGCGGGTGTGCCGAGCGGTCGACCACCGGCCAGGGACTGGAGGGGCTGCGGCAGCGCAGCGCCCTGGCCGGTGCGGTGGCCGCCACCGGCCCCGGCCCGGACGGGCGCGGAGTCTGCCTGAGCGTCGTCGTACCGGGGACGCCGTGATCCGGCTACTGCTGGCCGACGACCAGGCGCTCGTCCGCGGCGCGCTCGCCGCCCTGCTCGATCTCGAGCCCGACCTCACCGTGGTCGCCGAGGTCGGCCGCGGGGACGCCGTCGTCGCCGCAGCCTGCGAGCACCGACCGGACGTGGCGCTGCTGGACGTGCAGATGCCCGGCCAGGACGGCGTCGCGGCCGCCCGGGCGCTCCGGGCGGCCCTGCCCTCCTGCCGGATCCTGATGGTCACGACCTTCGGTCGACCCGGCTACCTGCGCCAGGCGATGGCTGCCGGAGCGAGCGGCTTCGTCGTCAAGGACACGCCGGCCCGCCAACTGGCCGACGCCGTACGCCGGGTCCATCAGGGACTGCGGGTCGTCGACCCGAGTCTGGCGGCGGACTCCCTGGCGCAGGGCGAGTCTCCACTGACCGGCCGGGAGACCGACGTGCTATCGGCGGCCCGCGGTGGGCAGACCGTGGCCGACATCGCCACCGCGCTGTGCCTGTCCGAGGGCACCGTGCGCAACCACCTGTCCAGCGCGATCCAGAAGACCGCGTCCCGGACCCGGACGCAGGCGGTCCGGACTGCCGAACGAAACGGCTGGTTGCTCGGCCGGTAACCGCCGGCCGCTCGTCCGGTAAGGGCCGGTGCCGCCCGCCGGCACCTGCGGCCGGTGGAGGGCTACAGGCGATCGGCCAGCTTGGTCAGCATGGTCATGTTCCGAGCGGTGGTCGGGTTGTCGGGGAGGGCCTGCTTCCACTCCCTCTGGCCGAGCGTGGTCTCGGTCGACTTGGAGTGGATGAGCCAGTGCACGTCGCGGCCGCGGATGAGCAGTTCGTCGTGATCGTTGGACATCGCCTGCACGGCCTTCGTCTCCGTGGGCGTCATCTGGGTCAGTGGGAACAGCACGAAGTGGGTGTCGTCGCCCTCGAGCGTGAACGGTTCGGCCTCGGCCAGCGTGCGTACCTGCGCCGCGGTGCGCACGAAGGTGGTCAGCTCGAAGCCGAACTCCTTCTCCAGCGCGGCGCGGACCTTCGTCTCGAGGTCGTCGGTGCTGCCGGACGCGGTGAGCAGCAGGTTGCCGCTGTTGACGTAGCTACTCACCTCGGCGTACCCGAGGCCCTCGAGCACGCCGCGTGCCGTCGCCATCGCGACCCGCCGTCGGCCCACGTTCACCGCCCGCAGAAGTGCCACGAAACGGGCCACCCGGCGATCCCACCACACGGGACACGCCGCCGCGCGAGTGGTCCGACACGCGGGCTCAGCCGCAGCTGGGTCGGCGTGTCGAGACCAGTTACGGGTAGGCCCCGCGCTCAGCTGCCGACCACCGGATCGGCGCAGCGTTGCGGCCGGTCAGGCGGGAGCCGCGCTCAGCTGTGCTCGTCGATGTAGGCCTGCGGGTCCTTGTCCTCGCCGCTGAGACCCTGCGCGCCGGGGTGCTCGGTCTTGAACGTCTGGAACGCCACGCCGAGCCGCTCGCGCTCCTCGCGGGGGATGGAACGGCGTGCGACGGCCAGCGCGCCGTCCTCCTCCTCCGACATGTGCTCGGTGTTCGCCGCGCGGGTGTCGTCGACGGCCTGCCACCACTGCTCGCTACCGACCTCGGCCTGCTCGGCGCGCCTCGAGCCGTCCCGGATGTCGTCGTGGTCGCCGATCGCGTCCTCGGTCTCGTCCTCGCCCTCCGAGCCGCCCTTCTTCAGTAGCGCCGGGTAGAAGTGCTTCTCCTCCGCGGAGGCGTGCATCTCCAGCAACGCCGCCACCCCGGCGAAGATCGGACCGGCCTGGTCGGGGTCCTGGCGCAGCTCGTCCAGCTGGGCGAACTGCCGCCGGAAAGTGTCGTGGTCGTCGAGGATCAACGCGGTTATGTCAGCCATGAATTCTCCTTGTCGGGTGTCTGATCCTGTACCCGTCGGTGAGCATCGCCAATCGTCGGGTCACGCGGCTAGCGTGTCGCCGTGACGACCCACTCGCAGCACGGGGGCCGCCGCGCCCGCCTTCAGGCGATGACCGGTCGGGAGTCGGTGACCCCGCTCGAGTTGTTCTTCGATCTGGTCTTCGTCTACGCCCTCACCCAGGTCAGCGAGCTGATCGCCGAGGACCTCGGGCCGGCGGGCATCCTGCGCGGGATGCTCGTGCTGGCCGTGCTCTGGTGGTCGTGGGTCGGCTACGCCTGGCTGGGCAACGTCGTCCGCGCCGACGAGGGCGTCGTACGGCTCGCGATGTTCGGGGCGATGGCCGCCTCGCTGGTCATCGCGCTGGCCATCCCGGAGTCCTTCGACGACCGCGCAGGCGGGCTGCCGGCACCTGTGGTGTTCGCCGGGTGCTACCTGGTCGTGCGCCTGGCCCACCTGTCGCTGTACTGGTCGGTGTCCCGGACCGACCCGGACCTGCGCCGGCAGCTGCTGCGCTTCATGCCCTCGGTGGCGGCGGGGACGACGATGCTCCTGGTCGCCTCCCAGCTGCACGGCAAGGTTCAGCTCGTGTTCTGGGTGCTTGCCCTGGTCGGTGACTTCGGGGGCACCATGCTCGGCGGTGCCCGCGGCTGGCGGGTGAACGCACCCGGGCACTTCTGCGAGCGGCACGGGCTGATCGTGATCGTCGCGCTCGGGGAGTCGATCGTGTCCATCGGCATCAGGGTCGTCGGGCGCCCCCTGGCCTGGCCGATCCTGGCGGCCGCCGCGCTGGGCCTCGCGGTCAGCGCCCTGCTGTGGTGGGCCTACTTCGACGTGGAGTCGATCGCCTGCGAGCGGGTGCTGTCCCAGTTGCAGGGCGAGGCGCGGGCCCGGCTGGCCCGCGACGGCTACACCTACCTGCACCTGCCGATGGTCGCCGGGATCATCCTGATCTCCCTGGGGCTGAAGCTGGTCCTGGAGTACGTCGGCAGCGCCGAGGAGCACACCCTGGGCGACGCCCTGCCCGGGACCCCGCTGGTGGCGCTGTACGGCGGGGTGGCGCTGTTTCTGCTGGCCAACGTGGGCCTGAAGCTGCGGGCCCTGCGCAGTGTTGGCTGGCCCCGCCTCACCGCCGCCGTCGTCCTGGTCGCGCTGATCCCGGTCGCCGCAACGATGCCGGCGCTGGCCGCGCTCGCCGTATTGGTCGCGGCGCTGTCGGCCCTGATCGGCTACGAGACGTGGCACTACGCCGAGATCCGCGAACGGATCCGGCACGAGCACCCCGAGGCGGAGCCCGCACAGCCCGGCGACTGATGACCGAGCAGGTCGTCTACGGTCCGCCGCCGGGCGGGCGCAGCGGGCGCCCAGCTCGGTGGCCAGTGCCTCGGTCAGCGGCGTGAAACCGGAGATGTCGGCGACAGCGCGGCTCCGGTGCCGCGCTCCGGCATCGGCTCGCCGCGGCCAGGGCCCGCCGCCGGTCCCCCGGCAGGTACGCCTCCGGGCGTCGCCGGGGCCGGCCTGCAGCATCGGCATTCCTCGCGGTTCCGGCGGCACCGCGCTCCCATTGTGCAGGCCCTCCAACGGCGTCGGGCTCGTCGGTCCCGGCGGGCTCCAGTCGTCAGCGCAGCGTCACCGGGCGGTCGCGCTGAGCGCCGGGGAGCGGGTCGGGGCGAGGGTCCACGACTGGGCCGCGGCGTCGTACGCGGCCAGGCCGAGGGCGGCGAAGCCGGTCAGCCAGCCCTGCATCGGCCACCAGCCCCAGCGCCGGTGGAAGATCGCGGCGTTGCGCAGGATGTCGAGCAGGTGGTCCACCGGCGGATCCTGCACCGGGTGGTGCTGGTGGTGGGCCCACGCCCCGCCGACCCACGTCAGGTCCAGGCCGGCCGCGGCCGCGAGCTGGCCGAAGTCGGTGTCCTCCCCGCCGTAGCCGACGTAGTCCTCGCAGAAGCCTCCGATCCGTACCCAGTCCGCGGCGGTGAGCGCGAAGGACAGCGACCAGAACAGCCGGTGGTCGCCTCCGGGGAGCAGCTGCCCGGCCTGCGGCGTCGGGCGGGCGGGATGCCCCTCCGCGTCGACCGGCAGCCGGTCCAGGTCGTATCCGCCGGGCGGTGGCGGGGGCAGGTAGCTCACCGGTCCGCACAGCAGGCCGGGCCCGGCACCCGCCGCGGCGCCCCCCAGGGCCCGGACGGCCCGCGAGTAGCGCAGCACCAGGTCCGGCCCGGGGACGCAGTCCACGTCGAGGAAGACCAGGATGTCCGCGCCGGCGTCCAGCGCGGCCCGCGCGCCGGCGTTGCGGGCCCCGGCCAGCGGCAACCCGGCCGCGGTCCTGGCCAGCGGCACGCCGCAAGCACCGGGCAGCTCCGGCGGCTCGCCGACGAGCACCCTCAGGTCGGGGCGGCGGGTTCCCCGGTCCAGACCGTGCTGTTGGCGGCGCAGATGGGCCTGCCGCCCGTACACCGGGGTGATGACGGCGATCCGCTCACGACCGGTCATCCGAGCACGCGCCGGTAGAGCTCCCGGTGCGCGCCGGCGATCCGCCGTCGTTCGCGCTGCCGCTGGACCGGGTCCGCGCGCCACGATGGGCGCTGCTCGTATGCCGCCCGCACGGCGGCGCACAGTGCCCCGGCGTCCATCCCGTCCTCGTCGTGCCGGTAGGTCAGGCACGGTCCCTGCTCGGCCAGGAAGCCGCAGGTGGGCGCGAGAACGGCGGTGCCGAGATCGCGGCAGGCCTCCAGCCAGCCGGAGTGGGTGCCGAACCGGTAGGGCAGCACCGACAGGTCCAGGCCCTGCAGGTAGTCCCACAGCTCGGCGTCGCTGAAGCAGTCGTGCACGGCCAGTTCGAGACTTCCCCGCCGCGCCGCTGCCCGCAGTCCCTCGGCCAGGTCCGAGCGGTACCGGGCACCGCCGGGTTCCATCACGTCGCGGTGGGCGTTCACCCGGAGCGAGGCGGCGGGCAGGTCCGCGATGGTCTGGCCCAGCGCCTCGATGACGGGGCCGGGATCCATGCTGGCCCGCAGGCTCTTGACGTGGACCCCGACGACGAACCCCTCGTGCGGCGGTCGCGGCTCGCGCATCCGGGCGAAGTCCACGACGTGCGGGTGGGGCAGCACGAGCGCCTCCCGCGCCCACCGGACGCGGATCGCCTCGGCGGCGCCCTCGGTCAGCGTGATGAGGGCGGCCGCGGCCGGGATGAGGACGTCCAGGTGCGCGTCGTGGGCGTCGCGGTCGCGGTGATGAGGGTTGCGCAGGTCGTGCACGGTGTACACCAGTGGCTTGTCCCAGCGCCGGAGTTCCTCGACGAGCTGCCGGAGTTCGGACGGACCCTGGGCGTCGAAGCCGAACTGGACGTGCAGGACGTCGAACTCCTGCCGATGCTCGCGGACCCAGGCCGCCGACAGCATCACCGGCGGCCACCACTGCCCGACCAGCGGGAGCGCCACGTCGGGTCGGGGGTCGGGCAGCCGGTGTACGCCGTCGTCATGGTCCGGGTCGCTCAGGTGGGCGACGTACACGTGCCCCGACGGGACCGAGGCAACCCGGATCGGCGTGCGGTCCCGGGCGTCGTGGGCCACGGGCCGGGCGAGTGTGCCGTGCGCAACCGAGTCCATACAGCTCCGTCGTTCAGGAGGCCAGGTCCGACGCTGTGATCTACCCCGGCGCCGGGACGGTCAATCCACCTCTACCGGCGCGCCGGGCCGGCTGGTTCAACTCCGCGAACTCCGGGTATCCATCCACGCGACGACAACCGGCTGCCCGGACGGCCGCCCGGCCGGCCGGTCCGGCGCCGGCGGTGTCCGGGCGGCTGACGGACGTGGAGGAGGAGCGGTCTTGTCCGACACCTGTGTGCGGCCGCAGGGGGACGCCGCGCCGAAGCCGGCGACGGCGCAGACCGAAGGTGGCGCCGGCTTGCGGGATTCCAGACGACTTCGGGTGGCCCTCATCGCCTCGGCCCGGTACGCCATCCGGCAGCCCTTTCCCGGCGGCCTGGAGGCGCATACCTGGGCGCTGGCAAACGGACTGCGCGGACGCGGCCACCACGTCACGGTCTTCGCCGGGGATGGCTGCGACCCCGACCTGCAGGTCACCCAGATCGCGCTGAGCCGCCCGCAGCTGAGCCGGGCGGCCCGCGCCGACGTCAGCATGACCTCAGCGGAGTGGGTGCACGAGCACCATGCCTACCTCAAGTTGATGCTGGCGCTTTCCGACGGCTCGGCGGGGCGCTTCGACATCGTGCACAACAACACCCTGCACTACCTCCCGGTGGCGATGGCCCGGATGCTGCCGGTCCCGATGCTGACCACGCTGCACACCCCCCCGACCCCCTGGCTGGAGTCCGCCATCCAGCTGCAGGACTGTCCGGTCACCTTTGCCGCCGTGAGCAGGCACACCGCCCGGGCGTGGGCGCATCAGATCCCCGCGGTCCGGGTGATCCACAACGGGGTCGACCCCGCGGTGTGGCGACGCGGTCCGGGCGGCTCCCGCTACGTCTGGTCGGGGCGGCTGGTCCCGGAGAAGGGCGCGGACCTGGCGATCGCGGCAGCGCGCAGCGCCGGACTCCCACTGGATCTCGTCGGGCCGATCAGCGATCCGGGGTACTTCCGGCGACGGATCGCCCCGCGGCTGGGTGGCGCCGTCCGGTACCTCGGTCACCTCGACCACGCGGCGCTGGCCCGGGTGATCGGCCGGTCGGCCGCCTGCCTGGTGACGCCACGCTGGGACGAGCCGTACGGGCTCGTCGTCGCCGAGGCGCTGTCCTGCGGCACACCGGTGTGCGGGTTCCGGCGGGGGGCGTTGAGCGAACTGCTCACCGACCGGGTCTCGGTGCTGGTCCGGCCGGACGACGTGGACGCCCTGGCCGCCGCGATGCCCCGCGCCCGCGCACTGTCCCGCGCCGCCGCGCACGCGTACGCGCTGCGGCACTGCTCCCAGACCGCGATGATCGAGGAGTACGAGCGGCTGTACGCCGAACTCGCGCGGTGATCGGGTACTACGTCCATCACGTCGGGAGCGGGCACCTGAGCCAGGCTTCCTGCATCGCCGCGGCGCTGGCCGACGAGGTGACCGTCCTGTCGTCGCTGCCCCGGCCGGAGGGCTGGCAGGGGGAGTGGGTCCTGCTGCCACGGGACGACACGGGTGGGCCGCCGGTCGACCCCACCGCTCAGGGGCGGCTGCACTGGGTCCCGAGGGGGGACGACGGGCTGTGCCGGCGGATGGCGACGATCTCGGGGTGGCTCGACCGGCGCCGTCCCCGCGCGCTGGTCTCCGACGTCTCCGTCGAGGTCGCCGTCCTGGCCCGGCTGCACGGTGTCCCGGTGGTCTCCGTCGTCCTCCCCGGCGAGCGCGGTGATCCGGCTCATCAGCTCGGGTTCGCGGTGTCCGATGCCTTGCTCGCACCGTGGCCCGCTCCGTCCCCCAGCGCGGACGACGACGACCGGGTGCAGTACGTGGGGGCGATCTCCCGCTTCGACGGCCGCGACCGGATCGTCGCCACCCCGAGCGGAGCACATCGAGTCCTGGTGCTGCACGGACGAGGCGGCTGCGACCTGGACCCGGACGATGTGCCGGCCGCGGCCCGGGCGACACCGGGCTGGACGTGGACGGCGTTGGGCGGCCCGTCCGCCGACTGGCGACCCGATCCGTGGCCCGAGCTGTGCGCCGCCGACGTGGTCGTGGTCCATGCCGGACTCGCGGCGCTGGCCGACGTCGCGGCTGCCCGCCGGCCCGCTGTGGTCATCGCGCAGGACCGGCCGCACAGCGAGCAGCAGGCGACGGCCCGGGCGGTCGAGGCCGCCGGGCTCGCGGTGGTCCTCCCCTGCTGGCCCGAGCCCGGGAGCTGGCGCGGGCACCTGGACCACGCTGCCGCCGTGGGCGGGCAGCGGTGGGCCGAATGGTCCTCCGGCGACGGCGCAGTCCGCGCGGCCGCGGTCGTCGAGTCCGTGGCGGCCGGACGCGCTCCCGCCGCTTAGACCGCGGTCCCGATGTCGCTGCCGGAGTCCTCGGCGAGCACCCGATCGGGCAGGTCCTGCAGGAAGCGGCTCAGCCCGTCCGGCGCCCGGGCCTGCCGGCGGCCGCTGGTCAGCACCGGTACGTCGTCGGCCCAGGCGATCCGGCAGCCGGCCTCGGCCAGCGCCGCGACCAACGCGACGTCCTCTCCGGAGCGCAGCGCCGCGAACCCGCCCGCGCTCAGGTATGCCGCCGCCGCGAAGCCGAGGTTCGCCCCGTGGACATGACCGTGTCCCCAGCACTGTCGGTAGCCACTCAGGTAGGCCTGCCTGCGACCCTCGGAGTAGGCGGACCAGTCGTCCACTGTCACCGTGCCCGCGACCGCGTCGTACCCCGCGCGGGCGTAGTAGCGGTGCCGCTGCAGCCAGCTCGGCCCGACTGTGCTGTCCGCATCGGTCATGGCCAGCCAGAGCCCGTCGGCGCCGTACTGCTCGAGCAACACCGCACAGCCGGCGGCCCGGGCGGCCCCGACGTTGCCTTCGGCCAGTCCGAGGATCCGGGTGGACGCGCCGACGGGTCCCGCCGCCTCGACCACGTCGGCGCTGCCGTCCGTGCAGCCGTCGAGGACGACGACCACGTGCACCGGCAGTCCGACTGTCGCCGACGCCGTCCGCACCGCCTCCAGGCAGGGCGCGAGCAGCTCGGCCTCGTCACGCACCGGGATGACCACGCCCATCCGGGTCGGCGGCCGCCGCAGGGTCACTCGAACACCACCTCGCGGGTGCGGCAAAGCCGCTCCAACATGCCCGCGGTCAGGAGGGCTGCATCCTCATCGGCGGCGGACAGGGCCGTGATCTGCGAGGTGAAGCACTCGACCGCCGCCAGCTTGGCCCGGTACGCCTGCGCCGGCAGGGCGATCGAGCGCGCAGTGGACCACGGCACCCGCGCATCGCCGGGCGTGGCCCAGTGCCAGGTCCATATCGGGTACGTCAGCAGCTGTACGCCGTACCTGCCCGTGACCGCCGCACGGGCCGCCCGGCCGACCGCGTCATGGTCGGGATGCCCGTCACCGTCCCAGGTGGACATACACCACGTCCCGGGTCCCGCCGCGGCCAGCAGCCCGGCCAGCGCGGCAGTCAGGGCCGGCTCCGCGGCCGCCACCGCGCCGTCGGCGAGACCGAGGCGGTGGACGGTGACCGAACCGAGGCCGAGCCGCTCCAACGCTGCGGTCGACTCCGCCCGGCGCCGCGCCGCGAGTTGTCCGGGATCATTCGTCGGCGACCCCGGGTGGGAGGCCTCCCCGTCCGTCACCGCCACCACGTCGATGGCGGCACCCCGGTCGGCCAGCATCCGGAGCAGGCCACCCACGCCGAGGACTTCGTCGTCCGGATGCGGGGCCAGCAGGATCACCCGACGGCAGCCGGACAGATCCAGGGCCGGGAAACCGTTCAGCGCGGGCCAGGCCTGCCAGTCCCGCTCCGGCGTGCCGGCGCCCACGATCACCGTCAGCACGGGGGGCCGGTCCAGGCCGCCGGGTGGATGTCGGGCACGGCACTCCTCGGTCGGGGATGCCCAGCGTCGCATCCGTAATGCCGGTCGGCATGTCGTGGCCGCCGGTGTTTCTCCCCCCGGGGGACGTCACCGAGGCGACACCTGAGTAGTCCCTACGACGACTGTCGCGGCGGCAACGGCTGGTAGAGGAAGTTTCCTCGCACGGGCGTCGGTCGATCTAGAGCTGGTCCACGGCGGTCACGGTGACCACCGCGACGCCGGCCTCGTCGGAGGCGGCCAGGTCGACTCTCGCGCCGATCCCCCAGTCGTGGTCGTCGTCGGGATCGTCCAGGATCTGCCGCATCTCCCAACGGCCGTCGTACTCCTCGATGAGCAGCAGGCCGGGGCCGCGGGCGTCGGCGTCGGTGCGGATCTCGTCGTAGCGCTGGAAGTACGGCGCCAGCGCCGCCTCCCACTCCGCCGCGCCGAACCCCGCGGCGGAGTCGAGTTCGGCGAGCAGGTCCCAGCGTCGCAGCGCCGCCAGCTCAACCCGGCGGAACAGCGCGTTGCGGACCAGGACCCGGAAGGCGCGGGCATTGCCGGTCACCGGCGGTGGCCGCTCGTCCACCGGCGCCGGCACGATCTCGGCCGCCGGCGAGCGCAGCTGTTCCCACTCGTCGAGCAGGCTGGAGTCGACCTGGCGGACCAGCTCACCGAGCCACTCGATGAGGTCGCCGAGTTCCTCGGTCCGGGCCTCGGCCGGCACCGTCTGGCGCAACGCCCGGTAGGCGTCGGCCAGATACCGCAGCACCAGACCCTCGGAGCGGGCCAGCCCGTAGAACCCGACGTACTCGGTGAAGGTCATCGCCCGCTCGAACATGTCCCGCACCACCGACTTCGGCGCGAGTTCGTAGTCGGCCACCCAGGGGTGCCCCCGCCGGTACATCTCGTACGCCGCGCCGAGCAGGTCGGCCAGCGGTTTGGGGTAGCTGACGTCCTCGAGCAGCTCCATCCGTTCCTCGTACTCGATCCCGTCGGCCTTCATGGCAGCCACCGCCTCGCCCTTGGCCTTGGACAGCTGGGCGGACAGCACCTGCCGCGGGTTCTCCATGGTCGCCTCGATCACCGAGACCGCGTCCAGGGCGTACGTCGCAGCGTCCCGGTCCAGCAGGTCGATCGCGGCCAGCGCGAGCGGGGACAGCGGCTGGTTCAACGCGAAGTCGGCCTGCAGGTCGACGGTCAGCCGCACCAGGCGGCCCTCGGCGTCGGGAGTCTCCAGCCGCTCGACCACCCCGGCGGCGAGCAGCGCCCGGTAGATCGCGATCGCCCGGCGGATGTGCCGCAGCTGCGCCGGACGCGGTTCGTCGTTGTCGGTGAGCAACCGGCGGACCGCCGCGAACGCGTCCCCCGGCCGGCCGATGACGTTGAGCAGCATCGAGTGGCTGACCGCGAAGCTGGACGTCAGCGGCTCGGGCTCGGCCGCGATCAGCCGCTCGAACGTCGGCCGGCCGTAGCCGACCGTTCCCTCCGGCGGCTTCTTGCGGACCACTTTGCGTCGCTTCTTCGGGTCGTCCCCGGCCTTGGCCAAGGCACGGGCGTTGTCCACCACATGGTCCGGGGCCTGCACGACGACGGTGCCGGCGACGTCGAAGCCCGCACGCCCGGCGCGGCCGGCGATCTGGTGGAACTCGCGCGCTTTGAGCAGCCTGGTGCGTACGCCGTCGTACTTGCTCAGGCCAGTGAACACGACGGTCCGGATGGGGACGTTGATGCCGACGCCGAGGGTGTCGGTGCCGCAGATGACCTTGAGCAGCCCGGCCTGGGTGAGCAGCTCGACCAGCCGGCGGTACTTGGGCAGCATCCCGGCGTGGTGGACGCCGATGCCGTGCCGGACCAGCCGCGACAGCGTCTTGCCGAAGCCGGCGGTGAACCGGAAGCCGCCGATCAGCTCGGCGATGGCGTCCTTCTCCGCCCGGGTGCACACGTTGACGCTCATCAGTGCCTGCGCCCGCTCGATGGCCGAGGCCTGGGTGAAGTGCACGACGTAGATCGGCGCCTGCCCGGTGCCGAGCAGGTCGGCGATGGTCTCGTGCAGCGGGGTCTCGACGTACTCGTAGTGCAGCGGGACCGGCCGCTGCACCGACGTGACGACCGCGGTGGGGCGGCCGGTCCGCCGGACCAGGTCCTGCTCGAAGCGGGTGACGTCGCCGAGCGTCGCCGACATCAGGACGAACTGGGCCCGCGGTAGTTCCAGCAGCGGTACCTGCCAGGCCCAGCCCCGGTCCGGCTCGGCGTAGAAGTGGAACTCGTCCATCACGACCTGGCCGACGTCGGCGTCGGCGCCCTCGCGCAGGGCGAGGTTGGCGAGGATCTCCGCCGTACAGCAGATGATCGGGGCGTCGGCGTTGACCGCCGCGTCGCCGGTCATCATCCCGACCCGGTCGGCGCCGAAGATGGCGACGAGGGCGAAGAACTTCTCCGACACCAGCGCCTTGATCGGGGCGGTGTAGAAGGACCGGACGCCCTGCGCCAGCGCGGCCGCGTGCGCGCCCACCGCGACCAGGCTCTTGCCCGATCCGGTCGGCGTGCTGAGGATGACGTTGGACCCGGAGACCACTTCGATCAGGGCCTCGACCTGGGCGGGGTACAGCTCCAGGCCCTGCCCCGACACCCAGCCGGTGAACGCGTCGTACAGCGCGTCGGGGTCCGCGCTCGGCGGCAGCAGGTCGGGCAGGGTCATCGTGGAGGTCCAGGGTACCCAGCCGCCACGGCGCGCCGGTTCCGGTTCACCCCCGGCGAGCAGGACAGGATCGTGTCGGCACCACTCCCGACGGGTGGCGACCGCCCGCAGGACGGACACGTGACGCCCCGGAGGCTGCTGTGGACGCGCGAACGATCCGGATCGTCCTACCGGCGGTGTACGCCATCGTCATCGTCGTGCTCGCCCTGACCGCTTGTGGCACGGCGCTGGCCATCGCCGCCGTCGTGGGAGCCATGCTCGTCGGGCTGGCCTACCGGCTCAGCGTGCCGGAGGGCGAGGGGCGCAACCGGCAGCGCAACCGTCGGCGCGGCTGACCCTCCTCGACCGG
Organism: Mycobacteriales bacterium; assembly: GCA_038200385.1. Lineage (GTDB taxonomy): Bacteria > Actinomycetota > Actinomycetes > Mycobacteriales > Geodermatophilaceae > JBBPYA01. Next base: position 25,871 of record JBBPYA010000146.1, read on the forward strand.
CACGTCAGGGCGAGAACTGGGCCTGGTGTGATGCACTGCGGCCATGCCGCGTCCTGCCTCCAACCGCCGGACCGGCCACCGACCCGCCTCTGCCGGCGGTGTGCGCGCGCTCGCCGTCACGGCGGCCCCGGGCCTGTTCGTGCTGCTGTGGAGCACCGGCTTCATCGGGGCGAAGTACGCCCTGCCGTACGGCGAGCCGTTCGTCCTGCTCGGGCTCCGCCTGCTCATCGCGTCCGCGCTGCTGGCCGGGCTGGCCGGTCTGACCCGCTCCGAGCGGCTGCGCACGCGCGCGCAGTACGGCCGGTCGGCCACCACCGGAGTGCTGCTGCACGCGGCCTACCTGGGCGGGGTCTTCTGGGCCATCGATCACGGCTTCCCGGCCGGTGTCGCCTCGGTCGTCGTCAGCCTGCAGCCGGTCCTGGTCGCGATCTGCGCCGGCGTGGTGCTCGACGAGCGGCTCGGCTGGCTGCAGTGGGCCGGCCTGCTGCTCGGCGTGGTCGGGGTCGGGCTGGTCCTCGAGCCGGGGCTGACCGTCGGTGGGCTGACCTCGGCTGGCGTATTGGCCTGCGTCGTCGCGCTGTCCGGCGGAACAGCGGGGACGCTGCACCAGAAGCGGTACGGCGGGGGCATCCCGCTGCTGTCCGGCACCGCCGTGCAGTACGCCGCCGCGAGTGCCGTCCTGCTGCTGGCCGCGGCCGGGACCGAGTCCTTCGCCATCGACTGGTCCTGGCAGCTGGTGGCCGCCCTGGCGTGGCTCGTCGTGGTGCTGTCCCTCGGCGCTGTGCTGCTCCTGTTGTTCTTGCTGAAGCGGGGCACCGCGTCGGGGGTGTCGTCGCTGTTCTACCTGGTGCCGCCGGCCACTGCGGTGGAGGCCTACCTGCTCTTCGGCGAGAAACTGGCCGTGCTATCCCTCATCGGCATCGTCGTGGCGACAGTCGGAGTCGCGCTGGCCAGCCGACGGACCCGAACCCCGGCGGCGTAGCGGCACCCGCGCTCAGGCATCCCCAGGCCACACAATCGCCGTGCCGGCGCGGCGTGTCGGGCCCGACTCGCCGGCCCCGACGGCCGCCGGCGCCCCCATTGTGTGCAGGAGTGACCGAGGCCCAGCGCGCCGCCGAACTCGCCGGGTGCTCAACTCCTGGTCAGGACGCGGCCGGCGCGGCGGTGCGCAGCATGCCGCGCAGCACCCGGACGGCGACCAGCAGGGTGGCCAGGTCCAGCCCGTCGCCGGCCGAGATCTCCTGGAGCATCGCCAGCGCCCGCTCCTGCGCCGGGCCGGCGTCCTCGACCCAGGCGGCGAAGCGTTCCTTCGGTGAACCCGATCCGGCCCGCAGCACCTCGACGGTCAACCCGGTGTGCTCGGCGTTCAGGTCGTCGCGCAGCGCTGCGCGGGCGATCGCCTCCCACCGCTCGGCGCGCGGCAGCGCGATGACCCGTTCCAGCAGCGCCGCCAGATCCAGCCGCTCGTCGAGGTGGAAGTAGACCCCCTCGACCTCGTCCAGGCGGCGGTCGGTGCGCTCGCCGGCTAGCACGATGTCCAGGGCGCAGATGGCCTTGGGGAAGCTCGCGACATCCGCGGCGAGCCGTTCGGGGACCCCGGCTGCGGCCAGCTCGTTCCGGCGGCGCTCGAAGGCCTCCCGGTCGATCCCGCGCAACCGCTCGGGCAGCGACCGGATCACATCCTGGACGCCGGGGCGGAACCGCTCGATCGCGGCGTCCACGTCAATCGCGGCGTGGGCGTCGGCGAGCAACCAGCGGGTGGCCCGCTCGGCGAGCCGGCAGGCCTCCAGCCGCAGCGTGGTCGAGACATCGGAGGGCACCTCGTTGTCCAGCAGGTGCGCCTGTTGCCAGACACCTCCGACGTCGAAGATCTCGGTCGCGGCCAGATGGGCCCGCGCGATCGACTCGGTGGTGTCGCCGGACTCCTCCTGCAGCCGGAACACGCCGGTGATCCCGGCGCTGTTGACCAGCGAATTGACCAGCTGGGTGGTCACGATCTCCCGGCGCAGCGGGTGCGCGTCGATCTGCTCCCGCATCGACTCCCGCAGTCGCTTCGGGAAGTAGCCGTACAGCGCCCACCCGACCGCCGGATCGTCGGGCAGACCGGAGTTCAGGATCAGCTCGGTGAGCACGATCTTGGTGTAGGCCAGCAGGACCGACAGCTCCGGCGAGGTGAGTCCGACGCCCTCGCGCTGCCGCTCGGCGAGCTGCCGGTCGCTCGGCAGGAACTCCAGGGACCGGTTGAGCCGACCATCGCGGGCCAACCGACGCATGTAGCGCTGGTGCACGTCCAATAGGGACACCGCAAACGCCGCCTCGCAGGCCAGCGCGGCGTTCTGGTCGTAGTTGTCCTGCAGGACCAGCTCGGCGATCTCCTCGGTCATCTCCGCGAGCAGCCCGTTGCGCTGCTCCGGCTGGATCACGCCGTCGCGCAGTGCACGGTCGAGCAGGATCTTGATGTTCACCTCGTGGTCGGAGGTGTCCACGCCGGCGGAGTTGTCGATCGCGTCGGTGTTGACCTTGCCGCCCACTCTGTCACCCCGGGCGGAGCCCGCCAGAGCGAACTCGATTCGACCGAGCTGGGTGCAACCGAGGTTGCCTCCCTCGCCGATCACCTTGCAGCGCATGGCGTTTCCGTTCATCCGGATCGCGTCGTTGGCCTTGTCCCCGACCTCGGCGTTGTTCTCCGCGGCGGCCTTGACGTACGTCCCGATCCCGCCGTTCCAGAACAGGTCCACCGGGGCCCCGATGATGGCGCGCATCAGCTCGGGGGGCGTGAGGGCATCGATGTCCGGGGCCAGCCCCAGGCTGGCGCGCACCTGCTCGGACACCTCGATCCGCTTGGCCGAGCGCGGGTACACCCCGCCGCCAGCGCTGATCAGGTCGGTGTCGTAGTCGGCCCAGCTGGACCGCGGCAACTCGAACAGCCGGCGCCGTTCGCGGTAGGAGACCGTAGCGTCCGGATCGGGGTCGAGGAAGATGTGCCGGTGGTCGAAGGCGGCCACCAGCCTGATGTGCTCGGACAGCAGCATCCCGTTGCCGAACACGTCGCCGGACATGTCGCCGACGCCAGTCACCGTGAAGTCCTGCGCCTGGGTGTCCACCCCGAGTTCGCGGAAGTGCCGCTTCACCGATTCCCAGGCGCCGCGGGCGGTGATGCCCATCGCCTTGTGGTCGTACCCCGCCGAGCCGCCGGAGGCGAAGGCGTCACCGAGCCAGAACCCGTACGCCGCCGCCACCTCGTTGGCGATGTCGGAGAACGTCGCGGTCCCCTTGTCGGCGGCGACCACGAGGTAGCTGTCGTCCCCGTCGTGGCGGACCACGTCCTGCGGCGGGACCACCCGGGTATCCCCGCCGGGCGCCGGCTCGAGGTTGTCGGTGATGTCCAGCAGCGCGGAGATGAAGATGCGGTAGCAGGCGACCGCCTCGGTCAGCAGCGCATCGCGGTCAGCGGCCTCCGGCGGCCGCTTGAGGACGAAGCCGCCCTTGGCGCCGGTCGGCACGATCACGGTGTTCTTCACGATCTGGGCCTTGACCAGTCCGAGGATCTCGGTGCGCAGGTCCTCACGCCGGTCGGACCACCGCAGACCCCCCCGGGCCACCGCCCCGAATCGCAGGTGCACGCCCTCCAGCCGCGGGGAGTACACCCAGATCTCCCGGAAGGGCCTGGGTTCGGGGAGGTCCGGTACGGCGTGCGGGTCGAGCTTGACCGACAGGTAGGCGTGCGGCCCGCCGGTGTCGGCGCGCTGGAAGTAGTTCGTCCGGACGGTGGCCCGGATGACCGCGAGTAGGGCGTTGAGGATCCGGTCCTGGTCCAGGCTGTCGACGTCGGCGAGGCCCTGCCCGATCCGGCCGGTCAGCGCCTCGCACCGCTCGGTCCGCTCGCCGTCGTCGGCGGGCGAACCTGGGGTGAATCGGGCCTCGAAGAGCTCCACGAGCAGCCGGGCCACGTCGACGTGCGCGGCCAGGCAGTCCTCGATGTAGTCCTGGCTGAACGTCAGGCCGCCCTGGCGCAGGTAGCGCGCGTAGGAGCGCAGGACCGCTACCTGCCGCCAGTCCAGGCCGCCGAGCAGCACCAGTGCGTTGAACCCGTCGTCCTCGGCGCGTCCCCGCCAGATCGCGGCGAACGCGTCCTGGAACAGCTCGGCCTGGTGCTCGTCGGCGGAGTGCACGGGCAGCCGGGTGCGCAGCCCGAAGTCGTAGATCCAGGCCCGCTCGCCGTCGGGCCGGGTCACGTCGTACGGGCGTTCGTCGACGACGCTGACGCCCATGTGCTGCAGCACCGGCAGCACGTCGGACAGCAGGAGGGGCTGGCCGATCCGGAAGATGGTGAAGCGGACCTCGCCCGGCGGCGTGTCGTCGGTGACGTGCAGCTTGAGCGCCAGCTCGTCACCGGACAGCCGCTCGAGTTCCTGCAGGTCCTCCACCGCGCGCGCAGCCGGGTAGTCGGACTTGTACCCGTCGGAGAACGAGTTCTCGTAGCGGGCGACCAGCGTCGAGGCGCGGTTCACGCCGTACCGCTCGGTGAGCGCGTCGGTGAGGTCGTCCCCCCAGGACCGGGCGGCGCGCACCAACCGCTCCTGCAGCTGCTCGGCCGTGGTGTCGAGGTCCTCGGCGGCGACGCTGTCCTTGGGGATCCGGATGACGAAGTGCAGCCGGGCCAGGACCGACTCGGTGCTCCACGCGGTGTACTCGACGCTGACGCCGTCCAGCGCCTGCATCAGCACCTCCTGAAGCCGCAGCCGCACCGCGGTCGTGTACCGGTCCCGCGGCAGGTACACCAGCGCGGAGTAGAAGCGGCCGTACGGATCCCGCCGCAGGAACAGCCTGGTCTGGCGGCGCTCCCGCAGGTACAGCACCGCCATCGCGACCGGCAGCAGCTCCTCCGGACCGATCTGGAACAGCTCGTCGCGTGGATAGGTCTCCAGGATGTCGAGCAGGTCCTTGCCGCTGTGGCTGGTCTTGGGCAGGTGCGCCCGGGTGAGCACGTCGGCCACCTTGCGCGCCACGACCGGGACGGAGGTGACGCTCTCGGTGTACGCCGTGGAGCTGAACAGGCCGAGGAAACGGCGCTCGCCGACCACCTCGCCGTCGGCGTCGAAGGACTTGATCCCGATGTAGTCCAGGTACACCGGGCGGTGCACGGTGGACCGGGAGTCGGCCTTGGTGAGGATCAGCACGCTGCGATCCCGGGCCCGGCCGCGGGCCGCCGGCGGGAGCAGCCGGAACGGGTTGGCCATGTCCGAGTCCGCGCGCAGGATCCCCAGCCCGGTCGAGGGCATTGCCCGCAGGCCCTGATCGTCGCCGTCGGTCTCCAGGACGTACTCCCGGTAGCCGAGGAACGTGAAATGGTCGTCGGCCAGCCAACGCAGCAGTTCGGCGGCCTCGGCGAGCTCGCCGGGCGGCAGGTCCAGGGTGGTGTTCTCCAGCTCGCGGGCGATCCGCACCGCGATGGCGCGCATCTTGCCCCAGTCCTCCACCGCCTCGCGGACGTCGTTGAGGACCCGGCGCAGCTCCGCCTCGATCGTGCGCAGGACCTCCGGGTCGGTCTCCCGGTCGATTTCGATGTGCATCCACGACTCGACCACTCCATCGGTGGGGCAGCGGTCCGGGTCGGCGGTGTCGCAGACCTCGCGCAGGGCACCGGCGATGTCGCGGCGTACCACCAGGACCGGGTGGACCACGTGATGCAGCTGCCGGCCCAACCGGATCAGCTCCGCGGTCACCGAGTCCACCAGGAACGGCATGTCCTCGGAGACGACCTGGACGACGGTGCGCTGGCCGAGGGTCTGCTCGTCGTCCTGGGACAGCACCGAGGCCCGGACCACCGAGGTTCCCTGGGCCCGTCGCCGGGCCAGCTCGTAGTGCGCGTGGGCGGCGTCGGCGAGTTCCTGCGGCGAGCGGTTCAGGATGTCCTCGACCGGTGCCTGCCAGTAGTAGCGGCGCAGGAACGCCGCGAACTCCTCCGGCGTCATCGCCGGCTCCGCGGCCCCGCCCGGTGGCGGGCTGGAGGCCTTCGCGATTTCCAGCAACCGGGCCGCCTTGGCGCGGTACCTGTCCTCGAGTCGGGTCAGATCACCTGCCGCCTCGACCACCACTGCGGTCGCCTCCTGTGCCATCGACCCGAACAACGCCGTACGGGACGTCCGCGAATCTATCGCGAACGACGGCGGCCGGCCCCCCGGCGCGGCGCCGGACGCGTCGCCGCGCAAACCCGGTGGTGTCCGCGGGGGTTGGCGTTAGGGTCGGCCGGTGCCCGGTGCCACCGACATCGACATCGACATCCGGGTGGACGGGCTGCGCAAGACGTTCCGGGTGGCCGAGCGGGAGGCCGGGCTGCGGGCGTCGCTGCGCAGCCTGACCCGGCGCCGCCACCGGGAGGTGCACGCGGTCGCCGGGGTGTCCTTCGACATCGCACCTGGTGAGGTGGTGGGTTTCCTCGGGCCGAACGGCGCCGGCAAGACGACGACGTTGAAGATGCTCTCTGGCCTGCTGGTCCCCACCGCCGGCGAGGCCACCGTGCTCGGGCACACGCCGTGGCGGCGGGAAAAGGACTACCTGCGCCGGATGACGCTGGTGATGGGCAACCGCAACCAGCTGCAGTGGGACATCCCGGCGCTGGACTCCTTCGAGCTCAACCGGGCGATCTACCGGATCCCGGAGGCGGACTACCGCTCGCTGCGCGACGAGATCGTCGAGCTGCTCGACATCGGGGACCTGGTGCGCAAACCGGTCCGCACGCTGTCCCTCGGCGAGCGGATGAAGGCCGAGATCGCCGCGGCCCTGCTGCACCGCCCGCAGGTGCTCTTCCTGGACGAGCCGACGATCGGCCTGGACATCACCATGCAGAAGCGGATCCGCTCCTTCCTCGCCGAGTACAACCGCCGCCACGGCGCCACGATCCTGCTGACCAGCCACTACATGGCCGACGTGCAAGCGCTGTGCCGGCGGGTGATCGTCATCGACCGGGGCGCGATCCTGTACGACGGCAGCCTGCGCGACCTGACCGGCCGGTACTCCCCGCACCAGACCATCAACGTGACGGTGACCGACCCGGACCTGGACCTGCGCGAGTACGGCGAGGTGCAGGGTTCCGAGGGCGGCCGGATCAGCATCAGGGTCGGCAAGGAGCAGACCTCCGCGGTGGCCGCCCGTCTGCTGGCCGCGCACGAGGTCACCGACCTGACCATCGAGGACCCCCCGATCGAGGACGTGATCGAGCAGGTCTTCGCCACCTCGACCGTGGCGTCACGACCATGACCGCCGCCGACACCTTTCGGGCGCTGCACGTGCCCGGCACGCCGCTGCTGATGCCCAACCCGTGGGACGCCGGCAGCGCCCGGCTGCTCGCCTCGCTGGGGTTCCGGGCGCTGGCCACCACCAGCAGCGGGCACGCGGCGACGCTGGGTCGCCTGGACGGCCAGGTCAGCAGGGACGAGGCGATCGAGCACGCGGCGGCCCTCGTCGCGGCGGTCGACATCCCGGTCTCGGCGGATCTGGAGAGCGGGTTCGGGAACCGCCCGAAGGACGTGGCCGACACGATCGCCGCCGCGGCCTCCGTCGGGTTGGCCGGCTGCTCGATCGAGGACTACAGCGGGGACCCCGAGGTCGGCCTGTACGACGTCGCGATAGCCGCCGAGCGGGTGGCGGCCGCCGCTGACGCCGCCGGCGGGATGGTCCTCACCGCGCGGGCGGAGAACTTCCTCCGCGAGCGCGACCCCGACCTGGCCGACGTGATCGCCCGGCTGCAGGCCTACCAGGAGGCCGGCGCCGACGTGCTGTACGCACCGGGGATGGCCGATCCCGGCGACATCGCCCGGGTCGTCGCCGCCGTGGACCGACCGGTCAACGTGCTCGCCTGGCCGGGGCTCGGTTCGGTACCTGAGCTGGCCGCGGCGGGCGTGGCCCGGATCTCCGTCGGTGGGGCGTTCGCCTACGTCGCGCTCGCGGCGCTTGCCTCGGCGGGCCGGGAGCTGCTCGCCGGCAACTTCGGCTACCTGGACCTGATGGGCGAGGGCCGCGCGGCGGCGCAGCAGGCGTTCACCTGACCCGGCGGTGCCTAGTGGGTCGCGCTGCTGGAGACCGGGTGCAGCACGGCGGCGCTGGACGGGTCACCGCGTTGCAGGCGGCAGGCCTGGTCACCCGAAGGAAAGTGTCCCGACACGGCGAGACGGTCCTGCGGCTCCCGCTGCTCGGCCTGCGACTGTAGCCGCGGGCGTTCCTGGCCCAGGTGGAGCTTGGTCTGCGCCGCCGGGGATGGCCCGGGCCCGGGGCGCCGAAATCGGTGCCGGTCCGCGGCGACGCTGACTAGGGTCGGTGCCCGTGACTCGGCTGCAGGGCCTGCCCGGCGTGTACGCCGTGACGATGCGCACCGCCGTACAGGTGCAGTTCCAGTACCGGACCCAGAACTACGCCTACATGCTCGGGATGATCGCCGAGCCGGTCATCTACCTCGTCGTCTGGTCCACCGTCGCCGAGGCGCAGGGCGGGGCCGTCGAGGGCATCACCCGCGGCCAGTTCGCGGCGTACTACATCGTGTGGACCCTGGTCCGGAACATGAACATCGTCTTCACGCCGTACGGCTGGGAGGAGCGGATCCGCCGCGGGGTGCTGTCCGGGATGCTGGTCCGCCCCGTGCACCCGATCCATTACGACGTGGCGTACTTCGCCGGCTGGAAGCTCGTCGTCATCGTGCTGTGGGTGCCGATCGCGGTGGTGCTCAGCCTGATCTTCCGGCCCACGTTCGACGTCGGGCCGCTGCAGGTCGCGGTGTTCCTCGTGGCGATCTGGGGTGCCTACCTGATCCGCACGATGCTGCTCGCGGTGCTCGGCATGGTGTCGTTCTGGACCACCCGGGTCAGCGCGCTGTACGACCTGTACTTCACCGCCGAGCTGCTGCTGTCCGGGCGGTTGCTGCCCCTGGCGCTGCTCCCGGCGTGGGCCGGGACGGTGGCTGGCGTGCTGCCGTTCAAGTACACGTTCGGGTACCCGATCGAGGTGCTGGCCGGCACCCTCGGCACCGGTGAGCTGCTGGCCGGGCTCGCGATCCAGATCGGCTGGATCCTGGCCAGCACCGCCCTGATGGCGGCGGTCTGGCGGGTCGCCGTACGCCGGTACTCCGCGGTAGGCAACTGATGACCGCGGACCGCCCGCACCGCGGCGGGCTGGTCTGGACCTATCTGCGGGTCGGGGCGATGAACGAGCTGCAGTACCGCGTGAACTTCGTGCTCAGCCTCGTCCAGTCGCTGGTCGCGGTGGGCACCGCACTCGTCGTGCTCGCGCTGGTCTACTCCCACACCGACTCCCTCGGCGGCTGGTCCAGCAACGAACTGCTGGTGATCATGGGCGTCTACGTGTTCATGGGTGGGCTGATCCGCGCGGTGATCCAGCCGAACATGCAGCAGCTGATGGAGGACGTCCAGGAGGGGACGCTGGACTACGTCCTGACCAAGCCCGCCGACGCGCAGCTGCTCGTCAGCGTCCGGCGCTTCGGGTTGTGGCAGGCCGTCGACGTGCTCGTCGGGCTGCTGCTCGTCGTGGTCGCACTGGCCCGGCTGGACCAACCGGTCAGCCTCGCCGCGGTGCTGGCCTTCGCGGCGGCCCTGGTGCTCGGCGGCGTGGACATCTACTGCTTCTGGCTGATCCTGACCACGGCGGCGTTCATCGTGGTCCGCGTGGACACGATCGTCGAGCTGTTCGACGGGATGTACCAGGCCGGGCGCTGGCCGGTGTCGATCTACCCGGGATGGTTGCGGATCGGGTTCACGTTCCTGGTGCCGCTGGGCTTCGCCGTCACGGTGCCGGCCTCGGCGCTGACCGGCCGGCTGTCCGGGTGGTTGCTGCTCGGTGCCGCGGCGTTCACCGTCGTGCTGCTGGTCCTGAGCCGGTGGCTGTGGACGCAGGGGCTGCGGCGCTACTCCGGCGCTTCGGCGTAGCCGATGGACCGACCCGACCCGCCTGGCACCGTCCCCGAACGGGTCGTCGTGTCCGGCCTGGACCTGCGCTGCGCCGACGTCGTCGCGGTGGCCCGGGACGCGCGGCCGGTCACCGTGCCTGCCGACGCCCGGCGCCGGGCGGCGGGCCGCCCAGCGCGGGCCGCGCCGGAGTCCGGCCGCCGGCCGGGGTACGGGCAGACCACCGGGGTCGGCGCGAACCGGGTACACGAGGTCGAGCCCGACGCACCCGGCCACGGGCTGCGGCTGCTGCGCAGCCACGCCAGCGGGACCGGGCCGCTGGAGCCGGCCGAACGGGTCCGCGCGGCGATGGTGGTCCGGCTCAACCAGCTGGCGGCCGGGGGCTCGGGGGTCGCCCCGGCGTTCCTGGACGCGCTGGAGGCCGCGCTCACCAGCGGTGCCCACCCGGCGATCCACCAGCTGGGCTCGATCGGCACCGGGGACCTGTGCGCCCTGGCCGAGCTGGGACTCACCCTGTGCGGCGACCGACCCTGGCTGGCCGGTAGCGGAACCCCGGTGCCGCTGACCGGCACCGACG
>JBBPYA010000147.1:0-3944 GCA_038200385.1 Mycobacteriales bacterium
AGTACGACTGGGGCATCGACCGCGGGGCGATGGCGACCATCTGGCGGGGCGGCTGCATCATCCGGGCTCGGTTCCTGGACCGGATCCGACAGGCCTACGACGACGCACCGGACCTGGCCAGCCTGCTGGTCGCGCCGTACTTCACCGACGCCGTCGGTCAGGCGCAGGACGGGTGGCGGCGGGTCGTGGCCGGCGCGGCGCAGAACGGCATCCCGGTGCCGGGGTTCGCCAGCGCGCTGTCCTACTACGACGGGCTGCGCGCACCACGGCTGCCGGCCGCGCTGATCCAGGGCCAGCGGGACTTCTTTGGCTCGCACACCTACCGGCGGGTCGACCGGGAGGGCACGTTCCACACCCTGTGGTCGGCCGAGCGCAACGAGGTCTCAGCCTGACCTGGCGATCCGGGACGGCGACTCGGCCGATCCAGCCCGCGCCGAGGATCTTCTCTCGCGCGCGGCTCGTCAGTCGTCGGGATGGGCGGGCAGGCCGTGCAGCGCGAACAGCCGGGTGTCCAGGAAGCTGGTGATCCCCCGGATCCGGCCACCGTCGACCTCGAGCACGTGCAGCGCCCACGGCTGGTGCCGCCCGCCCGGCCCGCTCGGGCGGTACTGCGCGGCGGCCAGCGTTCCGTTGGCCACCGTGGGAATGATGCGCGAGCCCTGGCACTCCTGACCGGGCCCGAGCATCCAGGCCCCGATGTCGTGCGCGCCCTGCAGCCACATCTCGAAGGGCGGCATGTTCTGGGTGGCGTCCTCGTGCAACAGCCGCACGAAACGGTCGATGTCGTAGTTCTCGAAGGCCTCGACGTAGCGGGCCAGCAACTCCTGGTGCGCGGCGTCCAGCGGGTCGTAGGACTGCCCGCCGCCGGTTGTCCGGGCGTCCAGGGTGGCCCGGGCGCGCTGCAGCGCGCTGTTCACCGAGGCCACCGAGGAGTCCAGCAGCTCGGCCACCTCGTCGGCCTTCCACCGCAGCACCTCGCGCAGGATGAGCACCACCCGTTGCCGCGGCGGCAGGTGTTGCAGGGCGGCGACGAAGGCCAGCCGGATGCTCTCCCGGCCCACCGCGACGTCGGCCGGGTCCACCGCCGCCGCCGGCGCCCCGATCCGGGCGTCCAGCATCGGCTCCAGCCAGGTGTCCTCACTGCGCTGCCTGGCCAACGATGCTTCCACGGGCGCCCAGGCATCGGAGGACAGGTCCATCGGGCGGATCCGGCGCTGGCTGCCGGTCAGCACGTCGAGGCAGACGTTGGTGGCGATCCGGTACAGCCAGGACCGTAGCGAGGACCGACCCTCGAACCGGTCCAGGCCGCGCCACGCGCGCACCATGGTGTCCTGCACGGCGTCCTCGGCGTCGAAGGAGGACCCGAGCATCCGGTAGCAGTAGCCGAGCAGCTCGCCCCGGTACGCATCGACGCGGGCCTGCAGGTCGGTGTGCGTCGTGACTGTGGTCATGGCCTCATTGTGGCAACGTCGTCCGACGGAAGTCAGCCGGGCCGCCCTGCCGGCCGGCCCACGCTCAGCCGGGCGGCGTGACGCGGACGGTCGTCCCGGCGGGGGCGGGCTGCGGGTCGCGCACCTCGGCGGGTGCGGCGACTACGGCCGGTATCTCGCCGATCACGTCCGAGCTGGCCAGGAACTCCTGCATCGTGCGCTCCCGGCCGTACCGGCGCTTGAGCCACAGGTAGGCGAGGAACGCGATCGGGCCGAAGGCGACCTGCGCGGGGACCACGATGTCGGTGCGGGCGTCGGTCAGCTCGAAGACCAGCGGCGCGAAGCTCGGTACGAAGGCTCCGAACACCACGACCAGCCCCAGGGCGAGCCGCGCGGCCTTGCGCCCGTAGGCCTTGTAGGCGGCGATCGTGAACAGGCCGTAGATCAGCAGGTCGCCGATGCCGATCGTCGCGTTGTACAGGCCGTAGCGCATGCCGAAGGAGGGGTTCAGCGGGTAGCCAAGGAAGCCCTCGAGAAGTTGGTTCGTCAACGGCACGATCAGTATGAAGAAGAAGTCGTACACGGCGAGGAGCAGCGCGAACCATGCGACGTGTCGCAATCGCATCCCGCCCTGCACGTACAGGTTCGTGACCGCGATCGCGGTCAGGACAATGATGAGGTCGGTCTCGGCCCAGGACAGCTGCCAACCGCTGACCGTGCCGAGCATGGTGCGCCCGATCCAGAGGTTGGCCCCGATCAGCAGCCCGACGGTCAGCCAGAGCCGGGTCGGTGTCAGCAGCGGACGGAAGCCGATCGACAGCGCGGCGGTAAAGGTGACGATGAGCAGCGCGAGCACCAGCCAGCGCGGTAGGTGCAGGTACAGCACCGGCAACACCACGATGAAGCCGAACACGACGACGATGTCGCGACGGTTGAAGGTTCCGATGGCCGGACGCTCCAGCCGGACCCGACGCAGGTAGGCCAGGGCGCCGCCGCAGACCGCCAATGACCCGGTCAGCGCTACGGACAGCGTGTACAGCGTCGGCAGCACGGGTGCGGCCATGTCAGTCTCCTACCAGGCTCGGTTGGGCGACGAACGTTGTCTCGCGCAGGTCGCTGCGCAGGTGTCGCAGCCAGCCGGCCTGTGCGTCGGGTACGACGGTCAGCTCGACGTCCAGTCCACGGTCGGCAAAGTGCTCGCGGGTGGCCGCGGTGCCCGCCCCGTCCACGGCACCGGCGGGCAGGGTCAGGTGCAGCCGGCCGTCCACGACGCCGGCACGGAACCGGGCCGGCCACGGCTGCGTGGGCAGCGCCTCGACGGCATCAACGAGCTCCCGGGGGGTCACGACCTCGGCGGTGGCCAGCCGCAGGACCTGGTCGGCCTTGCCCAGCACCAGGCTGGTCGCGGGGATGGCGGCCACCTCGCAGGCCAGCGGCTCGTCCGGCAGCCGGCGCACGACGTCGCGGGTGTCGTAGCGGAACACCGGCATGCAGTCGCGGTACGGGAAGTAGGGGGTGATCACGACGGTGCCCAGGGCCCCGGGTTCGGCCGGCTCACCGGTCTCCAGGTCCAGCACCTCGACGAAGCCCTGGTTGATGTCGTGGTGCAGGTGGTCGTGGCCGCAGCGGCGGCCGGTCACCGGGATCACCTCGGTCATCGCGAAGATGTCGTTGACGGCGGCGACGCCGAAGGTCTGCCGCGCCGCGGCGGCCAGGCTCGTGGACAGCACCTCGCCGCCGACGTCGATCCGGCGCAACCGGAAGTCCGCAGCCCCCAGGCCGCGGCGGCGGGCGGCGACGACCAGCTCGCCGAGGTAGCTGGGGCACGTCGCGAGCAGCGTCGACCCGCCATCGGTGAGGCTGTCCAGCGCCTCCTCCGGCGGCACGATGCCGATCACCCGGCAGCCGGCGCCCACGAGGTGGCAGACCGCGACGTTGAGCTGCACCGAGGCCGTGGCCCGGGAACTGACGTTGACCTGCAGGATGTCCGAGGGCCGCATCTCGTCGCGCAGGATCGCCGCCAGGGATCCGAGTCCCGACCACAGCTCGACCTCGTAGCGGGACAGCCAGACCTCGGCCGGCCGCCCGGTGGTGCCGGTGGTCCGGGTGGTCAGGTGCGGTGCCACGTCGGCGCACTGGAAGTCGCGCTGGCGCTGGATGAGGTCCCGCTTGACCGTCACCGGGATGGTGCGCAGCGCCTCCACATCGAGCTTGTCGGGGCGGACGTCGGCCGCGGCGAAGCGCCGGGAGTAGAACGGTGACTGGGCGTCGAGGCGGCGGGCGGTACGCCGAAGCCCCCGGTTGGCGAACTCCCGCCGTTCGTCAGGGTCACTGAACGGGCCGTCGAGCAACTGCTGGGCGTCGGCGCCGGGCGATCCGAACTCCTGGAGAGTGGCCAGGGCGTCATTGATCAGGCGCGCGAGGTTCGCGGTGTCGATCCGGCGGCCCCACACCATGCTGATCGCCATCCGGAACTGCCGGATGCCGGTCTCGAACATGGCCACTCCGTGTCGG
>JBBPYA010000148.1:0-3698 GCA_038200385.1 Mycobacteriales bacterium
ACTCGCGGGGGTGCAGGTCGATCGAGCAGCCGTGCGCCAGCACCCTGGCGGCCTGCGGCCCGCTGAGCTCCAGCACCCCGTACGCCGCAGAGACGTCCACCGCGGACAGCCGGCCACCTACGGCGCGCAGCCGGTGCACGAGCGGCGGCTCGAGAGCGGCCTCGGGGTCGGTCCCCGGCCGGGGTGCGTCGGCACCCGGCGCGTCCAGCAGCCACCAGCCGGGCCCGAGCCCCACGGCGGACAGTTGCCCGTCCGAGCCAACCCGGCCGGGCCCGGGAAGAGCGAATCCGAGTTCGGCCGACGCCTGGCAGGTGTCTGCACCCGAGCCGTCCACAGCGGTGGCCAACAGCAGCTCGACCAGGCAGCGCCATGGCACGTCGCGCAGTTCGACCCGCCCCGTGTCACCGGCCGACAGCGGCTCCCCCAGCGGGTGCCGGCGGAGGGCGGCCTCAGCCGTCACGTCGGGTCCCTTCCGGGTCGTAGGCCACCGGCGGAACCACCCGGACGGCGGTGGCCACCCCCGCATCGACCGCGTCCAGCACCTCGTCGTACCGGCTGGCTCCGCGGGTCAGCAGGGCCAGCGCGAACGGCGTCCCGAGCGCCACCGACTCGTACGACGACGTGACGTGCCCGGCCATCGGTACGGGCGTCCGGGTCAGGACGGCGCCGTGCTCGACCAGTTGCGCGCCCTCCGCGACCCGGGACCGGCCATCCACCGGCACCAGGCCGACCAGCTGCCGCCGATCGTCCCTCGCGGTGTCGGACCGGGTGAACGCCCGCTTCCCGACGAAGTCGGCCTTCTTGCGCGAGACGATCCAGCTCATCCCGAGGTCGTGCGGGGTCACCGTGCCGTCGGTGTCCTGGCCGACGATCGGATACGCCTTTTCCGCCCGCAGCACGTGCATGGTCTCGGTGCCGTACGGGGTGATCCCGTACTCCCGCCCCGCGTCGAGCAGCGCCGTCCACAGCGGGATCGCCGACCAGGCGGCCACGTTGACCTCGAAGGCCAGCTCCCCGGAGAAGGACACCCGCAGCACCCGCGCGGGCAGACCGGCGACGCGGGCGGCGCGCACCGTCATGAAACCGAACCCCGCCGCCGAGCAGTCCAGGTCCGGCGCCACCGCGGACAGCACGTCCCGCGACCGCGGGCCGACGACGGCGACGGTCGCCCACTGCTCGGTCACCGAGGTGCAGCGCACGTCCAGGTCGGGCCACTCGGTCTGCAGCCACTCCTCCAGCCACTCCAGGATCTTCGCCGCGTTGCCGGTCGTGGTGCTCATCAACCACCGGTCCTCGGCCAGCCGCGCCGTCGTCCCGTCGTCGATGACCATCCCGTCCGGGCCGCACATCAGCCCGTAGCGCACCTTCCCGACACCCAGCGTGGAGAACATGTTGGTGTACAGGCGATCCAGCAGTACCCCGACGTCGGCGCCCTGCAACTCGATCTTGCCGAGGGTGGAGGCGTCCATCATCGCCACCCCGGTGCGGGCCGCCGCGCTCTCCCGGCGTACGGCGGCATCCAGGTCCTCGTCGCCGACCGGGAAGTACCACGGACGCTTCCACTGGCCCACGTCCTCGAACACCGCGCCGTGCCCGACGTGCCAGTCGTGCAGTGCCGTGATCCGCTCGGGGTCGGCGAGCCGGCCGCGGTCGCGCCCCGCGAGCAGTGCGAAGGAGATCGGACGGTACGGCGGGCGGTACGTCGTCGTCCCGATCTCGGCCATCGAACGGCCGGACAGCTGGGCCAGCACGCCGACGGTGAGGACGCCGGACCCGCGACCCTGATCGGCGGCCGTGCCGATCGTGGTGTACCGCTTGACGTGTTCCACGGAGGTCAGCCCGGCGCCGACGGCCCGCTGCAGGTCGTGCAGGGTCGCGTCGCGCTGGAGGTCGAGGAACACCCGCTCGGCCCCGTCCCCCTCGGGGGGTACGACGAAATAGGCCGCCGGCTGCGACATCCCGTCGACCGACCCTGGTACGGACAGGCCGGTCGTGGCCGAGCCGGTCGTGGTCGAGCCCGGATCACCGGTCCTCTCCCACGTTAACGGGACCTCGCGGGCGGCCGGCCACCCGCGAGGTCCCGTCACGATCAGGTGACCTGATCGTGCGTCGTCGGGCGCGGGCGGGGTGGGGGGCGCGGACGCGGACGGGGTGGGGGTGGTGGTTGCTGCGGGGTCTAAGCCGGCCCCGCGGGCTGCCCCGGTCCCGGCCCGGGAGCCGTCGGCGATCGCGGCGGCGCTCCCCACCGTGCCGGTCACCATGCCCGCGCACCACGTCGGCTGGGCGGCGCGGTCCGGGACGAAACCGGCGACCCGGTCGGACCACCGGGTGGTCCCGCCGGACTGGCTCCACAGCTCGACCGCCGGGTTCCAGCCGCCGGACACGGCCAGCACGTCGGCATCGATCACGGCACCGGAGCTGGTCAAGACCGCTCGGAGGACCCCCTGCTCATCGGCGGTCGTCCCGGTCACGACGGTGCCGAACTGCACCGGAA
This sequence comes from Mycobacteriales bacterium, assembly GCA_038200385.1. Taxonomy (GTDB): domain Bacteria; phylum Actinomycetota; class Actinomycetes; order Mycobacteriales; family Geodermatophilaceae; genus JBBPYA01. The sequence continues at coordinate 2,495 of JBBPYA010000148.1, forward strand.
CGCCGCGATCGGCCAGCGCGGCGGCCCCGTCCGGGCCGGCGTCGTTGCGGACGTCGAGCACCGCGGCCACCTCGACGCCGGCGTCGACCAACTGCGATGCGGCCAGCAGCGCCCCGTCGTGCGCCCCGAACACCACCGCCCGCCGGGCGGGGGGCACGCCGTACCGGTGCGCGTACGCGACCGCGGAGGCGGCCAGCAGGACGCCCGGGCGGTCGTTGTCGCAAAAGGCGATCGCGCGCTCGTGCGCTCCGGTTGCGAGCACCACCTGGCCCGCCCGGATGTTCCACAGTCGCTGCCGGGACATCCTCGCGGGCGCCGTCGACCCCAGGTGGTCGGTACGGCGCTGCACCGCGACGAGATAGTTGTGGTCGTAGTAGCCGGTCACCGTGGTCCGGGACAGGACCGTGACGTCCGGCAGGTCCGCCAGCCGGCCGACCTGACCAGCCACCCAGTCCGTCCCCGCCATGCCGTCCACAGTGGACGGCCAGTCCAGCAGCCGACCGCCCAGCCGCGGCTGATCGTCGACGAGCAGCACCCGGGCACCGGACTCCCCGGCGGCAACCGCGGCCGCCAGACCCGCCGCGCCACCACCGACGACCAGCACGTCGGCGTGCGCAAAACTCTTGTCGTAGCGCGCGGTGTCCGCCTCGGCGGGCAGCCGGCCCTTGCCGGCGAGGGTGGCGACCCGCAGCCCGTCGTACACCTCGATCTCGGTGGCCCGCACCATCGGCTCGCCGGGCCCGGAGAGCACCTGGACGAAGACGTTGCTCTCCTCGGCACCGGCCGACACCAGGCCGCGCGGTCGCCCAGTGTAGATCCCCTGACTCCAGACCCGCCGGTCGGCGGTCAGAAGCGCCGCCGCCACCGTGTCGCCCGGCCGGGCCAGGATCTCGGCGCCGTCCACCTGGATCCGCACCGCACCGGCACCCGCCCGGTCGGCGCGGGTCACGACGGCACCGCGGGGCGTGGCGCACCGGGTGGGTAGCTGCCCGCGATCCGGTACGTCACGGTGTGCCGCACCACGTTGAACCAGCGGGTACAGCCGGCCCGGTGCACCCAGCGCTCGGCGAACCAGCCCTTGGGGTTGTCGCGGATGAACAGGTAGGCCGCCCAGCCCTCGTCATCCACAGTGGACGGTTCGGTCGGGTAGGGGACGTGTGCCTGCCCGCCGTAGGAGAACTCGGTTTCGTCCCGGGGGCCACAC
>JBBPYA010000149.1:0-12121 GCA_038200385.1 Mycobacteriales bacterium
CGGCTCAGCACCGAGGCCCGGTCGTCGAAGGTCAAGGGCAAGAACATCGCCGACGTCTGCTCGATGCAGATCACCGACCTGGCCGACTGGGTCCGGGGCGTCGAGGATCCCTCGGTCACCCCGCTGTTGGCCGGTCTGCAACACCTGCTCGAGTCCTTTGCCGAGATCGGGTTGGGCTACCTCTCGCTGGACCGTCCCTCGGGCACGTTGTCCGGCGGCGAGGCGCAGCGCACCAAGATGATCCGCCACCTCGGTTCGTCGCTCACCGACGTCACCTACGTCTTCGACGAGCCCACGATCGGGTTGCACCCCCACGACATCGAGCGGATGAACAACCTGCTGCTGCAGTTGCGGGACAAGGGCAACACCGTGCTGGTCGTGGAGCACAAACCCGAGACCATCCGGATCGGCGACCACGCCGTCGACCTGGGCCCCGGCGCCGGCACGGAGGGCGGCACCGTCTGCTACGAGGGCACCGTCGAGGGATTGCGGGGCAGTGACACCATGACCGGCCGCCATCTTGACGACCGGGCGGCCCTCAAGAAATCGGTGCGAACGCCGTCCGGGATGCTGACGGTCCGCGGCGCGTCCACGCACAACCTGCGCGACGTATCCGTCGACATCCCTCGTGGAGTGCTCTGCGTGATCACGGGGGTCGCCGGCTCCGGCAAGAGTTCGCTGATCCAGGGCTCGGTCTCCGGCCGCGACGGTGTGGTGGTGGTCGACCAGGGTGCGATCCGCGGCTCGCGACGGAGCAACCCGGCGACGTACACCGGGCTGCTCGACCCGATCCGCAAGGCGTTCGCGAAGACCAACGGGGTGAAGCCGGCGCTGTTCAGCTCCAACTCCGAGGGCGCCTGCCCCACGTGTAACGGCGCCGGCGTCATCTACACCGATCTGGGGGTGATGGCCACCGTCGAGTCCACCTGCGAGGAGTGCGAGGGGAGGCGGTTCCTGTCCTCGGTGCTCGAGTACACGTTGGGCGGGCGGAACATCGCCGAGGTGCTCGCGATGCCGGCGCGTGAGGCCGACGAGTTCTTCGCCACCGGCGACGCGCATACGCCGGCCGCACACGCGATCCTCGGCCGGCTCGTCGACGTCGGACTCGGTTACCTCAGCCTGGGCCAGCCCCTCACCACGCTGTCCGGGGGCGAGCGGCAACGGCTCAAGCTGGCTACCCGGATGGCCGACAAGGGCGACGTCTACGTCCTCGACGAGCCCACCACCGGTCTGCATCTCGCCGATGTCGAGCAGCTGCTCGGCCTACTCGACCGGCTCGTGGACTCCGGCCGGTCGGTCATCGTCATCGAGCACCATCAGGCGGTCATGGCGCACGCCGACTGGATCATCGACCTCGGGCCCGGTGCCGGCCACGGGGGCGGCCGGATCGTCTTCGAGGGAACCCCCGCCGACCTCGTCGCCGCCCGCTCCAGTCTCACGGGCGAGCACCTTGCGGCCTACGTCGGCAGCTGACCGAGGACTTCGCGGACACCGTGTGGGCGGCACGCGCCGGCCGTTCGACCGCGGGCTACGGGCTCGCGCCGCGCGGTCCTTGGGAATGGGTCAGTGCACAGCGACCGCTCGAGCCGCGGACCGGGTCTCGACCCGATCCTTCGACTCGGCGTACACGCTCCAACCCAACGCCGCGAACATCAGCATCCACGCGCCGATCACGAGGCGCCCGACGACGAAGCCGGCGAATAGGCCGGGAGTGAGCATGACGAACTGGGCGACCCCGATCACCAGTGGGGTCCAGGCCCGCCAGCCCGACCAGACCTTTGCGCGCCGCACGCCGATCCCGGCCAGGATCGCGCCGACCCCCATCACCGTGCAGGAGATGCCGTACGCCGCACCCATCAGCCCGGCGTTCGCGGCCTCGTTGGTCCAGTCGACGTACCGCATCGTGAGCAGCTCCGAGGCGGTCAGCATGGCGGTACCGGCGACGAGCAGCCAGGCGCCAATTCGCGCCACGAGTCCACGACCCACGGCCCCGGAGAGCGCCAGGGCGACGACACCGGCGAGGAGGCCGAGGTGCTGGACGGCGAAGACGACCTGCACGGTCAGGAAGCCCGTTTCGGAGAAGGGGTAGCGGAGCAGCGTGTCGTCCACGGTGGTCTGCCAGGCCAGCAGGACCAGGGCGAGGGCGGCACCGACGATCCCAGCCACCAGGCAGACCAGGCCGCAACGGCGGAGGGAGAGATCGGACATGAGCACCTCCGGTCTACTAAAGTTTGTCACTAGTGACTGTCACTAGCAATAGTCGCTAGAATGAGGCGCGCCATGAGCGATGTCAAGGGTTTGACCCGGAAAGAGCGGTCCGAGAAAACACGCCGGGCGATCGTGCTGGCCGCGACCGAGGAGTTCCGGGCCGGCGGCTACCACGGCACGACGATGGCCGGAATCGCGAGACGGGCCGGGGTCGCCGTCCAAACCGTCTACTTCGTCTTCCACACCAAGCCGCTGCTGCTGACCGCCACCATCGACCAGGCGGTCATGGGCGACGAGGAGCTGACCCCGCCCGAGCGCACCGAGTGGTGGCAGGAGGGTGTCTCGACCAAGGACGGGCACCGGGCGCTCGAGGTCTTCGTCACCAACATCGCGGTCATCGAGGAGCGCGCTGCCCTCCTGGACCGGGTCGCTCGGGCAGCGGCCACGACGGATCCCGAGGTCCTAGACGTGCTCGCCCACCACGAGAGGCTGCGGGTAGCCGGATTCCGCAGCTACCTCGAGACGTTCTCCGCGCGTGGGCTGCTCAGACGAAACCTGACCCTCGACGAGGCGACCGACGTGCTGCTGACCATGGTCGGGTCAACCACCTTCCTCGAGTTCACCGAAGGACGCGCATGGTCGATAACGCGCTGGAGCAGCTGGACGACCGCGACCCTGGCCGGTCTCTTGCTCGAGCCGACGAAGAAGAAGAGGCACCGGTGAGCCAGCTGCTGGCGAGCCCGCTCCACCCTCACCGGCGAGCACCTCGCCGCCTACGTCGGCGGCTGACCGGGACCGGGCCTGATCCCGGAGAGGAGCGTCCCGATGTGCCAACTCGTCCCGGGCCGGAACGGCGCCGGTACAGCAGGACGGGGCGGGATCCGTGCCGTTGTGCACCCGGCCGGCTGTGGCACGATCTCGAAGGTGACCAGCAGGACCGCCGAGGCGCAGCACCTGCGCGACCTCGCGCGGCTGCGCCGGGTTCGTGACCGGATCGACCGGGAGTACGCGCAACCGCTGGACGTCGAGGCGCTCGCCCGCGGGGCGCACATGTCCGCCGGGCACCTCAGTCGCGAGTTCCGGCGTGCCTACGGCGAATCGCCGTACGGCTACCTGATGACGCGCCGGATCGAGCGTGCGATGGCGCTGTTGCGTCGGGGCGACCTCAGCGTCACCGAGGTCTGCTTCGCAGTCGGCTGCTCGTCGCTGGGTACGTTCAGTACCCGCTTCACCGAGCTGGTCGGGATGCCGCCCAGCACCTATCGGGCTCAGCCGGTTCGGGCGACGGAGGGGATGCCGGCGTGCGTGGCGAAACAGGTGACCAGACCGATCCGGATTCGAGAAGCGCGGGTCCCGGCGCCGCACCTAGCGTGAGCGCCATGGACATCAGCATCTTCCAGATCCTCCTGCCGCATGACGACCCAGACGCCTCGCTGGCCTTCTACCGGGACACCCTCGGCTTCGAGGTCCGGAACGACGTCGAGTACGGCGGGATGCACTGGCTCACCGTCGGCCCCCCGGACCAGCCCGGCACGTCCATCGTCCTGTACCCGGTCGCCGCCGTCCCCGGCATCACCGACGACGAGCGCCGCACCATCGCCGAGATGATGGCCAAGGGCACCTACGCCAGCATCACCCTGGCCACGACCGACCTGGACGGCACGTTCGAGCGGCTGCAGGCCGGCGACGCCGAGGTCGTCCAAGAACCGACCGAGCAGCCGTATGGCGTCCGCGACTGCTCCTTCCGCGACCCCGCGGGCACCCTGATCCGTATCCAGGAGCTGCGCTGATCAGTCCGCCGCTGGCAGCCATGAGTGACCGTCAAATCGCGCCAGGACGAGGAGATTCTTCTCGACCCAGCTCGGTGCCACCGATGGCGCGAGCGCCGGGCTGTTCTCGTGGTGGTGGGCAACGACGCCGGGGACTCCTCGTCGTTCGCCCACCTGTTCCAGTCCGGGGGCTACGACGGCACTCTGCGCCTCGACGGCGACCGCAGCGTCGGCTTCCTGAACGTCGAGGACCGCGCGCACCGGCAGCTGCTGCTGGAGGGCGCGGTCATGTCCGAGAGCGACGGCCTGGAGCCGATCGTCGGCGTGCGACACGACCTGCGCTTCGACGACGGACTGGACCTGACCGGCGGCGCGGTCGAGGTGCTGACCCGCGGCGGGGCGGCGTACCCGATCGACCTCGACGCCTCCGGGCGGGGCGGGTACCTGCCCGGTGGCTGGCGGTGCTGTCCTGGGCCGGTACGGCGGGGTCGGGCATCGTGGAGTTCGCGCACACCCGCAGCCCGGCGTACCGCTACCGGCCGGGACCGGACTAGCCGGCGATACCGGCGGTGACGGCCCCGTCCCACGCGCCAGGGAAGGTCCCCGCACGGCGGGTACCCGCGGTGCTTGATCTCGCCACCGTGGACGTTGCTACTTGCGCACGACGAACCCAGCCCTGGTCCGCGAACGCTCACGGCGTCCCGTAGGTCGTCGGGCTTGCGAGACAGGTGACCGGACGTACAGTCCACGTCATGCCGACCCTTCCGGCGTTCGATGGCGGTGCGCTGATCCATGCTCTCGACGCCGAGCGTGACGTCCGCGGGCTTACGTGGAGCAACCTCGCCGACGAGCTGTGGCAGCAGTCCGCCGACCTCAACGCCCGGCTGGCGGACAACGCGTTGTGCCCGGGGGCACTCGTGCGAACCGCGAAGCGGGAGACGATGTCCTGTCAGTACGCGCTGATCCGCTGCGCTGGATCCACCGCGCGCCGGAGGACTTTCTGGTGGGTGCGGTCGTCGACGTCGGCGACCCCCGGCTGCCGGAGGCAGGGGCCGGCCAGTCGCCTGCGATGGGATCTCAGCGAGGTGCATGCCGCAGTCAACGAGCACCGCAACGAACGCAGACTCACATGGGCGGAAGTGGCGAGGGAACTCGGGTGCACGCCAAGCAGGCTGACCAACCTCAAGACCGCCCGCCTGGCGGACATGGGGCTGGTCATGGGCATCACCCAGCGGCTCGTGCGGCCGGCCGCCGCTCGCTTCGTTCACCCCACCGAGTGGTGACCAGCGGTCAGACTCGAGACCGAGGTCACCGGTCCCCCGGCGGACGGCGGCAGCGGGGGGCGCCGCGAGGCCCCACTCAGCCTGGGCCGCGCGGCTGGCCGCCGGTCAGTCCGTGGTCGAAATAGGTCCTGCGCATCCGGTCGAGCAGCGGGTATCCGACGAGCCTTTCCGGCCATCCGATGACGACAGCGGCCAGGCCACCTTCACCGGGCTTCATCGCTGGGCGGGGGTGATCTCGCCGGCCCAGTCCTGGCCTGCGCCGTCAGGTCCGTTTGGCCACTGTCAGCAGGACCGCCGAGTCCTCGACTGCCTCGAGGGCATGACGGGAATCGGGGATGAACATGAGGTCGCCGGGTGAGCCGTTCCAGCGATTCTCCCCGGCTACGAGGGTGACACGGCCGTGTAGGACCTGGAGGGTGGCTTCGCCCGGGCTTTCATGCTCGTCCAGGTTGCTGCCCGCCCGTAAGGCAACGAGGGTCTGACGCAAGACGTGTTCGTGACCTCCATAGATCGTGTGGGCGCTGCGACCGCCCGGTGCGGTCGATGCCGTCTCCAGGTGGTGTCGGACCAGTGCTGTGAGTGACGTCTTCTGCATGGGTTCTCCTCGTAGCCGGATGGACCGTGATTGACCGCCGTGGTCAGGCAGGGGACGCCTCGCCGTAACGCCCGGCGTCCCTGCACAAGGCAGGAAGCGCGGCGAGGCAGGGTCGAGTGTGACGATGGCTTCCGCGGAGTCGCGGTGCTCCCCTCCCAGCTCGTGGATCTCGTCGAGTAACTCGCCGGGCGTGCGCATGGCCCGCACGATGCCTCGGGCGTGGAAGACCGGATGTCGCGGCAGACGTCGATGCCACTGCCGTCGGGTAACCGGATGTCGAGTACGGCGACGTGCGGCCGAACGGCGGGGATGATCCGGTACGGCCAGCGACAGGGTCAGCGGACCCTGCTCCCGCCAAAGCGCCTCCATCGTCGCCTCGACCTGCTCGAAGCGGCGGACGTCGACCGCGTGCACGTGTCCCGCGGTGACCGCCGACGCGTGCGCCGCCGCCTCCTCCTCCTCCTCCAGCACCGCCTGCCGGCGACCCCAGAGGTGGACCTGCGCCCCGTGCTCCACCACGTGGCGGGCCACCCCCCGGCCCAACCCGGTGCCGCCGCCGGTGATCAGGATCCGCTTGCCGGTCAGCAGCGACCCGACGTACGGCGGGGGGGAGGCGGACGGCACGGCGGGCTCAGTTGCCGCGGTACGCCGAGAAGTCGGGGGGCCGCTTCTCGTTGAAGGCGGTGATCCCTTCCTTGGCCTCGTCGGTCGCGCCGAACATCTTCAGGCTGGAGAAGGCCAGCTGCCCGATCCCGGCGAAGTGTTCGGTGTCGGCGTTGAACGACTGCTTGAGCACCCTGAGCGCGGTGGGCGAGAGCTTGAGGATCTCGTCGGCCCACTCCCGAACCTCCTGCCGCAACCGGTCGGCGGGCACCACCTTGTTGGCCAGCCCCCATTCCACGGCCTGCGCGGCGTCGTACTGCCGGCACAGGAACCAGATCTCCCGGGCCCGCTTCTCCCCGATCGCGCGGGCCATCAACCCGGTCCCGAACCCGGCGTCGAAGGACCCGACGCGTGGCCCGGTCTGTCCGAACCGCGCGTTCTCCGCGGCGATCGTCAGGTCGCACAACAGGTGCAGCACATGCCCGCCGCCGATGGCGAAGCCGTTCACGGCGGCGATGACCGGCTTGGGCACATCGCGGATGACGCGGTGCAGTGACTCGATCTCGAACAGCCCGCTCTCCGACGGCCCGTAGTCCCCGGTCTCCGCGCGCTGCTTTTGGTCCCCGCCGGTGCAGAACGCCTTCTCGCCCGCCCCGGTCAGGCAGATCACCCCGACGTCCTGGCTCACCCAGGCGCGCTTGAACGCGAGGACGAGCTCGTCGACCGTCCGGGCCCGGAAGGAGTTGTAGCGCTCCGGCCGGTTGATCGTGATGCGGGCCAGCCCGTTCTCGACCTCGAACGTGACATCGCTGAACTCGTCCATGTAGGTCGGTCCTTCCTCGGGTACGGCGCGCCGCCGGCGTCGGTCGACTCGGCCCGACCACGGACACAGCGGTACAAAGACCGTCGCGGGCGCGGAATGTGCGGAGCCTAACCGCACCCGCGCCGACCAGCCGCCGGCCCTGCTCGCCGTCCCCGCGGGGTTCTCAGCCGGCCGGGCGCGGTGCCGGGGTCGCGGCACCCGGCGTGGAAGCGCGGGACCGGCGGCGTCCGTAGCCGGTCAAGCCCCGTGGCTTGTAGACCGACAACATCATCGCCGCGAGCAGCAGCACCAGCGCACCGGCCGCGTGCAGCACGGGAGAGGGGTTGCCCACCTGGGCGGCATCGCCGGCCGTCCGAGCCGCTCGTGCGAGGCCACCCAGAGTCGGCACGTACAGGAGCACACCGGTCGCGAACACGTTCAGCAGCAGCGTGACAAGCAGCCAGTAGTGGCGCGCCAACCCCCAAACTCGTGCCCGGTGACTGGATCAGGCCGGTGGCCATCGAGGCGACGCTGAGCGGGACGAGCACGTACCAGCCGATCGACTCCAGGCTCAGGTAGCTCCGCGGATGAGCGCCGCATCGCTACTGCTCACGCCGACGAGCGCGAGTACGACGGAGGCCAGCACCGCACACAGCCAACCCACCGTGGCGCCGCCGTTCAGGACCAGGCCGCCTTGCGTGCCCTCGGCGTCATCCTCACCGGCAGAGAGCGCCCGGTCATCGGGCCGCTTGCCCGGATCGCCCGAGCAGTACGCCCGCCCGGCGCAGCTCGCGGCGGATCGTGTGGGCGTCCTCGCCCCGGGCCAAGCGATCGAGCAGCGAGTCGGCCTCCGGCTGGGCGATCCGGCCCGCGGAGACGGCCTCGTCAAGGCTGCGGCGAGCGTGCTCGAGCCGCAGCTGCATCGCCACCTGTTCGCGATCCTCCGGCACGGCGGCGGAGATCCGGGCCCGCTCCTCCTGGATTCGACGTGGCGACGGTGGACCGGAGCTGCCGTCGCCGTCAGGTCGCTCGTGCTCATCAGCAGTCATGTCGGCACGTTATCAAGACACTATGTCCTAGTCAACACGAAATGCCCCAGTCGACAACCCATGTCTGAACCCCGACGCGCTGTAGAGTCAGCCGTGTGCCGAAGCTGTGGACGGATACCATCGCCGAGCACCGTGAGCAGGTGCGAGGGTCGATCCTCACCTCCGCGGCGGATCTGGTGGCCGAGAGCGGCCTGCTGGCGGTGACCATGTCCGCCATCGCCGAGCGGACCGGCATCGGGCGCGCGACCCTGTACAAGTACTTCCCCGATGTTGCCGCGATCCTGCTCGCCTGGCACGAGCAGCAGGTGGGCGACCATCTCCAGCAGCTCATCGCGCTGGCCCACGGGCCGGGCAGCCCGGGGGACCGGCTCCGGGATGTACTCGACGGGTACGCCTCGATGGCGCACGCACCCCACGGGCCACCCGACGTCGACCTGTCCGCGTTCCTGCACGGGGGCGAGCACCTGGGCCACGCCCGGCGAGCCCTGCACGCGGTGCTCGGCGACGTACTCAAGGATGCCGTCCGAAGCGGCGAGGTCCGTGACGACATCCCGACCCGGGAGCTGGCCGCCTACACGCTGCACGCCCTGGGCGCGGCGAAGTCAGCCGGCTCCGCCGCCGCGGTACGGCGACTCGTCGAACTCACCGTTGCCGGGCTGCGCCCCAGCGGTTGATCGGTGTCCCCGGAGGTCAGGCCCTCCCGCGCAGCATCAGGTTCCAGTACAGCGCAGGCAGGCCGTAGCGCTTGAGGTACCACATGTCCTTGCGCTCGTGGGTGGTGTCGATGAACGGGATGCTCGGCGTCGGCTCCATCGTGTAGTCGAACTCGGCCAGCAGCATCTTGTCCCGAGCCGTCGTCAGCGGGCACGACGAGTAGCCGCCGTAGGACTTCGGCGGCGGCTGGCCCTTCATGGCCGCCAGCAGGTTCTGCGCCACGACGGGGGCCTGCTTGCGGATCGCCGCGCCGGTCTTGGAGTTCGGCGAGCTGCCCGCGTCACCGAGCGCGAACACATTCGGATACCTGGTGTGCTGCATGGTGAACTTGTCGATCTCGACATAGCCGGCCGCGTTGGCGGGATCGGCGAGTGAGGTGGCTTTCACCCAGTCCGGCGCGGACTGCGGCGGGACGACGTGCATGATGTCGTAGCCGATCGCCTCCTTGGTGCTGTTGGCGTTGTCGGCGATGATGGCCTGCCGGCCGTCGGCGTCGACCTCGACCAGCTCGCTGCTCTTGTGTACCTCGATGCCGTAGCGGGCGGCGACCTTCTCCAGCTCCTCGGAGAAGACCTTCACGCCGAACATGCCGGGCGTGGGCAGCACGAGCACGACGCGGATGTCGGACAGCACGCCCTGCTGGCGCCAGTAGTCGGCGGCCAGGTAGGCGATCTTCTGCGGGGCGCCGGAGCATTTGATCGGCCCCGACGGCATCGTGAACACCGCCGTACCCGATCGCAGGTCGCGGATCAGGTCCCAGGTCTTGGGCGCGAGCTGGTAAGTGTAGTTGCTGGACACCGTCGGCGTGGACAGTGCATCGGCCATGCCGGGCACGCGTCCCCAGTCCAGTTGGATGCCGGGGCAGACCACGAGGTGGTCGTAGCCCACCCGCGCGCCACTGGCGGTCGTGACCGTCTGAGCCTCGGCATCGACCCCCTCCGCGGCGTCCTTGATCCAGGCCACCCCCTTGGGCATCACGCTGGCCTCGGCGCGCTCGCTCTCCGCGGCCGGTGCACAGCCGCCGCCCACCAGCGTCCACAGCGGCTGGTAGTAGTGCTTGTCGGACGGTTCGATCAGGCCGATGTCGGTGACCTTCGCGCGCCGCAGCCGGGCCGCGACGTCGATCCCCGCACTGCCGCCGCCGATGATCAGGACCTTGTGGTGCAGGGACGTGCCGCTCATTGCAGTCTCCTTCGTAGTCCGTCAGCCGGTCGCCAGACCGGCCTGGACGGCATTGTCGTACTCATCGTCGACGAGGACCACCTCGCGACCCGCCCGGTCGAGCAGGCTGACGGCAATACTCGCCCGGAACCCCGATGCGCAGTGCACCCACAGGCCACCCTTGGGCACCTCGTCCATCCGTTCGAGCAGGCCGGAGAGCGGGATGTGCACCGTGCCGGGGACCTGGCCCTTGTCGCGCTCGTCGTCGCGGCGCACGTCGAGGACCCTCGCCGGCGCCACGGTGCCGTCGCGCAGCAGGTCCGCAAGCTCGGCGAAGTCCACCCTGGGGTAGCTGCGTAGCTCAGCATCGCCGGCCACGTCGGCCGGGCTACCGACGGCGGCGCCGTCGGGGCGGTCGATGCCGATCCGGGCCAACTGCCGCTGGGCGTCGGTGACGTCCTGGGCCGTCTCGCCGATGAGGGTCAGCGCCGTACCCCACGGGATGAGCCAGCCCAGGTATGTCGCGAACTGGCCGCCCAGTTCGATCCCGATCGTGCCGGACACGTGCTCGGCGGCGTACGCCGTACGACTGCGCAGGTCCACCACCCACTCCCCGGCGGCGATCCGCTTGTGGAGCTCGTCGGGCTCGACGGCGGAGGGGGCGGACAGGTCGATCGGCCCTGGCCCCTGCCGGTTCCTTGCGCCCATGTGCGCGTAGTACGCCGGGTAGGCGGTGAGCCCGGCGACGAGCTTGTCGACGAAGGCGTCCTCGTCCGACGTGGTCAGGGCGTCGTTGTGCTGCCGCTCCGAGCCGATGGTGCTGCCCTCGCCGCCGCTGGCCGAGCCCGAGGAGCAGAAGCTGCCGAATCCGTGGGTGGGGTAGACCGCCGTAGCGTCGGGAAGCTCTGCGGCGAGGCGGCGCGCGGACCGGTACTGCGCCCGCGTCAGCTCGTCCGTCCGGGCCGGGTCGACGAGGTCGGTGCGACCGACGCTGCCGTACAGCAGCGAGCCGCCGGTGAACACGACGGGCTCACCGGCACCGTCCTCGACGACGTAGGACAGGTGGGTGTCGGTGTGTCCGGGCGTGGCCAGCACCCGCACTCGCATCGTCCCGGCCTTCAGCTCGTCGCCGTCGGACACGCCGTGCCGCTCGAAGGCCACCTCGTCGGCGGCAGACACCACATATGTGGCGCCGGTGCGCCGGGACAGCTCGTACCCGCCGGTCACGTAGTCGTTGTGGATGTGGGTCTCGATCACGAGCACCGGGTCGAGCCCGCGGTCGGCGAGCACCTTCTCGACCCGGTCCAGATCGCGCTGCGGGTCGACGACGACCGCCACGCTGCCGTCATGGACCACGTAGCTGCGGTCCCCGAGGTCGCTGGTCTCGATGATCTCCACCGTGGGCACGCGGCCTCCGAGCAATTGTCCGGACATCTGTGTGGGACGCACGCTAGCCCGCGGCGCGCCGGTGCACAAGGCACCCCGGGCTCAGCCGGACGCGGACAGCACGACCCGGTCGGTCGCCGTCACGACCTCGACACGCACCAGACGGTCCCGCGGGATCGAGGTCGCTCCGGTGACGAGGGCGCGGCCGGTCGGTGTGGACGACCACGTCGCGGCCAGCTCCCGTTGCCCGGTCGCGGTGGCAGGCGCCCTAGCGGTGCTGGTGACCCTGGGTACCCACGGCCTGCTGGCCGGGCTGCTGCTCTTGCTCGTCCTGATGGCCGAGAACGAGCTGGAGGCCCACGTCCTGCAGCCACTTGTGGTGGATCGATTCGTCCGGCTGCATCCGCTGGCGATCGTGCTGGTGCTGGCGATCCGCACCACGGTCGGAGGCATCATCGGAGCTCTGGTGGCGGTGCCCCGTGACCGGTGTCCTGTACAACGCGTGGGCCCGCTGCACGGACGCCCGGCCACCGCGGAGCCGGCGCGATCCC
>JBBPYA010000150.1:0-7509 GCA_038200385.1 Mycobacteriales bacterium
CAAGCGGCTGACGCTGCGCGGGTTCATCGTGTTCGACCACGAGGACCTCCGGCCGGAGTTCGAGCGCGAGGTCGGCGGCTGGGTGCGGGACGGCAGCCTGCGCTGGGAGCAGACCACCGTCACCGGACTGGACAACGCGCCCCAGGCGTTCATCGGGCTGCTGGCGGGCGAGAACACCGGGAAGATGGTCGTCGACCTGACGGAGGAGGCGAAGTGAGTTCCTACACCGGAGCGGTGCAGCGCGGGGGGCCCGCGGACGTGCGGACCCTGCCCGACCTGGAGATCAGCAAGCTGTCGGTGGGGCCGATGGACAACAACGCCTACCTGCTGCGCTGCCCCTCGACCGGCGACGGACTGCTGATCGACGCCGCGAACGACGACGACCGGATCCTGGAGCTGGTCGGCGAGACCCCGCTGCGGACCGTCGTCACGACCCACCAGCACGCCGACCACTGGCAGGCGCTGGCCGACGTCGTGGCCGAGACCGGGGCACGTACGGTGGCGCACCCGCTGGACAGTGACCCACTGCCCGTCCCCGTCGACGAGACGGTCCAGCACGAGGGTTCGATCCGGGTCGGCGACGTGACCCTCGACGTGATCCACCTGCGGGGCCACACGCCCGGATCGATCGCCCTGGTGCACCGCAGCTCCGACGGGTCGACACACGTGTTCACCGGCGACTCACTGTTCCCCGGCGGCCCGGGCAAGACGTGGTCACCGGAGGATTTCGTCAGCCTGATGGATGATCTGGAGGCCCGCCTGTTCGGCGTACTGCCCGACGAGACGTGGGTGTACCCCGGGCACGGCGCGGACACCACCCTGGGATCCGAGCGGCCGCACGTCGGCGAGTGGCGCGAGCGCGGTTGGTGATCCGCCCCCGGTACCCGGTAGCGCTCGGGAAACCGTTGGCGCGCACCGTGATCGATGGCCCAGACTGGCTCGCATGATCCCGCCCAGCTGGCATCCGCACCGCCGATCGGAGGACGGGGAGCTGGTCGGCTACCTGCGCCCCGAGGGCGCGCTGGTCACGCCCGTCACGGTCTTCGGCTACCCCCTGTCCGACCCCACCGATGGGGGCGCCGCGGCAGACATCCTGGACCGGCACGGTCTGGCCTACCTGGCCGACCGGTGGCTGCTGCAGACCGCGCGGGGCCCGGTGTCGATGCAGATCGTGGAGGCGACCCCGGACCGGCTGCGGCTCACGAGCGTCGACTACGGCGACGCGACGTACAGCTACGGGACCGAGGTCGTCCTCGACGTACCGGTGGGGCCCGCCCTGCGGCGCGGCTGAGTGCCCGGGCCGGGCGCCGCAGTTCCGTACTGTTCGCAACGTGCCGACGGAAATCTCTACCTCGAACGAGCGGGATGCCCTCACCGGCTTCCTCGACCAGCAGCGGGATGCGCTGGTCAGAACGGTCCGAGGCATCAGCGACGCCGACGCGCGCCGCGCACCGACCGTCAGCTCCCTCTCGCTGCTCGGGCTGCTCAAGCACTCGGCGGTGTGGGAGGCCCGCTGGTTCCAGGGCATCGTCGCGGGCCACCCCCTCCCCGATGGGTGGCCGGAGCGCCGCTCCCCGATCCCCGACGAGGACCTTCTCGTCGGGGATGTGGACACGGTCGAGCAGTGGACGGCTCGTTACGAGGAGGCCGCCGAGACGTCCCGGCAGATCGTCGCCGCCAGGGCACTGGACCAATCCTGCGCACGGCCGGATGTCGTCGACTGCAACCTGCGCTGGGTGCTGCTGCACATGATCGAGGAGACCGCCCGGCACGCCGGCCACGCCGATCTCATCCGGGAGACCCTCGATGGGTTTCGATGGATGTAGCCGGGGCGCCTGCGGCCACACCCGTGAGCGCGTCGGCCGTGAAGGGAGCTTCCCAGGCGGGAACGATGCGGCTGCCAGCGCCAACCCGAGGAGATCCATAGCCGACCGGACGTGCGCGGGCCGGAATCTGCCGGCGGCGACTGAGCGAGCCGACAGAGCAATTGCCGCCCGGCGGACATGACCATAGTTTTCGCAAATGACGATCGAGATGGCCTGGCGCGGCGGATTCAGCAATGACGAAGCGAACCGACTACATGCTGAAGCGTTCGGACCCGCGTGTTCGGCGCCGCTGAGAGTGACTGGCAGGCTCCGGCGAATCCTCATGAACATGCGTCAGGGGGCGGACGCTGCGTGCCATGATGATCATGGTGATCCGCCGGTTGAGCCTGCCGTGATCATGGCGATCTGTAACCCTGTCCGCCGTGATCAGCAGGACGCCGTACCGGACCAGGGCCGGGTAGCGGCCGCTGACGAACTCGCTGAAGCCCGCCACCAGTCCCCCTGTCCACTCCGGCTAACCCTCTCCCAAGACCCTGGCCCGGTGAAGGGTTCCTTCCTCGCAGGGACGAGGGTGGCTGCGAGACCGGGCGGGCTCAGCCGACCCTGGGCGGGTAGTCCGGCGGCGTCGACGCGGGATCGGCGGCGGCATGGTCCTCGACCGGGCGCTGCTCGTCGTCCGCGGCGGCGGTGCTCGCCCGACCCGGCGCAGCGTCGGGTCGGTTCGCCGCCGTCGGCAGGTGCCGGCACCACCAGCGCAGGATGTGTTCGAACCGGGCCACCCGGTGCGAGGGCAGCCCCGAGCGGCTCAGCTCGTGGCCCTCGGCCGGGAAGAGCAGCAGTTCGGTCTCCACCCCTCGCAGCTTCAGCGCCACGAACAGTCGCTGACCCTGCTCGACCGGGCACCGCCAGTCGTGTTCGGAGTGGATGACCATCGTCGGCGTGGTGATCTGGTCGGCGAAGCTCAGCGGGTTCTGCGCGGAGATCCGGGTGCGGTCGGTGCCGACGTACTCGGCGGGGAAGAACCAGCCGATGTCACTGGAGCCGACGAAGCTGACCGGCTCGTTCATCGCCCGCTCGCTGATCGCGGCGACGAACCGATCGGTGTGCCCGACCAGCCAGGTCGTCATGAACCCGCCGTACGAGCCGCCCATCACGCCGACCCGGTCCGCGTCGAGGTCGGGCTCGGCCAGTGCCGCGTCCAGGAAACACAGCACGTCGGCGGCATCCCGGGCGCCCATGTCCTGGCGGATGATCCGGCCGTGCGCCGTGCCGTAGCCGGCCGAGCCGCGCGGGTTGCACATCAGGACGGCGTAGCCGGCCGCGGCGTACACCTGCGCCTCGTCGAGCAGCGTCCAGCCGTACTGCGCGTACGGGCCGCCGTGGATCGACAGGACGACCGGATGCGGGCCGTCGCCGGCGGGACGCACGATCCACCCGTGCACCGGGTAGCCGTCGTCGGCGGTCGCGGTGAACTCGGTGACCTCGCGGAGCCCGCCGGCGTCGGTCAGCTCGGCACCGAATCGGGTGAGCGTGGTCTCGGCACCGTCGCGGAGCATGACCACCTCACCGGCGGACTCGGGTCCGGCCACCGCGGCGACAATCACGCCGGCCGCCGCGTCGTGACCGCGGACCTGCCGGGCACCGCCCAGCAGGGTTTCCGGTCGGCTCCCGTCGAACGGGTACCGGATGAGTTCCACCGCCCCGCGGGACAGCCGTCCCGCCAGCACGCCTTCGCCGGTCACCGTGAGCCGGGGCGTGCCCTCGGACAGGTCGTCGTCCAGGTCGGAGTGCCGGCTCGGCTCGGCCGAACCGTCGGCCGGCACCGACCAGAGGCCGGGATGGTTGGCCACGAAGTCCCGCCCGCCCGGTCCCAGGTCGGCGGATCCGCAGTACCAGACGGTCGTCCCGTCCGGGCTGAACGCCGGCGTAGCCGCCGTCGTCCGGCTGCGGGTGATCGTTCGGAGGGCCGAGCCGTCCCGCTCGCACACCACCACGTCCGAGGCCAGGTCGCGCTCGCGCCGCTCGTGCCGCGCCGAGACGAAGGCCAGTAACCGGCCGTCCGGACTCCAGGCCACGTCGCCGTGGTCGAACTCCCCGTCGGTGAGCTGCACCGGCTCGGCGTCCTCGTCGTGCGCGTCGATCGTGAACACGTGCGGGCGCCGATCGGTGGTGAAGCCGAGGTTGTCCACGCGGTACTTCAGCGTCGTGATCAGCCGCGGCGCCTCCTTGTCGGCGGTGACCTTCTCCTCGGTGCCGTAGCGGCCGGCCTCGGGGACCCGCGCGACGTAGGCGATCGTGCCCGAGTCCGGGTTCCACACCGGGGCGCCGGCGCCGAGCGGCTGGTCGGTCAGCCGGCGGGGTTCGCCGCCGGCCATCGCCATCACGTGCAACTGGGGCCGGCCCTTGTCGTCGGCGCGCAGGAACGCCAGCCCCTGCCCGTCCGGGGAGATCCGCGGCTCGCTGTCCTTGGTGCCGTGGGTCAGCTTGCGGGGCGGGGTCTCGCCGTCGGTGGGTACCAGCCACAGCTGCGAGCGGTACTCGTTCTCGGCGAGGTCCAGGCGCGTCACCGACACCACGGCCACGGTCCCATCCGGCGACAGGGTGGGGGTTCCGGGGATGCGCAGGAGAGCGAGGTCGGAAGGATGCATGCGGCCCAGCCTAGGGGATGGTCGTTAGCCCCCCTAACGAGATTGGCTGGACTGCGGCTAGGGTCCGGTCATGACTCGAACCCTGTACGCCGGCGCCAGCGTGGTCGACGGGACCGGCTCGGAGCCGGCGCCGGCCGACGTCGTCGTGGAGGACGGCCGGTTCGTCGAGATTGGCAGCGGCCTGGACGGCGACGAGCGGATCGACTGCACCGGCAAGGCGCTGCTGCCCGGTCTGTTCGACTGCCACGTGCACGTGATGTTCAGTGGCGTCGACGTGCTGCGGATGATGCAGACGCCCTTCAGCTACCCGTTCTACGAGGCGCTGCACAACCTGCGGGCCACCCTGGCGCAGGGGGTCACGAGCGTCCGCGACGCCGGCGGCGCCGACCTCGGGGTACAGCGCGCCGTGCAGGACGGGCTGATCGCCGGCCCCCGGATGCAGATCTCGATCGGCATGCTGAGCCAGACCGGCGGCCACGGCGACGACTGGATGCCGTGCGGGGCAACGGTTCCGTTGTTCCTCGAGCACCCAGGACGGCCCTCGACGATCGTCGACGGGCCCGACGAGATGCGCCGCAAGGTCCGCGAGCTCATCCGGAACGGCGCCGACGTGATCAAGGTGGCGACCAGCGGCGGCGTGCTGTCCCCGCGCAGCGACCCGCGACGCGGGCAGTTCCGCGACGCCGAGATCGCGGTCCTGGTCGAGGAGGCCACCGCGGCCGGCCGGTTCGTGATGGCGCACGCGCAGGCCAGCGACGGCATCAAGGTGGCCATCCGCAACGGGGTCCGCTCGATCGAGCACGGGATCTACCTCGACGACGAGGCGATCGACATGATGCTGGCCGCCGGAACCTGGCTGGTGCCGACCCTGGTCGCACCGCGGGCAGTCATCGACCTGGTCGAGGCGGGGGTCCAGCTGCCCACCCACATGGTCGACAAGGCCTGGATGGTGATCGACGCGCACACCGAGTCGTTCCGCCGTGCCGTCGAGGCCGGCGTGCAGGTGGCGATGGGGACCGACAGCGGGGTGGGCGCGCACGGACACAACCTGCGCGAACTGCCGCTGATGGTCGAGGGCGGCATGTCCCCGCTGCAGGCGCTGCACGCCACGTCGCTGTCAGCGGCACGGCTGCTCGGCGTGGACGACGAGCTGGGCTCGATCGAGCCGGGCAAGCGGGCCGATCTCGTCGTCGTCGACGGCGACCCACTGGACGTCGACACCCTCGGGGACCGGATCGTCGGGGTGTACATGGACGGGCGGCTCGTCGCCGAGCCCGGATGACCCAGCCGGCCGTCGTGGTCGAGGCGCCGCCGGCTCGGCGGCCTGGCGATCGCCGGCCGGTTCAGCGGGTGGCCGCGTCCATCCCGCGCAGTTCCCGCTTCAGGTCGTTGATCTCGTCGCGCAGCCGCGCGGCCAGCTCGAACTGCAGTTCCCGGGCGGCGCCCAGCATCTGCTCGGACAGCTGCTGGATCAGGTCGGCCAGCTGCGCCCGCGGCATCGCGGCGACGTCCAGCGCGGACGAGCCACCCTTCTTCATCTTCGAGGACAATCCCGGCACCGGCGCCTTGCCGCGGGACTGCTGCCGGCCGGAGCCGCCGAGCACCCGCTGCGCAGCGCGGTCGGCGTCAGCCACGTCGTCGTACAGGTCGCCCAGGATGTCGGCGATCTGCTTGCGCAGCGGCTGCGGGTCCACGCCGCGCTCGGTGTTGTAGGCCACCTGCTTGACCCGCCGCCGGTTCGTCTCGTCGATCGCCTTGGCCATCGACGGGGTGATCTTGTCGGCGTACATGTGCACCTGGCCGGAGACGTTGCGCGCGGCCCGCCCGATGGTCTGGATCAGCGACGTCCCCGACCGGAGGAACCCCTCCTTGTCCGCGTCCAGGATCGACACCAGGGACACCTCGGGCAGGTCCAACCCCTCGCGCAGCAGGTTGATGCCGACCAGGACGTCGAAGTCGCCCTTGCGCAGCTCCCGCAGCAGCTCCACCCGGCGCAGGGTGTCCACCTCGGAGTGCAGGTACCGCACCCGGATGCCCAGCTCGAGCAGGTAGTCGGTGAGGTCTTCGGACATCTTCTTCGTCAGGGTCGTCACGAGCACCCGCTCGTCGCGCTCCGCGCGGACCCGGATCTCGTGCACCAGGTCGTCGATCTGCCCCTTCGTGGGCTTGACCACCACCTCGGGGTCGACCAGCCCGGTCGGGCGGATCACCTGCTCCACGAACTCCCCCTTGGCCCGGCCCAGCTCGTACCCGCCCGGGGTGGCCGACAGGTAGACCGTCTGCCCGATCCGGTCCAGGAACTCCTCGAACTTCAGCGGCCGGTTGTCCACCGCCGAGGGCAACCGGAAGCCGTGCTCGACCAGGGTGCGCTTGCGGCTCATGTCGCCCTCGTACATCCCGCCGATCTGCGGGACGGTGACGTGCGACTCGTCGATCACGAGCAGGAAGTCCTCGGGGAAGTAGTCCAGCAGGCAGGCACCGGCCGAGCCCGGGGGCCGCCCGTCGATGTGCCGGGAGTAGTTCTCGATGCCCGAGCAGAACCCGACCTGGCGCATCATCTCCACGTCGTAGGACGTCCGCATCCGCAGTCGCTGCGCCTCGAGCAGCTTGTTCTGCCGTTCCAGCTCGGCCAGCCGCTCCGCCAGCTCGGCCTCGATGGAGCCGATCGCCCGCTCCATCCGCTCCGGGCCGGCGACGTAGTGCGTGGCCGGGAAGATGAAGATCTCCTCGACCTCCCGGATCACCTCGCCGGTGAGCGGGTGCAGGAAGTACAACCGCTCGACCTCGTCACCGAACATCTCGACCCGGAAGGCCAGCTCCTCGTACGCGGGGAAGATCTCGATCGTGTCGCCGCGGACGCGGAACGTGCCGCGGGTGAAGGACAGGTCGTTGCGGGAGTAGTTGATGTCGACCAGCCGGCGCAGCAGCCAGTCCCGGTCCAGTTCCTGGCCCAGCTGGAGCCGGGCGGCCCGGTTGAGGTATTCCTGCGGGGTGCCGAGGCCGTAGATGCAGGACACCGTCGCCACGACGACCAC
>JBBPYA010000151.1:0-16381 GCA_038200385.1 Mycobacteriales bacterium
CACCCAGCATCCCGAGCGGTTCGTCCGCAAGCCACCCCAACCACCAGCACTGCCAACCGGTTCCTGGATCAACCCACCCGAAGACACCGAGGAGGGCGCTCAGTAACTGATGCTCGACGGTGCCTCATTCAGGTTGACAGATTCCGGCAGCGTCACAGCGTGACGGTGGAGGCCATCAGGTAGTCGTCGAGGAGTCTCTGCAGGTGGGTGCGGTCGGCGGGGGAGGCGTGGTGCAGGGTGATCTCGACCCGCAGCCCGCGCAGGCCACCACCGCCCCCCGAGGCGGTCACCGAGCCGCTGAGGCCACCCTCGTCGAGCAGGGCGCGGACGACTCGCTCGACTGCGTCCTTGCGCAGGCTGGGCTTGAAGATCTTGCCGACAGCGGTGACGGGCACCTGAGGCACGACGTGCACCTGTCGCGGCCAGGCCGGGCGCTCGCTGATCTCCTGCTCGGCGAAATGGCGCAGCTCGTCCTCGGAGACGGCGCTTCCCGGTCTCAGCTCCACGTAACAGACCGGCACCTCGCCGGCGTAGGCGTCGGGACGGCCCACGGCGGCCGCCAGCAGGACGTCGGGGTGGCGCTGGAGCGCGCTCTCGATCATCTGCGGGTCGATGTTGTGACCGCTGCGGATGATCAGGTCCTTGGACCGCCCCTCGATCACCAGACGGCCCTCGTGGTCGAGGCGGCCCAGGTCGCCGGTGATGAGAACCCCGTCCTGGAACGTACCCGCCCCCTGCGCCGGGTCGCGGTAGCCGGGCGAGACCGTGGGACCGCTGACCGTGACGACACCGACCTCGCCTGGGTTACAGACTTCCCCCAGCCCGCCGTCGTCGCCCAGCCGTCGGGACGCTATGCCCGTGTAGGGGAAGCGTAGGCCGGCCGAACCGCTACCGCCGGTGCCGCGGAACGGGTTGCACGCGATCAGCCCCGAGGCCTCGGTCATGCCGTAGATCTCCTTCACCGTCAGTCCGGTGACCTCCTCGAACCGCTCCCGCACCGCGGCCGGCAGCGGTGCGCCGCCGGTCACGGCCATCCGCAGCCGGTGCAGGTCGGCGCCGTCGGTGGGGACCTCGGCGAGGGCACCGAGCGAGGTCGGGACACCGCAGGCGACCGTGACGCCGTACCTCTCGCACAGACGCCAGTACCGCGCGACCATCACCGGGTTGCGCAGTCCGCCGGGGGAGAGGAGCAGCAGCTCGGTGCCGCTGAGGAAGGTGCTGACGCCTAGCAGGATCGTGCCCCCGACGTGGAACATCGGCAGGGTGCCGGTGACGACGTCGTCGGGACCTAGGTCGAGCAAGGCCGCGCAGCCGTACGCCGCCACCAGCTGGCCGCGGTGCGTGTGCGCCGCCAGCTTGGGCACCCCGGTCGTGCCGCCGGTGTGGAAGTAGGCCGCGACCTCGTCGCCGGTCTCAGGTGGCGGGGCGAGCAGCCGGTCGCCGGGCTGGTCCGCGATCGCGCTCAGGTCGACTACGCCCTCGACGCTGGGGGTGCCCGGAGGGGCCACCCGCACCAGGGTCAGCCCCGGGAGCCGACGCCGCAGCTCGACCGCCTTCTCCCAGATGTCCAGGACGGGGTGCGGACCGAGCACGACCAGCACGGTGGCCCCGCTGGCCTCCAGCAGCGCGTGGAGGTCGTCGGGCTGGAGCAGGAAATTCATCGGTACGGCATACCCGGCGGTCTCGGCGCCCCACAGCACAGCGTGGGTCTCGACCAGCGTCGGCAGGAGGTAGGCCACGCCTGGACGCTCACCGCCGAGGCTCGTGAAGAGGTTCGCGGTGCGAGTCACCAGACCCAGCAGCTCAACGAAGGAGACCCGCCGTGGCTCCTCGTGGTCGCCGCCGGTCATCACCATGGTGAGCGCCGTACGATCCCCGTGCTGTGCCGCCGCCCCCACCAGCACGTCGTACACCGAGCGCTGCGGGATCCGCTCGGGGAGCGGGACCGCGGCCTCGAACCGCTCGATGTCGGCGAGCGTGGCCAATGGATGCTCCAACCAGTCCGTCATGGCACTCCTTCATCAGCCGAGACAGGGAGACCGCGTCGGTTCGGTTTATCGCCGGCGTCCGCGAGTGTCAACCCCGCTCGATCGCGCGGAAACGAGACAGCCCGCAGATCCGTGACCTGCTGAATTCAACGGGCGGTGGGTCGCGGAACGCCCTGTCTGGGCGATCTAGCTTTACACCGAAGGCGCCGACAGCGCCCAGCTCCACGACGACCTCGACGTCGGACCGAACGACGTCATCATCAACAAGCCGCGCTATGGCGCCTTTTACGCCACGGACCTGGAGCTCATCCTCCGCTCCCGCGGAGTCGACACTCTCATCATCAGCAGGATCGCCACGAACATCTGCTGCGACACAACGGCCCGAGAAGCAGCACAGCGCGACTTCCGGGTCATCTTCCTGAGCGACGGCACCGCAACCAAGGACATGCAAGACGTGACAGCCGCCGAACTCCAAAGCGCAACCTGCGCCAGCCTCGGCATGGTCTTTGCCCGCATCACCAGCACCGGAGAAGTCACAGACGCCCTGAACGCCGCGTCTCACGTCGCGGAGCGCCGTCCCCTGAGCAAGTCCTTGAGCGAGCGGCCAGTCCCGTCGGCGCTGGTGGGGCTCAGGGAGCCTGACTTTTCAGGTCAGGCTCCCTGACCTGAGCCCGGAAAGGGGCCTGGGTTCGGGCCTTCAGAGCTGCTCGACGGGTCGCGCGCAGCTGACGTAGCGCCTCTGAGCTGCCATCGCCCGTTAAGGTTGCGTCCATCTGTCACTCGCCCGAACGCTACCGGGAGTCGACATTGGCGGTGTCAGGTCCGCAACCCAATCCTGATGACTGGCCAGCATCACCCGAAGGGTGGCGCGCTGGTGTCGTCGTGGGCGACAACTGGAGACGCCTGCCTGCAACGAGGATGTAGCCACCCGATTGGCGACCAGGCTGCCGGCAATCATCGCCGCTATCGGTGATCGGTCGATTGCCCTCCGTGATGAGTTACTGTTCGTCCAGACGCAGGAAGGGCCCCAGACGAATGCATGCCGTTGTACACCGCCGGTAGACGTGGCTCCCTCCTGTCGTTTCTCGCCGCGATCACCCTGTCGGTCACCTCGTGCGCGGCGCAGGCGTCGACATCGGCGCCGGCGGTCCCCGCCGCCACCTCCACGACAAGCACCGAGCAGGGCGACGATGGCGTGTTTACCATCGTTGCAGCCGGTGACATTGCGAATTCGCCGCTGGACGGACAGGGCACCGCCGAGTTGATCGCGGGGATAGGCCCGGACGCGGTGCTAACGCTGGGTGACAACGCCTATGAAGACGGAAGCATCAGCAACTATACCGACAATTACGACCCGACCTGGGGGGCCTTCAAGTCGATCACCAAACCGGTACCGGGCAACCACGAATACCGGACCGACGGGGCCGCCGGTTATTTCGAGTATTTCCGGGATCAGGTGGCTGGTCAGCCCTATTATGCCTGGGATGCCGGGTCGTGGCGAATGTACGCCCTCAATTGCGAGATCGACTGCAGTGGCGGCTCCGAGCAGGTTCGTTGGTTGACCGAAGACCTAGCCGCACACCCTGGCCGCCCCGTCCTCGCCTATATGCACGAGCCACTGTTCTCCTGCTCGACCGGCCACCAGCCGTCGTCGCAGCAGATCATGCGGATCTGGGACGCGTTACGGCAATCGCACGGGCAGATCCTGCTGTCCGGACACAATCACGACTACGAGCGCTTTTCCCTGCTCACCGCCGACGGTGAACCCTCCGATGATGGCCTTCGTCAGTTCGTGGTGGGCACAGGAGGCAACAGGCTGTATCGGGTGGAGGAGCCATGTCCCGGCCGTGAGGCCGCCGACGACCAGTTCCGCGGGGTGCTGAAATTGGAGCTAGGCCCCGACTCGTACTCGTGGGAATTCGTCATCGTCGGCGGCGAGGTGGTCGACTCCGGCACCCAGGGCGTCGGACCGCTGTCCTGACCGAGGACGGCACGGTGGGTTACCCCACCTTGATGCTGACCTCGTCCATGTCACCGAGGTACTGGTCGCCGCCGGCCGGTTTGGCGGCTCTTCGCGGTTCGAGGTGAGGGCCGGCGTGTTGTAGCGCTGTGACAGGGAGGTGGCCTCCCACGCTGATCGGCGTCTGGACGATCGAGCAGGAGGCCACCGGTGAGTGACGCTACGTCGTTGTTGTACGACCGTGAAGGGTTCGCGGTCGTGCCCGTGGAGCCCTGTGCGGGCGGGCTGCGCCGGGTGGTAAGGCTCTTCGCCGCTGAGATGGTCATGGGGTGATCGGTGGGGTTCGGGGTCACGGGTGCACGCCGACCGGCGCGATAAGTACCTCCGGCCCGGCGCGGAGACAGCGGCAGTGTGTCCGGCGATCCTCAGCCGCCCGTCGGGTTCCAGACCTCCTGCCCAGAACGAGCACATCAGGTTCATAGAGAGGCCCAAGACGCCACCGACGATCGCCTCCGATCTACCGCTGGAGTGTCAGCGCGGCCAGGGCCCTACTGATCGCCTGCTCGACGGACATCGCTCCTGCCCGTTGTACCGCGTTGTCCCAGACCTGAGGCCCGAGCGTCTCAGCCAGCCGGGAGCCGCAGTGGACCAGTCGTTCCCGCATCGGGCCGAGGCGGCCGTCGCCGTCGCCGATCGGGCGGCTCGCGCTGAGGGCCACGGCGGCCTCCCGAGGGGACCGGTCGGCCAGGACGAGGCCGGCGACGTCGAGGGCCTCGTCCGCCCAGTGCGTCACCCCGATGTCGCGCAGTATCCGCAGCAGCCGTGACACCGGGGCTGCTGCGCGGTCGTCCCTGCTCAAGACTGCGGCCTGGCTGGTGTGGGCAAGGGCCATCATCAGCACCCGCGGCGCCCCCACGATCCGCTCCGCGCTGCGCACCGCCCGCGCGGCCATCGCGGCGGCCGTGTCCGGGTCGTCACCGAGGGCGGCGACCAGGGCGATCGCGCTGCCGACGTGGGCGCGTAGGGACTCGTCGTCGGCGCCGTCGGCCAGCTCCAGCGCGGTGTCGAACTCCACTGCTGACCGGTCGTGGCCGTCGGTCAAAGCGATCCATCCGAGGGCCCAATGGCACCAGCCGAGGAAGTCAGTGTTGGTCGACCGGCCGATAGCACCGCGCAGCAAGCCCTCGGCCGCGCGAGGGTCGCCGCTGGAAAGCAGGACGTGGGCGCGGTAGAAGTCGACCTGGGCAACGGACTGGCCGTCGGGCAGGCTGAGCGCCACCTTGCGGGCCTCCGCGAAGAGCGGCTGGTACCGCGCCGGTTCTGCACCAGACCGCATCAGCAGCGATGCAAGGGCAATTAACGCCTCCACGCGTGCTGGACCTGGCGTCACGCAACGGCCGATGGCGTCGACGAGCCATCGACGCCAGTCCAGCTTCTCGCCCCAGTACCAGTATGGCCAGTGCGCCGTCGCGAGACGAAGCAGCGCGTCGTCGTCACCCGTGGTCTGTGACCACTCCAGCGCGGCGGTGAAGTTGTCGTGGTCGGCTTCAAGACTGCGGAGCCACGACCACCAGTTCCAGTAGTCCGAAGCCGTCGCCCAGTCGTCCGCCATGCCCAGGAAGTAGTCGCGGTGCCGGGTGCGTGCGTCGTCCCACTCGCCTGCGTTCGCGAGCTCCTGCCCCGCGTACTCCCGGATCGTCTCCAGGAGTCTGTAGCGGACCTCGGGCTCGTCGCCGACGGCGACGACGACGGAGAGCATCGACTTGTCCACCAGCCGCGTCAGCAGCGCGAGAACCTCGAAGGCCGGTCCGGACGTGGACTCGGGCGGCACGTCGCCGGCGACCGCTTCCGCGGCGTCGAGGGTGAACGGCCCGCGGAACACCGAGATCCTGCGCAGCACCGCCTGCTCGGGACCCGGCAGCAGTCCATAGCTCCAGTCCATCGCCGCCCGCAGCGTCTGGTGGCGCGGTACCGCGGTGCGCGACCCGTCGGTGAGCAGCCGGAAGCGGTCGTCGAGCCGCGCAGCCACCTGGTGGGCGCCGAGCACCCGGATCTTGCCTGCGGCCAGCTCCAGCCCCAGGGGGATGCCGTCGAGGCGTCGGCAGATCCGGGCGACGGCCGCCGAGTTGGCAGCGCTCAGTCCGAAACCGGGCCGGGCTACCTGGGCCCGGTCGCAGAACAGCGCGACGGCGTCGGATCCGGTGAGTTCCTCGACGCTCGACGCCTGCTCGGCCGGCAGGGACAGCCCGGGTGTCTTCCAGACCACCTCCCCGGGAACGCCGAGGACCTCCCGGCTGGTGGCCAGCACCGTGACGTCCGGGCATCGGGTGAGGATGGCTTGAGCGAGCCATGCGGCGGACTCAACGACGTGCTCGCAGTTGTCGAGCAGGAGCATCAGTCTGCTGTCATGCAGGTGATCGCACAGGCCTCGATCGAGCGGGTTACCGGATCGGGCGAGCGGGCCGGGTAGCAGGCCTAGCGAGGTGACGACCTCGTCGGTGACCAGGCCGGGATCGCGGATCTGCGCGAGTTCGACGAACCAGACGCCGTCGGGATGGCTACCGAGGACGGCTCCGGCCGCCTGCAGGGCCAGCCGGGTCTTGCCGGACCCGCCAGGGCCCGTCAACGTCAGCAGTCGGGAGGTCGCGATCAGCGACACGACCTCATCCAGCTCCCGTTTCCGGCCGACGAACGAGGTTAGCGCGGCCGGCAGGTTGTGCCGGCTTACCGCGTACGTCCGCAGCGCCGGGAAGTCTGCAGGCAGGTCGGAATGCGCGATCTGGTAGACGCGCTCCGGGCGGGCGAGGTCGCCGAACCGGTGCTCCCCGAGGTCGATGAGCGACGTGCCCTGGGGCAGGTCGTCCTGGCCGAGCTCCGCCGCGACGTGCGAGCACACCATCTGGCCGGGCGCCGCGGCGGCCAGCAACCGGGCCGTGCGGTCCAGGGACCGGCCGATCCAGCTCCCGCCTCGACGGTCAGCCGCCCCGGCGTGCACCGCCATTCGCACGCCCCGGCGGTCGGTCGTCCCCCTCCCCCCACGCCGGCCGCGCTGCACCGCTATCGCGGCCCCGAGCGCGGCCGCCACAGTCGGGAACGCAGTGCGGAACGCTGTGCCGGTGTGGCCGACGACCTCACCGCTCCGGGACTCCACCTCGCTGAGCAGGACGGCTCGTACGCGGGCGAGGTCTTCCTCTTTCCCGGCGTCGAGGAAGAGGAAAGCCACGACGTCACCGGTCCAGTGGCGCCCGGGATCGGGGGGTGCGATGAGGTCGGGATCCTGGTGCAGGATTCGCTCGGTGAGCGCGCGCAGCTCCGGCATCGCCTCCACGCCGAGCTCGTCGGCCAGGACGCGGCGCACCCGCTGGAAAGCGTGCAAAGCGTCGGCTTGGCGACCGAGTCGGTAGAGCGCCAGCATCGCCTGCCCCCACGGCCGCTCCCGCAGGGGGTGCCGGGCCACGTGCCCCTCCAACCGGTCCAGGGCGTCCTGCGGCCGCCCGAGGGCCAGCAGCGCGTCTGCGAGGTCCTCGGTGGCGCCGAGTCGGACCTCCTCCAGCCGCTGCGCCTCGCCGCGGGCGAACGGCCGGTCGGCGAGATCCCCGAGCGCCGGCCCCCTCCACAGGGCCAGCGCGCCGTGCAGGGAGCCGGCGGCCGTGGCTGCCTCACCGTCTACGAGTGCCCGACGTCCCGCGGCCACCAACTCCTCGAACCGGACGGCGTCGACACGGGCGGGCGCGGACTCCAGGACGTAACCGCCGTCCCGGCTGCGGAGCCGGGGCCCCTCCACGTCGGAGCCCGCAGCGGCCGCCCCGAACGCCCGCCGCAGCCGAGACACCAGGCTCTGGAGCGTCGCGTGGACCGCGGGCGGCGGCGACTCACCCCACAAGTCGTCGACGAGCACCTCGACTGGGACGACATGGTTCACCCGGAGCAGGAGCGAGACGAGCAGCGCCCGCTGCTTAGCGCTACCGAGCTCGACGACCCGATCGCCCGCGGCGATCTCGACGGTGCCGAGCACACGGAACTCGACGCCGCACCCCTGGGGATTCATGGCTCCTCCCGGCCCACTCGAGGCCGGATAGTACCCGCGCCCGCACGGCGCAAGGTCCGCGCAAGCGGAGCACCGATGCTCGTGACACGAACCGAAGGGAGGGCGGGACACATGGGCGGGGTGACCACGTTGCACGAGGCCCGAACCGCGCTGTCGGCGGTGGCGGCCCGCACCGCTGACCTCATCGGCGCGTCGCCCGACACGGCCGCCGCGATCCCGGGCTCCCCCTGGACGGTTCGGGAGGCGGCGGTGCACCTCGCCGTGATCGGCGTCCGGTACGCGGGAATGGTTCACGGCGAGCCGATCCAGTACCCGCCACTGGCCCCCGAGGACTGCGCGCGTCGTGACGACGAGCTCAACGCCGACATCGCGGAGCGCCGACCGTCCGAACTCGCCGCCCTCGTCCGCGACGGCACCAAGCGCCTCCTGGCGGCGACCGCGTCCTGCGAGGACGCCCGTGACGTCCTCTTCGACGGCGGGGTCGTCCTGCCGATCCGACATCTTGTCGGCATCGCGGTTGCCGAACACCTGCTGCACGGCTACGACATGGCCGTCGCCACGCGCCGGCCGTGGCGGATCGACCCCGACCACGCCGTTCAGGGTTTCCTCGCGTGTCGCGCCCGCGACGGCCGTTGTCTCGACCCGCTGACGGGTGACGGACACGCGGCCTCCTACGTCGTCGAGCTCACCACCGGTCAGCGGTACGCGGTAGGCCTCACCGACGGTGAGCACCGCATCGACGAGCCGGGTTCGCTGACGGTGGGTTGCACGGTCACAGCCGATCCCGTCGCGCTCCTCCTCGTCGGCGCGCACCGTCTGAGCCGGTGGGCCGGCATTGCACTGGGGTTGTTGCGTGCCGACGGGACCCGGCCCGAGCTCATGCTGAGTCTTGACGACCTGTTCCGGTTCACGGGAGTTTGTGGACCCCATCCGACGCAGGAGGTAGTCCGATGAACTCTGTCCCCCAGGTCGCAACGCCGACGGTGTCGCTCACCCTCGACTGCGCTGATCCCGAGTGCCTGGCCGCCTTCTGGATCGCGGCGCTGGGCTACCAGCGGGTCGCCGCGGTGGATAACTTCGTCGTCCTCGGCCCGGCCGCCGGCACAGGACCCAAGCTGGCCCTGCAGGGGGTACCCGAGCCGCGGCGGCCGAAGAACCGCATGCACCTCGACCTGTGGGTCGAGGACATCGAGGTGGACGCCGCCCGGCTCGAGGCGCTCGGGGCCACGCGGCTGCGGGACCAGCCGCTCGCCGAGCACGGCCTGCGCTGGATCCAGCTCGCCGATCCGGAGGGCAACGAGTTCTGCGTCGCCCGCGGCTGAGCGGGCGTTCGTGTGGAGCACCAATCAGAGAAGGAGAGTCGCATGACCCAGACAATGAACACCGAGACCGGTGCGATGACCGTCGTCGACGACTACGACGCGATCCGCTGCACCGTCCAGCTGTGCCTCGACGGGGAGGCCACCGGGGACGTCGAGAAGCTGCGGGAGGCATTCCACAGCGACGCCCGAATGTTCGGCTCGCTCGCGGGCGAGCGCTACGACGTCCCCATCTCGGAACTGTTCGCCCTCGCCGCGAGCGCGCCCGCGGACACAGGCAACTACCGCTCCCGCATCCTCGCCGTCCACCAGACAGGGGACGCCGCATTCGCGACCGTGGCGGAGGAGGGCTACTGGGGAACGGTGTCGTTCCTCGACTACCTCTCACTCGCGAAGATCGGCGGGACGTGGAAGATCGTCAGCAAGCTCTTCGCCCATGTCGGCGGCGAGCCGCCCGAGATGGGGTAAGGGCGACACCTCGCCATCGCGTCGAGTGGCCACAGCCCACGCAGCGGTCGCAGCCCGCACAAGCCGGGCTGCAGCGGGATCAGGCTCACACGGCAAGGTCCCGACCGGTCGCAAAACACAGATGCAAGAACAGATAGAGCATCGTCCCGCCGGGATCGGGGCGAAGGCGGGCGTCCCGGCGCAGCACCTGCAGCGCTTCGGCGTACTGGCGCCAGATCACCGGGTCGTCTCGCACGTCGAGGGCGGAGTCCGACGCCGCCGCGACGGACACATGCGGCCGCCCGGCACGCTCGGCGGAGACGCAGGCAGCGAACTCCAGCGACTCGCGTACCAGCAGATCCGGTGCCCACTTCCGCACAAGCTCCGTGAGATCGGGGAGCGCGGCACGGGCGGCGCCGCCGATGAACAACCGACTGACCACCCACTGAAACCGAGCCGGACCCTGCAGATCCGGGAAGACCAGACCACCCGCGGCTCGCACAGAAGTTGGATGTAGCCCGGCTCGGACACCAGCCAGTCCAGGCCGACCGGAAAAGAACGGAAGCCGCGCTCTTCAACCACCGGACCGAACGACGCAGACGAGGCGAAAGCGACCTCATGGCCGGCGTCGCGCAGGCCGCCGTCACCGGCAGCAGCGGCTCAAGACTTCCTCGAGCCGGCAGCAACGAGAACAGCACCCGCATGAGACGCCCCCACGGTCGCGACGCGACCGGCGGACCTCGACATACCGAGCGACGGTCTTGGCAGCAACCACAGCAAGCTTCGCCGCCGACCACGTGCATTGCGTCGCGTCGAACGTCTCAAGAATCTCCATGATCTCCCTACTCGACTTCGTCAACGCCCCTCCGATGAGCTCGTGGATGAACCACGACCTCACCGGCCAACCCGGGCGATGCGATGGACATCGACCTGGAGATCCCGTGTCCGCCAACCAGGAACTCTCATATCCGTCAGCCGGGACTCAGCTGTCCGCCCACCGGGAGGATGCCCTGTCCGCTGTCAGTTTGAACGGGTCGTCCCACCCCCTCAGTTACTCAATCGTTCCTCAGCACGTCCGTAGAGTGCCAACCCTGGCCACAGCCACCAAACGGCTTAAGCGCAGGTCAGCGGCCTGTTTCATCGACAGCCGCCGATCGCCAATCACGCCTGGGGAGTTCGCGATGTACTTCGACATGTAACGCGGGTGGGTCGACCGCCGTGTCGGGGTTGACCACGTATCCCACCGGCAGGAAGCGGGGATAGTCCCGCCATGGCGGTGGTGGCCGCGTGCGGGCACGGCGAGCTACCTCAGGCCGGCCGAAATCGGCACGCTGCGAACCGTGCGGCGCCTACCCTGGGTATTCCGGATCGATGTCGACGGTCCCGTTGTGGGAGGGGACCCGGCAGCTGTGACCGTCAGCCGACGTCAGGTACTCCTGCTGGGTGTTGCCGCGGCGACGGCCTCGGCGTGCACCCGGCCGGGCAGCGGGACGGCCGCCGACCCCGGGCCCACGACCTCGGCGGCGGGGCCGGGTCTGACGCCCGCGCCGGTCAGCATGGCGATGCACGTGCACGCCAGCTTCAGCGAGGGCGTCGCCAGCATGGACACCCACCTGGACCAGGCCCGGCGGACCGGGGTCGACGTCGTGTGGTGGACCGAGCACGACTTCCGGCAGCAGGCGCACGGCTACCGGAGCGCGGTCGGGTTCGACGGGATGGTCGAACCCGAGAACGGGCTGGACTGGACCTGGGCGGCCACCCGGTCCGGCGCGGTGGAGGCCGCCGAGGGCACGTTCGTCACCGACCCGCACTCCCCCGACGAGCCCGGCAAGGCGTTGCGGTTGACCGCCCGTGGCCCGAGCCGGAGCTGGGGCCGGCTGCAGTACGAGGGCAACGCCTACAACTCGACGTACTCCACGAGCATCGCCGGGACCACCCTGGAGCTGGACGTGCTCACCGAGTCCGTCGGCCCGGACGCCGAGTTGCTGGTGGAGGTGCTCTCGTCGTACCGGCCGGCCACGGCCTCGCGACCGGCCGGTGCGTACACGTTGCAGTACCGGGTCGGAACCCAGCAGGGCCGAACCACCGAGAACGGCGGTCTGCTCGGCGTCGTCGCGAGCCGGGCGCAACCCGGCTGGCAGCGGCTCACGCTGCGCCTGACCGATGACGTGGCCGCGCTCTGGCCGGACCTCGTCGCGGCGGACGCGGCGCTGTACCGGCTGCAGCTGGCGGTGCGGGCCCGCCGCGGGGCCACCGCGACGGCCGTCGTCGACCGGCTGCGGTTCGTGCGGACCGGGCGCGACGGCCAGCAGTCCCTCGCGCTGCAGGCCGACCTCATCCAGCAGTACGCCGCCCGCTATCCGGAACTGCAGCAGTACCAGGGCTCGGAGCTGTCGCTGGTCCGGCACGTCAACCGCTTCGGCGGTACGGCGTTCCTCCCGGACTACGGGGACGCGCCGCCACGCAAGGACACGTCACTGAAGGCGGCCTCGGCCATGGTCGACCAGATCCACGCCCACGGCGGGCTGGCCTCGCACAACCATCCGCTGGACGACGCCTACCCGGCCCCGGGCGCGCTGGGCGCGATGATCGTCGACACCGGCAATCTCGGGGCCGACCTGCTCGAGGTGGGTTTCGCCGGCGACGTCGAGGCCGTCACGCAGGCCTACGACATCGCCGCCCGCAACGGCATCTTCATCACCGCGACCGGAACGACCGACGACCACAGTGGGCAGGACTGGCTGGGCCGCCCGCCCCGCTGGGTGACCCACGCGTGGGCCGCATCGGCCCAGGCGCCGGACCTGGTGGCCGCCCTCGCTGCGGGCCAGGTGTGGTTCGCCGATCCGGCCGGGTGGCGCGGCGCCCTGCAGATCGAGCTGGCCGGCCGACCCGCGATGGGCGGGGTCCTGGTGACCCGGGACTCGCGAGTGCCGTTGACCGTCTCCGCCGACGAGCTCCCCGCGGACTCCACGGTCGATCTCGTCACCGGAGAGGTCGACTTCGCCGGGTCCGGTACGCCGGTGCCGGCGATCTCCACCGTCACGATCCCGAGCCGCAACGTCGGGCAGGGGCGGGTAGAGCTGGACTTCCAGCCGGGAGCCGGCCGCTACCTGCGCGCCGTCGTTCGGGACGGCGCCGGGACGGTCGTCGGGTTCTCCAACCCGGTCTGGGTACTGCCCGAGGCGCCGGCCACCGGTGTTCCGGCCCAGCGCCGGCTCTGAGGGCTGCTGCGCGATCCGTCCAGGACGTCGTCATAGCCGGCCGCCCTCGCATAGCGCGCCACGACGCGAGCCGGATCAGGCGTAGAAGACGGCTTCGACAACGCCGCGGGCTCGCCGGGCCGCCCGACGGTAGTCGTCGAGGAACACCCCCGGGTCCCGCCCGGGGGGGTAGCCGACGGCCCGCGCGACGCCGAGCAGATCCCGGCCGGTCCGGGGCAGCTGATCCCCCGGACGCCCGCGCACCAGCATGATCGCGTTCCGGCAGCGGGTGGCCAGCCGCCAGGCCGCCTCCAACGCACCGGCCTGGTCGGGTTCGAGCAGACCGGCCCCGGCAGCCGCCCGCAGCGCGGCCAGCGTCGACGTCGTGCGCAGCGCGGCGAGCCGACCGGCGTGCTGCAGCTGGAGCAGCTGCACGGTCCACTCGACGTCGGACAGTCCGCCCCGGCCGAGTTTGGTGTGCGTCGCGCGGTCCGCCCCGCGCGGCAGTCGCTCCTCGTCGACCCTGGCCTTGATCCGGCGGATCTCCAGGGCGTCGGCCGCGGCCAGCCCGTCGGCCGGGTAGCGCAGCGGGTCGATCAGCTCGGTGAACGCCGACCCCAGCGCCTCGTCCCCGGCGATCGGGACTGCCCGCAGCAGCGCCTGCGCCTCCCACACCGACGACCACCGCCCGTAGTACTCGGCGTAGGAGGCGAGGCTGCGGGTCAGCGGCCCGTTGCGGCCCTCCGGTCGCAGGCCGGCGTCGATCGGCAGCGGTGGGTCCGGTGCCGGCGCGCCGAGCAGCGTGCGCAGCTGCTCGGCGACCGCATGGGCGGCCTGTCCCGCCGCGCGCTCGTCGGCGCCGGGCAACGGGTCGTGCACGAAGAGCACGTCGGCGTCGGAGGCGTACCCCAGTTCGCCGCCGCCGAGGCGGCCCAGGCCGATCACCGCGAACCGCGTCGGCAGCTCACCGCGGTCGGCCTCGACCTGCGCCATCGCGATGTCCAGGGCCGCCCGGAGCGTGGCGTTCCCGGCCGCGGTCAGCGCCTGCCCGACCTGGACGACGTCGGTGAGTTCGAGAAGGTCCGCGCAGGCGACCCTCAGCAGTTCCTGCCGGCGCAGCGCCCGCACCGCGCGCACCGCGGACTCCGGATCGGAGTGCCGGGCCGCCGTCGCGCGCATTCGCTCGGTCAGGATCCGAGCCGATCGCGGGGCTAGTTCCTCATCGCTGGCCAGCAGCCGCAGCGCCTCGGGAGCTCGACCCAGCAGGTCCGCGACGTAGCGGCTGGTACCCAGCAGCGCCACGAGCCGCTGGGCCGCCTGCCCCTCGTCGCGGAGCAACCGGAGGTACCACGGGCTGTCCCCCAGCTGCTCGGACACCTGCCGGTACGCCAGGAGGCCGGTGTCCGGCGCGGGGGCGTCGGCGAGGACGCGCAGCATCGCCGGCAGCAGCAGCCGCTGCATGGCCGCCTTGCGGCTGACCCCGGTGGTGAGCGCCTCCAGGTGCCGCAGCGCCCCGTCCGGGTCGGCGAAACCAAAGGCGCTCAGCCGGCCCCGCGCCGCCTCGGTGGTCATCTGCAACTCGGCGCCGGGGACCCGCGCCACGGCGTGCAGCAGCGGGCGGTAGAACAACTTCTCGTGCAACCGGCGTACCTCCCTGGTGTGCACGGCCAGCGCGGCGTCGAAGGTGTTGACCGCCGATCCGGAGCCGTTCGCCAGGCAGTTCATGGTGCGGGCCAGCCAGCGCCGGTCGGCCGCAGCGTCCGGCAGCAGGTGCGTGCGCCGCAGCCGTTGCAGCTGTAGCCGGTGCTCGACGGTGCGGAGGAACCGGTATGCCGCCGACAGGGTGCTCGCGTCGTCGCGGCCGACGTACCCGCCCCGGGACAGCGCCCCGAGCGCGATCAGCGTGCTCCCGCTGCGCACGGACTCATCGGCCCGGCCGTGCACCAGCTGCAACAGCTGGACTGCGAACTCCACGTCGCGCAGACCGCCGGGCCCGAGCTTGAGTTCACGGCCGGCCAGCGTCGCCGGGATGGTCTCCTCGACGCGGCGCCGCATCTGCTGCACGTCCTCGACGAAGCCGTCCCGCTCGGCCGCGGTCCACACCAGGGGCCACAACACCTCGACGTAGCGCCGGCCCAGCTCGACGTCCCCGGCGACCGGGCGCATCTTCAGCAGGGCCTGGAACTCCCACGTGCGCGCCCACCGGCGGTAGTAGCTCTCGTGGCTGGCCAGGGTGCGCACCAGCGCGCCGGTGCGGCCCTCGGGACGCAAGCCGGCGTCCACCGGCCACGCGACCAGGCCGCAGATCCGCATCATCTCGGTGGCGACCCTGGTCGCCGTCCGCAGGGCCGCCTCCTCCCCGACCCCGTCCGGCGGCTCGGCCACGAACACCACATCGACGTCGCTGACGTAGTTCAGCTCCCGGCCGCCGCACTTGCCCAGGCCGATCACGGCCAGCACGGTGGCCGGCGCGTCCGCGGGCATCGCCCGCCTCGCCAGCGAAAGCGCGGCGGTGAGGGTGGCCGCCGCGAGGTCGGCCAGCTCGCCGGCGGCGTCCTCGGTGGCCGCGGACCCGGTCAGGTCTCTCGCGGTCAGGTCCAGCAACGCCTCCCGGTACGCCGCCCGCAGCGCCCGGACGTCGTCGTCGGAGGCCGCCCGCCCTTGCGGCCCGGTGTCCGGGCGGACCCCGACCGACGCGCACAGCGCCTCCACCAGTCCGAGCGGGGACGGGCGGCTCGCGGCGCGCCGCCCCTCGGCCAGCCGGCGCCACTGCTGCGGATGGGCGACCAGATGGTCCCCCAGCGCCCGGCTGGCACCGAGCACCGCGAGCAGCCGCTCGCGCGTCCCGGCATCGGCGGCGAGGGTGTCGAGCAACTCGGCGGGCTCGTCCACGGCGTCGGCCAGCCGGGACAGCATGTCGACGGCGAGATCGGGGTCCCCGGTGCGCCCCAGCGCCTCGACGACGGGATGCAGCCCCGCGCTCGGGCGGCCCTCCTCGGGCGAGGCCCACAGTCCGAGACCCTGCGGGCCGAGGATGGCCGCGGCCCGCTCCAGTCCGGTCAGCCCGAGGCCGGCCAGCTCAGCGAGCCCGCGGGGCGCGGCGATTGCGAGCTGACCTGCCGGTGCCTCGGCCACGGCTCAGCCGGCGGCACTCGCGGCCGAGGCTCGCGAGCGGACCACGTCGGCGAAGCGGCTCATGGCCGGCGCCCAGACCTGCTCGATGTCTTCGTGCGCGGCCACCGCCTTTTCGGTGAGGGCCGCGAGGTCCAGCCCCCACTCGGCGGCCTGGCCGGTATCGGTGGCCGCCCAGTGGCCGACCATGTCCGGGGTCGTCTCGATGTGGAACTGCAGGCCCCAGGCGCATTCCCCGATCCGGAACGCCTGGTTGACGTACGCCGGGGAACTGGCCAGCAGCACCG
>JBBPYA010000152.1:0-14644 GCA_038200385.1 Mycobacteriales bacterium
GTGCGCCGCTGTCGACCGGGCGCGGTCGCGGCCCGGGCCGCTCCCGGTCGGGCGGCACCCGCGCGGCGTCGGCCCGTCGGGCGGCGGGTCGGGGGGGTCATTGCGACCTGCCCTGCGACCCGCTGTGCGGGGACTCGTAGCGCGGGAACGCCGCCCGGCCGGCATATCGCGCGGCATCGTCGAGCTCCTCCTCGATGCGCAGCAGCTGGTTGTACTTGGCGACCCGCTCGCTGCGGGCCGGCGCCCCGGTCTTGAGCTGGCCGCAGTCGGTGGCCACCGCGAGGTCGGCGATCGTGGTGTCCTCGGTCTCGCCGGAGCGGTGGCTCATCATCGCCCGAAGTCCGTTGCGGTGCGCCACGTTCACCGCGTCCAGGGTCTCGGTGAGGGTGCCGATCTGGTTGACCTTGACCAGCAGGGCGTTCGCGGCGGCCAGCTCGATGCCCTTGCGCAGCCGGACCGGGTTGGTGACGAACAGGTCGTCCCCGACGATCTGTACCCGGTCCCCGACCGCCGCCGTCAGCTCGGCCCACCCGGTCCAGTCGTCCTCGGCCAGCGGATCCTCGATGGACACGATGGGGTACGCCGAGAGCAGCTCCTCGTAGTACGCGGTCAGGTCCGCGGCGCTGCGCTGCGAGCCCTCGAACAGGTACCCGCCGTCGGAGTAGAACTCGGTGGCGGCGACGTCCAGCGCGAGCACGATGTCCTCGCCCAGCACGAGCCCGGCCCGGTCGACGGCCTCGGCGATCAGGTCCAGCGCGGCACGGTTGGAGTCCAGGTCGGGCGCGAAGCCGCCCTCGTCCCCGAGCCCGGTGGACAGCCCCCGCGAGCGGAGCACCGCCTTGAGGGCGTGGTAGACCGAGACGCCGGCCTGCAGCGCCTCGGTGTACGTCGATGCCCCCACTGGCGCGATCATGAACTCCTGCACGTCCACGTTGCTGTCCGCATGTGCGCCGCCGTTGAGGATGTTCATCATCGGGACCGGCAGCAGGTGGGCCGACGGCCCGCCGACGTAGCGGAACAGCGGCAATCCGCAGGACTGCGCGGCCGCCCTGGCCACCGCCAGGGACACCCCCAGCAGCGCATTGGCGCCGAGCCTGGACTTGTCGACGGTGCCGTCGAGGTCACACAGCTGCTGGTCGATCAGGCGCTGCTCGGTGACCTCGAAGCCGAGCAACTGCGGTCCGATGTCCTCGAGGACCGCACCGACGGCGCGCCGGACGCCCTTGCCGCCGTAGCGCTGCTCGCCGTCGCGGAGCTCGACCGCCTCGAACGCGCCGGTCGACGCACCGCTCGGGACCGCGGCCCGCCCGAGGGTTCCGTCGTCGAGGGCCACCTCGACCTCGACCGTGGGGTTGCCACGGGAGTCCAGGATCTCGCGGGCCCCGACGGCCTCGATCGTGGCCACGTTCGATCCTCCTCCTCGACCTGCCGCGGCGCGCGCCGGCGCCGGTCCCTGCTGATGCGCCCGGAACGTCCGGGCCGCGGCTGTACTCGCGCTGGCGAGGTTAGTCCGCCGCCGGGTGCCGACCCGCTCGCCCCGCCGGACGACCCTCGGCCATCCTGGCTGTGCCGCGCGGGCGGAGGCGGGTGGGATAGTCCACCCATGGGGATGCTGCAGTTGCGCCCGGCCCGGCAGATGCTGGCCGGACTGATCCCCCTCACGGTCATCGTGGTGATCCTGGTCGTGGTGCTGGCCACCCGCCTGAGCACTGTCAGCGGGCCACTGCGGGCGGCCACCGCCACGGCCACCGGCACCGTGACCTCCACCGGCCTCGGGGCGGCCGGCCTGCAGGTCGCGGTCGCCTACACCGATGCCGAGGGATCACCGCAGACCGGCCGGCTCACGCTGGACGCGCCGCGGGACATCCCGCTGCAGACCTCGATCCGGATCGCCTACGACCCGCAGCGCCCCGCGGCGGTCTTTGCCGCCGGGGACGGCGTCACCACCGCGGTCAACAACATCGTGAACGGCCTGCTGATCCTCGTTCTCGTGCTGGGCGGCGCCGTGGTCACGACGGGGGTGCGGTTGCTGCGCCGCCGCCGGCTGGCGCAGCGCCCGACAGCGCAGGTGCTCCTCCGCCGGGCGAAGTACCGGCGAGGGCTGGCCGAACGCAGCTGGCTCGTACTGAACACCGTGCGCGGATCGGTCTACGTCCCGGTCTACTGGGATCCGGCGCTGGAGCGATTCGGCGAGGCGCAGGCCGCCGCGCTGGTCCACGGGTCGCCGGTCGAGGACGCCCTGCTCGCCTTCGAGGTCCAGGGACAGACCGTGTGGCCCTCGGGGCGGCGGCGGCTGGACCCCCCGCGGGGTGTGGAGCGGGACGTCTCGCCGCAGTCCGACCGGCCGGTCTCGCTGCTCCGCCAGGTCCGCACCGACGTGATCCCGGTGTTCTTCGCCCCCGTCCTCGGACTGCTGTGGGCCTATATCGACCAGAGCGGGCCGGCCGGGTTCGCCTTCGCCTCGCTCGCCGCGGCCGGTGTGCTGTTCTGGTTGCCTACGGTCTACGGCTCGGACCCCAGCTGACCCGCGTCACCGCCGGCGTCGCGGCGGCGCCGTCGCAGCCCCGCCGCGAAGCGGTCACGACGTGGACGGGACCGCTGGGGGCTCAGCGGGGGACGCGGGGCAGGCGGGGGAACTCGCCCAGGTGGCGCTGCAGGCTCCCGTCGTTGAGGTAGGACCACATCTGGTCGGCCGCGTCCTCGTCGAGGTACACCGCGGGACGCCCGCCCTCGGTCCCCGTCCCGGTCACGGGCGCGGTCACGAAGTCGATGTCGGACTGGTCCAGGTGGCGCAGGCTCACGATCAGCGTGGCCAGATCGCCGTCGGACAGCTCGTCGTCGACGCTGAGCGAGGAGCTCAGGGCCAGTAGGAAGTCGTCCAACCGGCCCGGCTGGACCAGGAGATTCTCCCGCGACACCGTCGTGACGACGGCACGCAGGAAGTTCTGCACCCGCTGCATCCGGAAGAAGCTGTCGGCCGGGACCGGGCGGGGCTGGCGCAGGTAGGCCAGCGCCCCCCTCCCGTCGAGGTGGTTGAGCCCCCGGGTAAAGGTCACGCCGGCGAACTGGCCGGCCTCGGCGATGGGTACGTCCACGCCGCTGAGGGCGTCGGTGACCTCCCGGAATCCGCTGACCTCCAGCTGCGCGAAATGGTCGATCCTGACGTGGGTCAGCGCCTCGACGGTCTGCACGGTCAGGGTGGGGCCGCCGAGGGCGAAGGCGTTCGCGATCTGGCCGTCCGGATAGCCGGGGATGGGGACGAAGGACAGCGTCGGGATCGCGACCACCTGCACGGACTGCCGGTCACCGGCGATCTGGACCAGCATCAGGACGTCCGAGCCCGCCTCGGCATCGCCCACCGGGCCACCGGGCTGGACCGTGGGCGGCGCCTGTCCGGAGTCGGTGCCGACGACCAGGAAGGTCAAGGGGGCCTGACCCGTCGGGCCGAGCGGCGGCGGCGGTGGCCGCAGGGCCGGGTCCAGCGCGGAGAAGACGCCGGGCAACCGAGCGACGGTGCCGGCGTACCGGTGCGTCAGGAACCAGATCGACCCGACCAGGACCAGCACGACCACCAGGCCCACGACGAGGACGGCGCGCAGGACCCGATAGGCCCGGGGTCGGCGGCCCGGCCGGCCCGAGGCGAGTCGACGTCGCACGTGCGGCCCTCGGTCGTCCTCCGCGCCGTGACCCAGGTCGTCGTCAAGCCCGTCGTCAAGCCCGTCGTTCAGGCCGTCGTCCAGCCCGTAGGCGTCGGTGTCGGATCCGCCCATGGCGGCTGCCTCCGGCTGGTCGGCGGTCGGGGCGACGAAGGGGCCATCGTAGACACGCCCGGTCCCGTCGGGACAGTCGTCCGCCCGCCGGCTCAGTCGGTCAGCTCCGCGGCGCGCAGCGCGGCGGCGTAGCGGTCGGCGGCGACCCGGAGCTCGGCCTCGGCGTCCAGCCCCGCCTCGTGGGCGTCCCGGACGACCTCTAGGAGCCGCTCACCCAGCGTAGGGCCAGGTCCGGGCGGAGGCAGGCCGGCGCTGCCCGCCCGGCGGACCAGCGCTTGGGCCAGGGCCAGGGCCGGCTGCGAACGGGCCAGGCCCTCGGTCACCGACGTGCGGCCCTTCTCGGCCCGCTTGATCTGCTCCCAGTTCGTCTCCACCTCCCCGGCACCGGCCACGGTGCGGTCGGCGAACACGTGCGGGTGACGGCGTACGAGCTTGGCCACGAGGTCGCCGGCGACGTCGTCGATGGTCCACGGCGGGTCGGCCTCCTCGGCCAGCCGGGCGTGGAAGGCCACCTGCAGCAGGACGTCGCCGAGCTCCTCGCGCAGCGCCGTGAGGTCCTCGTCGACGAGCGCGTCGTAGGCCTCGTAGGCCTCCTCCAGCAGGTAGCGGCGCAGGCTGCGATGGGTCTGCTCGGCGTCCCAGGGACAGCCGCCGGGTGAGCGCAACCGGTCCATCACCGCGACCACGTCGAGCAGCCGGGCCCCCGGCGGGTCCCAGGACCCGTGGATCACCTCGATCTCGACCGGATCGCCGGCGGCCGGTTGCGTCCCGAGCGGGTCCACCGCGACCGCGGCGCGGGCCAGCGCGCGGACCAGGTCGGCGTCGCCGTCCGGGCCGGCCAGCCACACCACCGGCGCGCCACCGCGGGCCCGCCGCAGCAGGTCCCGCGCCGCGGCGCCGCTATCGATGAGGGACACCTGCGCCACCGCGAGTCCGCAACCCCGGACGGCCCTGGGCAGCGCGGAGTCGGCGTCGGCGGTGCACAGCTGCCCGGTCCGAACGGCCTCCCACGCCCTCCAGCTCAGCAGCCCCGCGGGCAACCGGGGGCTCGTCGTGAGCAACCGCACCCGGGCGGAGGGCACCTCAGTTCTGCGGCGGCGCGGGGGTCGGCTGCTCGACGACCGACACCACGCCGTTGTCGTCCGGGACGAGCGCGCCGGACTCGTCGAACGTGCCGAAGCGCGGGTTGACCGTGATGTCGAGGGAGTCCCGGACCTTCTTCAGCTCGGCCTGGACGGCGGTCTGGACCTGGTCGCCGGCCTGCTGCGTCAGGGTCGGGCGCAGGTTCTCGAACGTCGGGTACTCCACCGCGGCGATGAACACGACGGTGATCTCCCCGGTCTGCAGCAACGGCGCGGTGTAGCCCTGCCCGGCCTTCAGGGACGGCAGGTCGGCCCCCACGCCGGTCAGCTGGGAGCCGGTGACGCTCTGCAGCGCGGGCAGCGTGTTGGGTCCGGCCAGCGCGGCGGCCTCGGCCGGATAGCTGGACGGGTCAGCGGTCAGCCGGGCCAGCACGGCGTCGGCCGCGGCCTGATCCTTCGCCGTGATCAGTCCCGCCTGGTAGCGCGCGTACTGGGACTTGGTCGTCTCGTACAGCTGGCGCAGTGAGGCCTCGCTGGTCGGGTCGGACAGGCCGGCAGCCTGGGCGATCTGCTCGCCCACGATGAACTGCCGGACCCGCTCCCGGATGTCGGCCCGGGTCTGCCCCTGCGTCGCCTGCTGGTCGTAGAAACCCTGCGGGTCACCGGTCTGGGCGAGCACCTGGTCCAGTCGGGACGTGACGTCGGCGTCATTGACAGCCACCTCGTAGCGCTGGGCCGCCGCGTCGTACACCGCGACGTTGATCAGGTTCTGCAGCACGATCTGGCGATAGTCGGGCAATCGGTTGCCGTACGCCGCCGCCACCCCCTTGTCGGACAGGCCGCGCTCGACGGCCTGGTCCAGGTCGGTCGTGGTGATCTTCTGGCCGCCGACGTAGGCCGCCACCGTCGGCGACGTCCGGCAGGCGGTAAGCCCGAGCAGGACGATCAGCAGGGCAGCAACGCCGCGACCGAGCCGGCGGTAGGTGCAGTACAGGCGGTATGGCAACGCTCATCCTCGGGACAGTGATAGCGACCCCTCACCTTGTCACACCCCCCGCGACGCCCCTGCTTAGACTGCACCGCATGGACGCTGCGGCCGGGGTGTCGGGCGCATTGCCGAACCTCCTCATCGTCGGAGTGGCGAAGGCGGCGACCACATCCCTGTTCCGCTACCTGTCCCAGCACCCGGAGATCTTCCCGGCCGATCTGAAGGAGCTGCGGTACTTCACGCCGCTGCGCTACGACGAACCGCTGGCACCCATCGGGGACTATCTGGCCCACTTCGAGGGCCGCACCACTCAGCGATACGCCCTGGAGGCGACGCCGGGCTACTTTCCCGGTGGCCGGGCGGTAGCGGCCGGTATCGACGGCACGCTCCCCGGTGCCCGCGTCATCCTCAGTCTCCGCGACCCGAGCGACCGGTGCTGGTCCTACTTCAGATTCGTCAAGAGCCGCGTCCGAATCCCGCCGGACATGAGTTTCGAGACCTACCTGGACCGGTGTGAGGAGTTGCACCGTCGCGGCACCGACGATCAGCGGGAACATCAGCCGTTCTGGGGCCTGGGCGCGGGTTGCTACTCGACCTGGCTACCTTCCTGGACCGAGGTGTTCGGCGATCGGCTGCGGGTGGTCTTCTTCGACGACGTGATGACCGAGCCACGGACCGCCGTGACCGGCATCTGCAGGTGGCTGGACCTGGACACCGACGCGGTCGGGTCGTTCGAGTTCGCGACCGACAACAAGTCGGAGCAGTACCGGCACAAACGGCTGCAACTGGCGGCTCTGGCCCTCAACCGCCGCGCTGAGCGCTTCTTCACCCGGCACCGGACGGTGAAGCGGTCTCTGGTCAGGGTCTACCACCGGTCTAACAGCCAGCCCGCGCCGGATCGACCGTCACCACAGACCTGGGCGCGACTCGCGCAGTTCTACCAGCCACACACCGCCGCGCTAGCGCGGCAGCTCACGGACCTCGGCGTGCGCGGGCACCCCGGCTGGCTGTCCTCCGGCTAGCCGGATCGCCCTGCGTCGCGCCGATCAGCGTCGGCCGCGAAGGCGGGAGTAGGCCTTCCGCACGTCCTTCACGGAGCGTCCGTGCTGGACGGTGCGGATCGCGTCCCCGATCCTCACCACCCTTCTCGAACGCACCCGGGCCAGCGTCTGCTCCACCCGCTCGAGCCGGACCGCCAGCTCGATCGGGTCGGCGTCCACCGCCGGCGCGGCGCGGCGTGCGTCGAAGTTGATCCGGTCGGCCCATTGCTCGCACCGACCGCGCAAGTCTGCCCCGTCGGTCAGCCAGCGCCGGCCCGCGACGGAGGGCAGCGGCTCCCGCTCGTCCCCG
Source organism: Mycobacteriales bacterium (assembly GCA_038200385.1). Classification (GTDB taxonomy): domain Bacteria; phylum Actinomycetota; class Actinomycetes; order Mycobacteriales; family Geodermatophilaceae; genus JBBPYA01. Next base: position 7,191 of record JBBPYA010000152.1, read on the forward strand.
GAAAGCGGGTCATAGCCGAAGAAGGCGGCCAGCTCCGCCACCCCGGCGAGGGACCGTTCGTTGTCCGACCGCAGGCCGCGCGCCCAACTCGTGGCGCGCTTGGCGTCGATGGGGTCCCTGGTGCTGGTGCTTCCGTCCGCGGCGCGTGGGGTGCCCTTCTCCCGATGCACGCGGTCATGCTCGAGCAGCGCCGGCGACCAGGGCTCGCCGAGCCAATCCAGCAACTCTCGGATCACCGGTTCCGCATCGAGGACGAGGTCTTCGTAGCGCAGTAGGGACAGTCGGTGGCCCAGGGACCCGGCTGCCCTGACCAGGTCCAGATTCGTCGCCGACCAATAGGACACCGCGTCGTGGAAGGTGTAGTGGAACTTCTTGCCCAGCGAGACCGCTACCGCCCCGGGATGACGAACGATCCCCACGAACACCGCGTCGGGGAACACCTGCGCCATCTGCGCCGCGTGCCCGAGGTGAAACGGGGTCTTGTCACCCCAGCGGCGCGCACCTTGGGATCCGGCGTACCGCCGGAACATTCCGCCGTAGAACTCCCGCAGCCGATCGTCGATCTCGCCTTCGGTCCAGTCCAGCCGCCGGTACCAGTCCCTGCCGGCGGTCCACCCTGGGATCGCCTTTGTGGCCGCCACCGCGCCCATGAAACCGGTCTCAGGCCCGATCGCGATGTTTTCGTGGCTGTCCAGGATCAGCCTGAGCAGGGTGGAACCGGAACGCATCGAGCCGAGGATGAAGATCGGCGCGGCGCTTCCTCCCGGGTCGGGCCGCGAAGAGTCGTCCATGGCGCTGATTATCGCCTGCAGTCCGACCCCGGTGCGGCGTCCAACCACCTACGGCGGCCACCCTGTCCATCGTCGCCGGTGCGGCCGGCAGCGCCGGGCCATACGATCGACGGTCGGCTGTGACCTACCTGGCGACCGCGGTGGCGGCACCGACGGCCGGCGCACGAGGAGACGAGGGACCGCTCATGGCATGGCTGCTGACCGGGGGCGCCGGCTACATCGGAGGGCACGTGGCCCGCAGCATGCAGCGCGCCGGACACGACGTGGTGATACTGGACGACCTGTCGACCGGTGTCCGCGAGAGGGTGGCCGGCCTGCCGCTGATCGAAGCCACCATCGTCGGAGACCCCGAACGCCTGATCGCGGTCCTACGCGAGCACGACATCACCGGCATCGTCCACCTCGCCGCGAAGAAGGCGGTACCGGAGTCGCTGGAACGGCCGCTGCACTACTACGAGCAGAACGTCCAGGGCACACTCGCCGTGCTCCAGGCCGCGGTCGCCGCCGGCGTCGGCCGGATCCTGTACTCCTCCAGCGCCGCGGTGTACGGCGACACCGCGGCCGGCCGGGTGGCCGAGGATCACCCGACCGTGCCGACCAGCCCCTACGGCGAGACGAAACTGGCCGCGGAGTGGCTCGTCCGAAGCACCGCCCGAGCCCACGGCATGGCCTGGGCGGCACTGCGGTACTTCAACGTCGCCGGGGCCGGCGATGCCCTGCTTGCCGATCGCGGCGTGTTCAACCTCTTACCGATCGTGTTGCGCTGCCACGAGACCGGAACGCCGGTCAGCGTCTACGGCGGCGACTGGCCGACACCGGACGGCTCCTGCATCCGGGACTACATCCACGTCGAGGACCTCGCCGAGGCGCATCTGTGCGCAGTCGGCGCCCTGGAATCGGGATCCTTGCGCGAAGGAGTCTTCAACGTCGGCCGCGGGACCGGTGTCAGCGTGCTGCAGATGCTGGGCGCGGTCGAGCGCGTCACAAGCCGGCCGGTGCTCCGGCAGGTGGTCGGTCGCCGGCCCGGGGATCCCGCCAGCGTGGTGGCCGACCCCTCGCGCATCGGTGCCTCGTTGCACTGGCAGGCCGCCCGCGATGTGGAGGAGATGGTGCGCAGTGCCTGGCTTAGCACATCACCCGGCTGAACCGGCCCGGAGGCGCCGGGCGCGGTCGGCCGCCAGCTGCTCGTACTGCCGGTACAGGTGCTCGGCCGCGGCCAGCTTCGCCGCCGTCCGAGGCGTCCTGAGCGCGCCCGCCGACTCCGCCTTGCGTCGCGTCCGTTCACCAGACGGACGGCCGACGTGCGTCTCGACCACCGCACCGCCGCACTCCAGCCGGTTCATCTCCTCGACGAGGGCGAAGGCCCTGGCCTCGTTCGCCGGGGTCGGTTCGTAGCGTGCGAAGGAGGTGCCGAACATGGCATTGAGCTCATCGATCACCACGCCGAAGTCGCTGACGACCTGGTCGAACATCCCGATCACGAACGACTCGCGGATACGCCAGACCGCCGAGTAGAAGTCGAGGTACTCCACCAGCGCGTCGTACGGCGTCAAGGACCCGCGCCGGATCACGTAGGACAGGACCGCGTCCTCGGGACGGCGGATCAGTACGACCGTCGGTAGGCCGAGCCGGGCGGCGCGCAACACGTGAGCGGCGCCGTGCAGATGGCGGCCGACATGACCCTCGCCGTTGCTCACCGCGAACGCGGCGACACTGAAGGTGTTTCCCGATCGCAGGAATCCCTCGATCACTACCGCGGTGTCGCGGCGGGCCAGGGTGGCCCGCTTGGCGGGACGGAGCCACATCGCCACATCCCACAGAAACGGCATGCGAGCCAGCGGTCGGCGGCTGTAGTGCCTGGCGCGGTCCAGTGCGGGACGCACGTTCATCCGCTCAGCCACCGGTCTCAGGCCGGTACCCCTCCGGCAGAACGTCCCAGTACTGGGTGCTGATGGGCAACCCACACAGAGCCGTGGCCGGCACGTCCCAGAGTTGTCCTCTGCCGGCGGCCTCGGTGTTCTCCAGTTTCAACGCCGTGACCCCCCCGGAGTCCCCGATGTAGAAGCCGTAGGTCTGCAGTGCCTGGGCAATGATGCGGGCCTGCGGGTTCAGGTCCCAGGCACCGATGTCGACGCTCGGCTTGATCCGGAATCGCAGTCCTTCCGGCGGAGCCGTTCTCGATGTCGAGGCACCGTCGCTGCCCACCATCGGGAAGACGAACCGTGTCGAGACCTCGGGCCCCGAGGCAACCTTCAGCACGTGGTCGATGGTGCCAGCGGCCACCTCGTCGTACTCGGCCATCATGACCGCACCGTTGTTGCCGCGGTGGCTACCGCTGTTGCGGGGATCGTCGGACGCGCCGGTGCCCACGTGCAGGCCGTTGGAGGCCAGATACGTCACCGTCGCACCACGCGCACTCCACGACCGCGTCTTGGCGTCGAACTCGGCCCCGGTCAGCGCGACGACGTACCCCTTCTGGACATCGAAGACCGTCATCGCGGCATCCGAAGTGGGGGCCGACTGCGCATTCGCCGGGATCCGCAAGGCGGCGAGCTCCGGAGGCCGGACCGCGCTGGCCACCGTGACGTCGTACTCCGGATCACCCGGCGCGGCGCGATAGACCGGCTGCCCCCAGCCGTTGTTCGCACCGGCCAGGCGGACGCAGCCGCCCCCGGACTGGGGCACCGTCTGCATGTAGTCCAGGATCGCCGCCGCGTCCGGATTGCTCGGGGCGTCGGCCGGAATCGGCGTGTTCCACCACGAGTCCGCGGTGAACGGGCGGAACGTCTGGAGCCGAGGGTCGGGATCACGTGCAGGGGGCTGCACGGTGCAAGAACTCACGGCCAGACAGGCGGCCATGCCGAGCAGTGTCCACCGCCATGCCGTGCGCGGAGGGACCCGGACGATCGGCATCCAGCCAGCCTAGCTGGCGGTACGGATCGGTGAAGCTCTCCGGCCGCTGCTGCCTCAGGCACCCGAAGGGCCAGCGGGTAGCCCGTGGCCGGCAGGGAACTCAGCGATACCCTTCGGGCAGCACGTCCCAGAAGGCGGTGGTGAACGGGAGACCGGACAGCGCATCCGCTGGGGTTGTCCACAACTGACCCCGCCCTTCGATCACCGTATTCTCCAGCTTGAGGGCGGTGTTCGGGCCGGAGTCCCCGCAGTACACACCATAGGTCTGTGCTGCCTGGGCGAGGACCAGGGCCTCGGCGGGCAGCCCGAGTGCATTCAGGTCCAGCTCCGGGCGGATCCGCAGCCGCAGTCCCTGCTTGACAGGTGATGTGGCCGAGTTTCCGTCTGACCGGTTCATCGGAAAGACCGCCTGGGTGTTCGCCTCCGGTCCACAGGCGACCTTCAGCACATGCGGGATGACGCCGGCCTGCACCTCGTCGAGCCTTGCCATCATGGTGGCACCGTTGTTGCCCCGGTGGCTGCCGCCGTTGCGAGCATCGTCGGAGCCGGTCACCCTGGCGTCCAACCCGTTGGACGCCAGGTAGGTGACCGTGGCGCCGCCCACGCTCCAGACATCGGTTGCGCTGTTGTATTTGGCCCTTGTCATCGCGACGACGTAGCCACGCGGTACGTCGAACAGCGTGAGCGCGCCGTCCGAGGTCTGGGCCGCCTGCATCTGATCCGGGATCCGCAGGTGATCCAGTTCCGGCTGACGCAGCGAGCTGGACCAGCGCACGGAGTACTCCCTGTCCCCGGCCCCGGCCCAGAACACCGGTTGCCCCCAGGCGTTGTCCCCGGCCCCGGCCAGCCGGAGGAAGCCTCCGCCGTTGTCCGGCCCGGTGCGCAGGTAGTTGAGGATGCCCGCCTCGTTCGAGTTCGTCGGCGGAGCGGTCGGCAGCGCGGTGTTCCACCAGGAACTGGCGGAGAAGGCCCGGTAGGGCGCCGCCGGCGAACCCTGTGCGGACGCCGCACCCACCGGACCGACCAGGCCGGCAACCAGGAGGCACGCCCCGAGCGCGGTAATCCTCGACCGGCGGCGGAGGAGGCGCGGCTGTGGCAGAGCGGTGGTGTTCAACATTTGCCTCCTGAGAGCCGCACGCCAGGACGACCAGGGCCGTCACTGTGCGTATGACCACGGTAACACAACGTCAAGGGCGGGAGTTCACCCCCAGCACCATAGGGCCCCGACAGGTGCCTGCCCAGCCCTGCACGCCTAGATCACCAGCACACCGGGTCCACTACCATCGCCAGGTGGCTGGGTCCGAACGAGCTGGTGGCCCGCCGGTCCTGGTCACCGATGAGGTCGACGGTCGAAGCCGGTCGGCCGTGGCGACCGTCCGGGCCCTGGCCGTCGGGGGGTACCGCCCCTACGTGGTGGTGTCCGGCCGGCGCTCTGCGGCGACGCTGTCGCAGGCGTGTGCCGGCGTGCTGCGCCTGCCCCCGGTCGCTTCCCCTGACTACGCTGCGGCACTGCGCCGCGAGCTCGCCCGGCGGCGCCCGCTTGCGGTGTTTGCTGCCAGCGACGCGGCGCTCGTCTCACTCGGCAGCCCGGGTGTCCATCTCATCGACAAGCGGCGACTGCCCGCCATTGCCGCCGCCGCCGGCCTGGAGATGCCCGAGACCCGTAGCTACGCCGGACCCGAGGACCTCCTCTCCGGTGCCGGGGACCTGGACTACCCGGTCGTGATCAAGTCCGGGGTCAAGCTCGCCGCCCGGTCGGTGGCACGGCGCGTCGACTCGCCCGAGGCGGTGCGGAGGTTGGCCGGCGCACTCACCGGGCCGCTGGTCGTGCAGCCCTTTCACACCGAAGGGATGCGAGCCGTCGCAGGAGTGATCCACGGCGGACGCCTAGCCGCTGTCGTGCACCAGGCCTACCTCCGGATCTGGCCGGTCGACTGCGGGGTTGCCTGCGCCGCCGTCACGACCTCGCCTGATCGCAACCTCGAGGATCGCCTGCCCACGCTGCTGTCCGGGTACAGCGGTGTCTTCCAGGTACAGCTGGTCGGCCAGCGGCTCATCGACGTCAATCCCCGGGTGTACGGCTCGCTGCCCCTCGCCGTGGCCGCCGGAGCCAACCTGCCGGCCCTGGCCTGTGCGGCCCTGCAGGGGGGCAGCTTTGCCGGTCCGGTTCGGGGGGCCGTCGGCGTGCGGTACCGGTGGCTCGAGGGAGACCTTCGGCGGATCGTGCACGACGTCCGCGGCGGACGGCTGGGTGGCCGGCAGGCTGCCGCCGCGCTGCGCCCGAGGCGCGGGACCGCGCACAGTGTCGAGAGCCTGCGCGACCCGCTGCCGGTACTGAGCCGGCTGGTCGAGCTGGGTTGGCGACGGTGAGAGGCGACGGTCCGCTAGCTCTGCCCGGTGCCGCCGGGCCGCTGCTCGCGGCGTTCAGCCGTGAAGCGCTGGCCCGCAATGGCGTCCCCGAGGCCGGTGCCGCGGCCGATCGCCAGGAGTGCCTGAGGCTGCTCACGGAGCACTTGGGCAGCAGCCTCGCCTCGCTGCATTGCTCTGTGCTGGGAGCAGCCTGGACGGAGGTCTTCGACGCCTATCCACGGCAACCGATTGACGACCAGCGACTGGAACGCCTCGGGTGGCTGCCGATGGACCGGCTCGATCGGCGTGGTCGGCACGCGCGCGGCTCGGGGACTCGACTCTGGGCGGTGGTCGCCGAGGGGCGGGTGCTCGCCGGCGTGCTGGTACACCCCGGGCCGGACACGTATGACCCGGTCGCCGCGCTGATCGACCGATGTCGCGGCGCCGGTGAGGTGCGCCTGCGCGAGGTGCTAGAGCTGTGCGAGCTGCGGCGACAGCACCACGACTTCCCAGCCAACGCCGACGTCGTGCGGGTCGCCGCGGAGATCGAGTCGGGTCTGGGCGGGCGCGTGCTGGCGCCCTGGGCCAGCGGTCGGCTGCGGGCCGCGCCGGGTCGGCTGGCGGGGCGCCCGCCTGCCCGTCGCCTCGTGGTCGCCGTCAGTGGCGTCGACGGTTCGGGCAAGACGACCCTGCGTGCCGGCGTGACAGCCAGCTTGCAGCGGTGCGGGATACCGGTGTCGACCGTGTGGGTACGGCCTGGGATGGGCATCGGGTGGCTTGTCACCGTTGCGGCCCGGGTCAAGCGCCTGCTCGGCCAGAATGCCCGGCCGGGAATCCGCAGTGTCGCCACAGCGGACGGCGTCCCGCTTCGTTCACGAACCGGCGCGGTGGGGTGGATCTGGGTGATGCTGGTCGTCGGATCGTTCCTGCGCGGGGTCTGGCGTCAGCACCGCGTGGCCTCGGGGATCGTCGTCTACGACCGGCACCTTGTGGACGCGCTCGCAACGCTCGATTTCGCGTACGCGGGAGTGCATCTGCAGGTGGCGCACCGGTTGATCCGAGCGCTGCTGCCTCCGGCCGACGTCACGATCTACCTCGACGTTCCCGTCGAGGTGTCGGTCGCCCGCAAGCCCGACGACCTGCTCGGCGAGAGCGCTGTACGGCGGCAGTTGGCGGCGTACGAGAAGTGGCTGGCCGCCATCCCCCCGACGGTGCGCTTGGATGCCGTCGCCGCGCAGGCGGATATCCTGGCGAGCGCGCTGCGGGTGCTAGCCTACGGCCCGCACGGCGGCGCTGCACCGATGGCCCTGTAGTAGAGTCCCGGCCAGGGCCTGCCTGCCCGACGCATAGCGCCGCCATCGCGTGAAGGAGTGCTCCATGGCCACGGGCCGGCTGCCGAAC
>JBBPYA010000153.1:0-21956 GCA_038200385.1 Mycobacteriales bacterium
CCGATGGCGAAGCGGGCGGCCAGCCGCGTGGCGGCGGCCTCCCGTAGACTCTGCGCCGCGACAGCGCCGCCTTAGCTCAGTCGGTAGAGCGATTCACTCGTAATGAATAGGTCGTCGGTTCGATTCCGACAGGCGGCTCCACGCGACCGACGCACCGTGCACGTCTTCAAGGACCTGTATGACACTCGACCCCGACGACCTTGACAACTCTGACGACGCTCACGCCGGGCCCGGACTCCTGGCCAACAGGGCGGTCTGCGTCGAGGCGCTGCGCCTGATGGCCGCCGGCGACCTCGCGGACTTCGAGCGGATCTACGCCCCGGACGCCGACAACCGGGAGTCCAAGGATGACCGCCGGACACCCGGGGCTCGGGTCCGGCCGCGTTCTACGCCACGGCCCGGTGGCTTCGGGTCGCCTTCTCCGAGCTGGCCTGGGAGGTCCACGACGTCGCGCAGGACGGGGAACTCGTCGTACTGCACACCACCATGACCGGGTGCCAGACCGGTCCGTTCGTGGCCTACGGACCCGAGGCCCGGGTGGAGATGGTGTTCCCGCCGAAGCGACGCCGCTTCGCCGCCACCCAAACCCACTGGTTCCGCGTGGCTCAAGGCCCGGTGGTCGAGCACTGGGCCAACCGCGACGACCTGGGCATGGGCGAGCAGCTGGGTTGGACACCCCCCACGCCGGTCTACCTGCTGCGCATGTTGTGGGCCCGCCGAGCGGCCCGGCGCGCCGGTCGCCGCTAGTACGACGAGCGGTCCAGGCCACCGGCGGCCGGACCGTGCTGCCGGCCACGTTGCAGCGTCAGCGACGAGGCGGTGCCAACAGGTCCGACAGCTGTTGCAGGACCCCGGGCACCAGCCGGTAGAACGCCCACCGGCCGCGCTGTTCGCGTTCGAGCAGCCCGGCGTCGACGAGGACCCGCAGGTGGTGCGAGACCGTCGGCTGTGACAACCCGACCGGCTCCGTGAGGTCGCAGACACACGCCTGGGCACCCTCGGTCGCCGCCACGAGCGAGATCAGTCGCAACCGGGTCGGCTCGGCGATGGCCTTCAGCACGTCGGCCAGGGCCTCGGCCCGGTCGGCGTCGAGGACGTCCACGGTGACCGGGACGCAGCAGTCGGACAGCTGCTGCGGCGCGCGCTGTGGCGCGGGCTTGGACATGTGGACCAGCCTGCCACACATTGACAACCGTCGATGGATCGTCCAAGGTCACATCGACGTACATCAATGGACGGAGGCTCGCATGGACACCGCCGAAACCCAGCTGCGAACCCGGGTGCGAGAGCGCTACGCCGCGGCCGCGCAGGCGGTCCTGGATCGGCGTACGCCGACCGGCGACGCCGCCGCGCAGGCTCCGGCCTGCTGCCACCCCGAGGGGTCGGAGCCTGGCCCACCGGACGCCGGCGGGACCGGCGGCCCGGACGGTTATCCGTTCGGAGCCGGCCGCTACCACGACGGCGAGCGCGACGAGCTGCCGGCCGATGTGCTGGCGGCCAGCCTGGGCTGCGGCAACCCGACCGCGGTCGCCGACCTCGTGCCGGGGGAGACCGTGCTCGATCTCGGTTCCGGCGGCGGGATCGACGTGCTGCTCGCGGCCTCGCGGGTCGGCCCGACCGGCTTCGTCTACGGCCTGGACATGACCGAGCAGATGCTCGCCTTGGCGCGCGCCAACGCGGCGCAGGCCAGCGCCGGCAACGTCGAGTTCCGCCGGGGCCTCGTGGAGGACATCCCGCTGCCTGACGCCTCCGTCGACGTGGTCATCTCCAACTGCGTCATCAACCTGTCCACGGACAAAGGCCGCGGTGCTGGCCGAGATGTTCCGGGTCCTCGTGCCCGGCGGCCGGATCGGAATCACCGATGTGGTCGCCGAGGACCACCTGACGCCGGCCGAGCGGGCCGAGCGGGGCTCGTACACCGGCTGCATCGCCGGCGCCTTGAGCCGGCAGGAGTACCTCGACGGGCTGGCCGCCGCGGGTTTCGCCGAGGCCGCGGTCCGGTTCACCCACGAGGCGGTCCCGGGACTGCACGCGGCGGTGGTCCGGGCGATCAAGCCCGGGACCCGGTGAGACTCGAGCTGGTCCGGCAGGCGGGCGCCGAGGCGGTCGGTACGGCGTTCCTGGTCGCCGCCGTCGTCGGCTCGGGGATCGGCGCGGTCGAGTTGGCCCCGGGTCAGCCGGGCATCCAGTTGCTGATCAACTCCGTGGTCACCGGCGCCGTGCTGACGGCGCTCATCCTGGCGTTGCAGCCGGTGTCGGCGGCCTTCAATCCGCTGGTCACGCTGATCGAGCGGGTACTCGGCGCTCTGGGCACCCGCCAGGCGATGGTCCTGATCGGCGCGCAGACACTCGGCGGGTGCGCCGGTGCCGTGCTGGCCAACCTGATGTTCGATCGGCCGGCGGTGGCCATCGCCACCCAGGTCCGCGACGGCGGCGGGCGGTGGCTTGGTGAGGTCGTAGCCACGACCGGACTGCTGCTGGTCGTGTTCGGCACCGCCCGAGGAGGGCGCCCGCAACGGGTCGCGTTGGCCGTCGGCGGCTACCTGACGGCGGCGTACTGGTTCACCAGCTCGACGAGCTTCGCCAATCCCGCCGTGACCATGGCCCGGATGCTGTCGGACACGTTCGCCGGCATCGCCCCCCGGTCGGTGCCCGCGTTCGTCCTCATGCAGCTGCTCGGGGCGGCGGTCGCCTACGGGCTGATCAGGCTGCTCTTCCCCGAGCGCCCGGACCGCCTCGCTCAGGCAGTGGTCAGGGCCCGGCCGGTCATCCTGCTCGTGTGTGTGCACAACGCGGGTCGCTCCCAGATGGCGGCCGGCTACCTGCGCCGCTTCGCCGGCGAGGCGATCGACGTACGAAGCGCCGGCAGCCACCCCGCGGACCGGGTCAACCCGGTCGCGGTCGAGGCGATGGCCGAGGACGGCATCGACATCGGCGCGGCGGTCCCGCGCCGGCTGACCGACGACGGGGTGCAGGTCGCGGACGTCGTGATCACGATGGGCTGCGGTGACAGCTGCCCGATCTTTCCGGGCAAGCGGTACGAGGACTGGGCCGTCGCCGACCCGGCCGGACTGCCGCTGTCCGCGGTCCGCCCGATCCGGGACGACATCCGCGACCGGGCCCGTCAGCTCGCGGCCGAGCTGACAGCGCTGCGCTGAGCCCGGCTGCCGGCCTCAGGAAACCGGTCCGCGCCGATCCCCGGTTCAGGCCAGCTACGACAGATTCTTGCGCCCGCGAGCAGCAGCAACTGACCCGAATCGACACCTGGCCGCGGTCCCACTGCCATGGGGGGCCTGTCCTGTCCGACATCCGGAACGTTGACCGACCCCGGACCTGGGCGGATCAGTCCAGGGCGTGCGCGCCGCTGGAGCTGAACACGTCGCCGGCACGGGTCCACGACGGCGAGCCGGTGGGTACCGAACGCAGTCGGGGCGGACGCTGACTGCGCGCCTGGGACTCCAGCGCATCGCCGAACCGCTCGGCCGACATCGGACTGCCGATCGCGGCGCCCTGCGCCGTCCCGCAGCCGTACCGGGTCACCGCGGCCAGCTGCTCGGCGGTGTCGACCCCGTCGGCGACGACGTTGAGCTCCAACTCGCGACCCAGTCCGAGCACAGCCCGCAGGATCGCGGTCCGCCGGCCGGGCGATCCCACGTCGGTGACGAAGCTGCGGTCGATCTTGAGGAAGTCCAGCGGGAGGGTGTGCAGCGCCGACAGGCTGCCCGAACCGGTACCGAACTCATCGATGCCGACCTTGATCCCGGCCGAGCGCAGGTGGTGGACGCCGGCCAGGATCGGTGCCGACCCCCGGACCAGCGCACGCTCGGTGAGTTCGACGAGCAGGGCCGACGCGGGCAGTCCGCAGGCCTCCAGGTCCGCCGAGAGGACCCCGCTCAGGGCCGGGTCGCCGACGGTGCGCACCCCGAGGTTGACCCCCACCTGGATGTCGGGGTCGACCCGCCGGAACGCCGCAAGGTCGGGTATGACGGTCTGGATCATTCGGCGGTCCAGCTCCCGGATCAGGTCCGCGTCCTCCGCCACGTCCAGGAACTCCATCGCGGTCAGCGCCCGGCCGGTGGCCCCCACGATGTGCAGCGAGGTCTCGGCCGCGACGATCCGGTGGTCGGCCAACCGTCGGACGGGCTGGTACAGCACCGTCAGGGCGTGCCGGTCCACCGCCCGCCGGACGGTCCGGCGTACCTCGAGTCGGTGCAGGGCCCGCGCCCGCAGCGTCTCGTCGAAGGCCTCGTAGCGGTCCCGCCCGTCGCCCTTGGCGCGGTACAGGGCCAGGTCCGCCTCCCGCAGCAGGTCGTCCAGCTCGCGGCCGGCGGACTCCGCGACGCTGAAACCGATGCTGGCGGTGAGCAGCAGGGCCCGGCCCTCTCCCGGGATCCGGCCGTCGACCAGGAACGGCTCCCGGACGACGGCGACCAGCCGGCTGGCCAGTTCGTGCGCGTCCTCCGCCGAACGCAGACCGTCGGCGACGACGACGAACTCGTCCCCGCCGTAGCGGGACACGGTGTCGCCGGGCCGGCAGGCACCGGCCAGCCGCTGGGCGGTGGCGACGAGCACTTCGTCGCCGATGTGGTGGCCCAGCGAGTCGTTGACCGTCTTGAACCGATCGAGGTCGAGCAGCAGCACGGCCACCGATCCGGAGCGCTCCTCGAGCCGGCACAGCGCTTCGGCGGCGCGCTCGGTGAGGATCGTGCGGTTCGGGGTCCCGGTCAGCGGGTCGCTGCGGGCCGCGCGCAGCAAACTGTCCTGGGCGTTGCGTCGAGCGTCGACGTCGCGGCTGCTGCCGATCACGGCGATCAACCGCCCGGTGTCCAGGTCGCGGACCTGTCGGCCGTTGCTCTCCAGCCACCGGTAGGTTCCGTCGGCGCGGCGGAATCGGGCCGACAGGGTCAGCACGCTTCGGTCGTGCGGCGCGCTGCGCATCGTGGTCAGGACGCCGGCCACGTCGTCGGGGTGGACGAAGTCCAGCACCTGTCGGCCCAGCAGCTGCGCCGGCTCCCAGCCGAACACCGCCCGCCCGGATGAGGAGATGTAGTCGAAGCGGCCCTCCCGGTCGACGGCGGTGAGGGCGTCGGAGGAGTTCTCGGCCACCAACCGGTAGCGGGCCTCGGAGTCGGCCAGCGCGACCTCGGCGAGCTTGCGGTCGGTAATGTCGCGCGTCACGCCGTAGAGCAGGCCGGCGTCCAGGTCGGGGGCGAGGCTGCTCAGCAGCCATGACAGCCGGCCGGTCGATGCCCGGACCTGGCATTCCAGGCCGTCGGTCAGGTCCTGGCCGCCCCGGGCCCGCGCGAGGAAGTCCCGTGCCGCTTCGACGTGCTCCGGGACGACGAATTCCACGATCGACCGGCCGAGAACTTCCTCGGGAGCCAGGCCCAGCACGGTGCGCCAGCCGGGGGACAGCCACCGCACGCTGCCGTCCAGGTCGGTAACGCTGGTCAGCTCACCCGAAAGTCGCTGAAACTGCGATTCCGCAGCAAAAAAATGGTGGTCCGCTGCATTGCGGTCGCTGCCCATGGATTACTCCGTGGATTTGGTGCACCCCCGATAGTGGTGCTGGTCGCTCACAGTAAAACTCAGGCCGCTTTACGTCGCAACAGCCACCAGGGTGAGTGACGTTGGGTCACTGAACGGGTGCATCTTGTAGCCGCCGGACGGACGCGTCCACCTCCTGCTCAGCCTCGGTGCGGCCCACCCACAGCGCGCCCTCCACCGACTTGCCGGGCTCCAGTTCCTTGTACACGGAGAAGAAGTGCGAGATCTCCAGTCGGTCGAACTCGGCCAGGTGGTGAATGTCGCGCAGGTGCTCCATCCGGGGGTCGGTGGCCGGAACGCAGAGCACCTTGTCGTCGATGCCCTTCTCGTCGCGCATCCGGAACATGCCGATCGCGCGGCACCGGATCAGGCACCCGGGGAACGTCGGTTCCTCCAGCAGGACCAGGGCGTCCAGCGGGTCGCCGTCCTGGCCCAGGGTGCCCTCGATGAAGCCGTAGTCGGCGGGGTACCGGGTGGACGTGAACAGCATCCGGTCCAGCCGCATCCGGCCGCTGGCGTGGTCCACCTCGTACTTGTTGCGCTGTCCCTTGGGGATCTCGACGAGGACGTCGAATTCCATCGTTCCGCCTTCGAGTCCGTCAGCGATCGGGTCGCTGCCAGTCTTGCATCGCGGCAGGTGTGCGCGTGGTGTGCGTCGCGCCGGGCCGGCTCCACCACCGGCGCTGCGTACAGTGCGCTGATGTCCCAGGGCAGACCACACCCGCCCGGTCCGTCCGGCGGACGGCGTCCGCTGCCCGGCACGGTGTACCGGCGGCGCCGGATCGCGGTGGCGGTTGCGGCGGTCGTGGCCCTGGTCGCGCTGGCCTCAGGGATCAACCTGCTCACCCGTGCGGGTGACGACCCGGCCGCCACCGTCGCCACGCCGGCCGCCCAGACCCCGCAGGTACCCTCCCTCGCCGACCCGACGCCGGTCCTGGCCGCCGATGCGGGCGGCGAACCGGCCCCCAACCCGGCGGTGCTCTCGCAGCTGCTGGGTCAGGCCTTGGACGACTTCCGGCTCGGTGGCCCGGTGAACGCCGAGGTACTCGACGTGGCCACCGGGCAGGTGCTCTTCGACCAGGGCGCCGCCGACCCGGTCACCCCGGCGTCGACGGCGAAGCTGGCCACCGCCCTGGCCGTGGAGCTGACCGTCGACCCGGGGCTGCAACTCAGCACCCGGGTACTGGCCGGTGCCGCTCCTGGCGAGATCGTCCTCGTCGGCGGCGGGGATCCCACCCTGACCACGACGCCGACCGGTGGGCTCTACGCCGGGGCGGCCCGGTTGCCCGACCTCGCCGCGCAGGTCAAGGCCGCCGCCGGGCGGGCGGTCACCACGGTCACCGTGGACTCCAGCCTGTTCGCCGGGTCCACGACCGCGCCCGGCTGGGGAGCCGGTGACGCACCGAGCAGCTACGCCGCTCCGATCACCGCGACGATGGTCAATGCCGGCCGGGTCTCCCCCGACGACGAGGGGATCCGCGCCGCCCGACCGGACCTCGCCGCCGGCCAGGCGCTGGCCGACGCGCTGGGAGTGCCCGGCGCGGTGATCCGGCAGGGGACCGCCCCGACCCGTGCGGTGCAACTCGGCGAGGTGCGCTCGGTGCCCATCGACCGGCTCGTGGAGCAGATGCTGGAGCTCAGCGACAACGTGCTCGCGGAGTCGCTGGCCCGCCAGGTCGCCCTCGCCGCCGGACAGCCGGCGTCGTTCGAGGCGGCGGCCGCAGCGGTGCGCGTGGCGCTGGCCGGTGCCGGGTTGGACGTCGGCTCGACCTCGCTGGTGGACGGCAGCGGGCTGTCCACGTCGGACCGGGTCACGGTCCGGCTGTTGACCGGGATCCTCCGGCTGGCCGCCGGTCAGCCGGAATCACCGAGCCGGGCGCTGCTGGCCGGGCTGCCGGTGGCCGCCTACGACGGCACCCTCAAGGAACGGTTCGGGCAGAGCCCGGCCCGCGGCCTGGTCCGGGCCAAGACCGGGACCCTGAACGGCGTGAGCGCCCTGGCCGGGCTGGTCCAGACCGCCGACGGGCGGCTCGTCGTGTTCGCCTTTGTCGGGAACCAGGTCCCGATCGGGGGTCGCTATCCGGCCGAGTCCGCGCTCGACGAGGCGGCCACCGTGCTGGCCGGGTGCGGTTGCCGCTGACCCGGTTCGGGTCGCCGCCCGGGGAGCGCGGCTCGCCGCGCAAACGGTCCGCCGGCAGGCCCCGGCGTACCGTGGCCGCATGACTTCGATGGTCGACTGGGATCTGGCCGCGAGCACCGGCCGACGCCTGGTGCGCGGCGGTCCGGAGACCACGATGGAGGAGGCGGCGGCCGCGGTCGTCGAGCTGCGCGAGGCGACCGACCGCGCCGACGGCCACGTCCGGGCGCTGACCCAGCTGCACGCCGACGGCCCGACCCCGCCGGTGCGGGTGGTGGACCGTGCGGGCTGGATCGAGACCAACTGTGTGGGCATGCGCAGCCTGCTTGACCCCCTGGTGGACCGGCTGCAGCAGCGCCAGGACAAGAGCCCCGGCCCGCTCGCGATGGCCGTCGGCTCCCGGGCGACCGGGCTGCAGACCGGCGCGGTGCTGGCCTTTGTCGCCAGCCGTGTCCTCGGGCAGTACGACGTGTTCGGACCGCAGGGCGGTGAGCTGCTGCTCGTCGCCCCGAACGTGGTGGAGGCCGAGCGCCGGCTCGGCGTAGACGCCTCGGACTTCCGGCTCTGGGTGTGCCTGCACGAGGTCACCCACCGGCTGCAGTTCACCGCCGTGCCCTGGCTGGCCGGTTACCTGCGCGAGCAGGTCGGGCAGTTCGTCGACGCCACCGACCTGGATCCGGACGTCCTGCGGGAGCGGCTGTCGCTCCTGCTCAAGGGAGTCGTGTCCTCGGTGCGGGGTGGCTCCGACGCTGCCGGCGACGCCGCGGGGGAGGGCATCCTGGCGCTGGTCCAGAACCCGGCCCAACGCGAGGTGCTGGACCGGCTGACGGCAATGATGAGCCTGGTCGAGGGGCATGCGGAGTTCGTCATGGACGAGGTTGGACCCGACGTCGTTCCGTCGGTGGCCACGATCCGGCGACGCTTCACCCAGCGCCGCAAGGGCACCGGCCCGCTGGACCGGATACTGCGCCGCCTGCTCGGCCTAGACCAGAAGATGCGGCAGTACGCCGACGGCCGCAAATTCGTCGCCGGCGCGGTGGCCGAGGTCGGGATGGCCGGCTTCAACGCCGTGTGGTCCGGTCCGGAGACGCTGCCCCGCAAGGAGGAGCTGGCCGCGCCGGGGGACTGGGTGCGCCGCATCCACGGGCGCCCCTTCGCGATCAACGCCTGAGCCGGTGCCGGCGCCGTCGCCCGGTGGGGACCACGGCGCGCGGCTCGATCCCGACACCGCCGGGCTCCGGCAGGCAGTGCGGACCGTCGTGGCCCGGCACGTGGCGGCCGGGGAGCCGCTGACCGTCGCGTGCAGCGGCGGGGCGGACAGCCTTGCGCTGGCCGCCGCCGTCGCGTTCGAGGCCCCCCGGCGGGGCCTGCCGGCCGGGGCGGTGACGGTCGATCACGGGTTGCAGGCGGGCTCGGCCACCCGCGCCGAGCAGGTCGGGGAGCAGCTGCGGGGGCTCGGGCTCGACCCGGTCCGCGTCGTGACCGTCCGGGTCCAGGCGGCCGGGCGGCACTCGCCCGGGTCCGGCGGGCCCGAGGGGCGGGCCCGGACCGCCCGCTACGACGCCTTGACCCGGGACCAGGCCCAGCGCGGCGGCTGGGTGCTGCTCGGGCACACCCTCGACGACCAGGCCGAGACCGTCCTGCTCGGCCTGGCCCGCGGCTCGGGGCCGCGGTCACTTGCCGGGATGCAACCCGCGCGTCGGCCGTGGCTTCGCCCCCTGCTCGGCGTGCGGCGCAGCACCACCCGGGCCGCCTGTTCCGCGGCCGGCCTCACCTGGTGGGACGATCCGCACAACGACGATCCGGCGTACACCCGGGTCCGGTTGCGCCACGAGGTGCTGCCCCTGCTCGAGGACGTCCTGCACGGCGGGGTCGCGGCGGCCCTGGCCCGGACCGCGGCGCTGATCCGGGAGGACTGCGCGGCGCTGGACGAGCTGGCCGCCGCGCTGGCCCCGGAACCGGCCGGGGTGGCCGAGATCACCGTGCTCGCGGCCGAGCGTCCGGCACTGCGCCGGCGGGCGCTGCGACGGTGGCTGTACGACGTGGGCGGGCTGACCTCCGCACACCTCGCCGCCGTCGACGCGCTGGTCATCGACTGGCGCGGTCAGGGCCCGGTCGCGCTGCCGAACGGCTGGCAGGTGGCTCGTCGGGACGGCCGGCTGCACCGCGAGCGGCCCGGGACGACCGGCTGACCAGCACGGCGGCGCGGAACGTCCAGGGGTCCGTGGGCGTTGTCCAGGTAAGCCAATCCTCGCCTGTGCGGTGTACCGTTTCGAGGGCTGGGACACCCCAGCCAGGGGTAGCCCGCCGGGTCCCGAAGCGTGCGCCGGACGCGCGCCACTCAGTCAGGAGGACCGGGGGCTGCAGGCTCCCGCACCGTCGATGGAACGCAAGCGCCTCTTCCGCTCACCATGGTTCTGGGTCGTCACCGCGGTGCTGCTGGCCCTGCTGCTGCCCTCGCTGTTCCAGGGCGGCAGCGGTTTCACCGAGGTCAAGACGTCGGTTGTCCTGCAACAGCTGCAGGACAAGAACGTCTCCGCCGTCACGATCAACGACAAGGAACAGACCCTCGACCTGACCCTTAAGGCCGCCGTCGACGGCAACACCAAGATCAGCGCCTCCTACCCCGCGCAGGCCGCCGGCGACATCTTCAACCTGGTCCGCGACACCGAGAGCGGATCGACCGGCTCCTTCAACACCGTGGTCAGCCAAGACAACGTTCTCGTCTCGATCCTGGTCAGTGTCGTTCCATTCATCATCCTGCTGCTCCTGCTGTTCTGGCTCATGACGTCAATGCAGGGCGGCGGCCGCGGTGTCATGAACTTCGGCAAGAGCAAGGCCAAGCTCGTCACCAAGGACACCCCGAAGACGACGTTCGCCGACGTCGCCGGGGTGGACGAGGCGATCGAGGAACTGCAGGAGATCAAGGATTTCCTGCAGAGCCCAGCCAAGTTCCAGGCGATCGGCGCCAAGATCCCCAAGGGCGTCCTGCTGTTCGGCCCGCCGGGCACCGGAAAGACGCTCCTGGCCCGCGCCGTGGCCGGCGAGGCCGGCGTTCCCTTCTACTCGATCTCCGGTTCGGACTTCGTGGAGATGTTCGTCGGCGTCGGCGCCTCCCGGGTCCGCGACCTGTTCGAGCAGGCCAAGACGAACGCTCCCGCGATCATCTTCGTCGACGAGATCGACGCCGTCGGCCGGCACCGCGGCGCCGGCATGGGCGGCGGCCATGACGAGCGCGAGCAGACGCTCAACCAGATGCTGGTCGAGATGGACGGCTTCGACGTCAAGGTCGGGGTCATCCTGATCGCAGCCACCAACCGCCCGGACATCCTGGACCCCGCGCTGCTTCGTCCGGGCCGCTTCGACCGGCAGATCGCCGTCGACCGGCCCGACCTGGAGGGCCGCAAGGCCATCCTGCGCGTGCACGCCAAGGGCAAGCCCTTCGCGCCCGGCGTGGACCTGGACACCGTGGCCCGCCGTACGCCCGGTTTTACCGGCGCGGACCTGGCCAACGTCATCAACGAAGGCGCGCTGCTGACCGCCCGCTTCAACCGCACGATGATCGACGACGCGACCCTGGAAGAGGCGATCGACCGCGTCATCGCCGGGCCGGAGCGCAAGACCCGCGCGATGAGCGAGCAGGAGAAGAAGGTCACCGCCTACCATGAGGGCGGGCACGCGCTGGTTGCCTACGCGCTGCCGAAGCTGGCGCCCCTGCACAAGGTCACGATCCTGCCGCGCGGGCGCTCCCTCGGGCACACCCTGGTGCTGCCCACCGAGGACAAGTACACCCAGACCCGCTCGGAGATGATCGACACCCTCGCCTTCGCCCTGGGCGGGCGGGCCGCCGAGGAACTGGTGTTCCACGAGCCGACGACGGGGGCCGGCGACGACATCGACAAGGCCACCACGCTGGCCCGCTCGATGGTGACCGAGTACGGCATGAGTGCCAAGCTCGGTGCGGTGAAGTACGGCTCGTCGGACGCCCAGCCCTTCCTCGGTCGCGACATGGGCCATCAGCGCACGTACTCCGACGCCGTCGCGGCCGACATCGACGGCGAGATCCGGGCGCTGATCGAGGCCGCCCACGACGAGGCGTGGGAGATCCTGGTCGAGTACCGCGACGTCCTGGACGAGCTCGTGCTCGAGCTGATGGACAAGGAGACCCTCAGCAAGGACGACATGCTGCGGATCGCCGGTCGGGTGCACAAGCGGCCGCCGCTGGCGCCGTTCAACGGGTTCGGCAAGCGCACCCCCTCGGACCAGCCGCCGGTGCTCACGCCGTCGGAAAGGGCCGGCAACGGCCACCACGAGCAGCAGGAGCTGCCCACGTTGCACCCGTCGGGCTCCGGGGCTCCGTCCCTGCAGAAGTTCCAGCAGTAGGCCGCGCGGTGGGGCATCAGCCCGGCGTCGACCTGGCCCGCGCCGAGGCCGCCGTGCGGGAACTGCTGCTGGCGGTCGGGGAGGACCCCGACCGGCCGGGGCTGGCGGACACGCCCCGCCGGGTCGCGCGCTCCTACGCCGAGGTGTTCGCCGGGCTGCACACCGACCCCGACGACGTGCTGCAGACCTTCTTCGACGAGGACCACGAGGAACTGGTCATTGTCAAGGACATCGAGCTGTACTCGACCTGCGAGCACCACCTGGTCCCGTTCCACGGCTCCGCGCACGTCGGGTACCTGCCTAGCCGCAGCGGGCGGATCACCGGCCTGTCCAAGCTGGCCCGCCTGGTCGACCTCTACGCGCGGCGCCCGCAGGTACAGGAGCGGTTGACCAGCCAGATCGCCGACGCCCTGGTCCGCCGGCTGGAACCGCGCGGGGCCATCGTCGTGATCGAGGCCGAGCATCTGTGCATGTCCATGCGGGGCATCCGCAAGCCCGGCTCGCGCACGGTCACCTCGGCGGTCCGCGGCAGCCTGAAGTCCAACGCGACCACCCGCGCCGAGGCGATGAGCCTGATCCTGGGTCGATGACCATGCCCGCCGGGATCCCTGCCTTGGACCGCACGCTCGTCATGGCCGTCCTCAACGTCACGCCGGACTCCTTCTCCGACGGCGGCCGGTACGCCGACGTGCCCGCGGCCGTGTCGCACGGGATGGCGCTGCGCGCCGCCGGCGCCGACCTGGTCGACGTCGGCGGGGAGTCCACCCGCCCCGGTGCCGAGCGGATCGAGCCGGCCGAGGAGTTGCGCCGCGTGCTGCCGGTGGTCCGGGCGCTGAGCGAGGCCGGTGTGTCGGTGAGCATCGACACCACGCGGGCGGTCGTCGCCGGTCAGGCCGTCGCCGCCGGAGCGGTCCTGGTCAACGACGTCAGCGGTGGGCAAGCCGACCCGGCGATGGCCGCCACCGTCGGCGACCTGGCGGTGCCGTGGGTACTCATGCACTGGCGGGGGCACAGCCGGCGGATGCAGGATCTTGCGGTCTACGACGACGTCGTCGCCGACGTGTGCATCGAGCTGGGGCGATGCGTGGACGCCGCGCTCACCGCCGGCGTACGGCCGGAGGCGCTGGTGCTCGACCCGGGGCTGGGCTTCGCCAAGTCCGCCGAGCACAACTGGACCCTGCTGCAGCAGCTGGACCGGCTGGCCGGGCTCGGGTTCCCGCTGCTCGTGGGCGCGTCCCGCAAGCAGTTTCTCGGTCGACTGCTGGCCGAACCGGACGGCACCCTGCGCCCCGCCGACGGCCGGGAGGACGCCACGACAGCGATCACCGCGCTGTGCGCGAATGCCGGGATCTGGGGGGTGCGGGTGCACGACCCGCGGGCCAGCCTGGACGCGGTCCTGGTCGCGTCGGCGGGGCGGGCGGGTGTGCGGTGACCGACCGGATCGAGCTGCGGGGGCTACGGGTCCGCGGCCACCACGGCGTGTACGACGACGAGCGGCGGACCGGCCAGGACTTCGTCATCGACGCGGTGCTCGAACTCGACCTGAGCGCGGCCGCGGGTTCTGACGACGTCGCTGACACGGTGCACTACGGGGACCTGGCCCAGCGGCTGGCAGACACCGTCGCCGGGGAGCCGGTGAACCTGCTGGAGACCCTGGCGCAGCGGCTTGCCGAGCTGTGCCTGGCCGACGAGCGGGTGGCCGCGGTCGAGGTGACCGTGCACAAGCCGCAGGCGCCGATCCCGCTGGAGTTCGCCGGCGTCTCCGTCACGCTGCGGCGGGCTCGGCAGGAACGATCAGGTGACCTGATCGTTGCCGCTCCTACCGGGGCGTACAACGTGGGAGAGGTACGGCAACCGTGGGAGGAGACGCGGGCGGTGCTGTCCATCGGGTCCAACGTCGGGGACCGCGCCGGCTACCTGCGCGGCGCGGTCGCCGCGTTCGGGGACGCTTTGGTCGCGGTCTCCCCGGTGTATGAGAGCCGGCCGTGGGGCGGAGTCGAGCAGGACCCGTACCTGAACGCGGTGCTGCTCGTCGATGGACCCGCCGTCCCGGCGTACTGGTTGGGCCGCGCGCACTCCGCGGAACAGGCCGCGGGCCGCGAGCGCGAGGTGCGGTGGGGCCCTCGCACCCTCGACGTGGACGTGGTGGCCGTGGACGGTGCCACCAGCGACGACCCGGCGCTGACCGTGCCGCACCCCTACGCCCACGAGCGGGCGTTCGTGCTGCGGCCGTGGTTGGACGTCGACCCCGACGCCGTGCTCACCGGGCGGCGAATAGCCGGGCTCCTGGCCCAGATCGGGGACGAGGGACTCGTGCGCCGTGACGACATCGGGCTCGGATGAGCCGGCGGTCGGCGGTGCACCCGGGTCCTGAGGCGGGGCGGCCGTGACGTTCACCCGGGTCCGGGACCTGGTCGGCCTCGCGGTGGCCGTGGGGCTGATCTCGTGGCTGGTGATCCGGCAGGTGTACGGCGCCCTGCCGCCGTTCTCCTCGCTGGTCGCGCTGTCCCTCGTGGTGCTCGGCGCCGTCGAGGTGGTCCTCGGGATACAGCTGCGCTCCCGGATCCAGCGTCGCCCGGGGACGCTGCGGGTCCAGCCGCTGGTGGCCGCCCGCGCGGTCGCGCTGGCCAAGGCCAGCTCCCTGGTGGGGGCGATCGCCACCGGATTCTGGTCCGGACTGCTGGCGTACACCGTGCCGAAGTTGCCCTACCTGGCCGCGGCCGCCTCCGACGCGCGGGCGGCCGGCGGCGGCCTGCTCAGCGCCGTCCTGCTCACCGCCGCAGGGCTCTGGCTGGAGCACTGCTGCCGGACGCCGACGCGTCCGGACGAGGACCACCGCGGCTGAGGCGTCGGTGCCTCACAGGTGCCGGAAGAAAGCCTCGGGTGCGGCCAGGAACTGTCGCCAGTGCGCCGTCAGCTCCAGATCGGCCCACTCGGCCGGGCGCAACCCCCACGGCCCCACCTCGACCAACCGCGCGCCCGGGACGGCGGCGAGCAGCGGGGAATGGGTGGCCAGCAGGACCTGGGCGCCGCCGCGGGTCAGTTCGAGCAGCCGGGCGGCCAGCGACAGGCTGCCGGTGAAGGACAGCGCGGCGTCCGGCTCGTCGAGCAGGTACAGCCCCCTACTGCCGACCCGCCGATCCAGCAACGCCAGGAACCCCTCGCCGTGGGACAGCTCGTGGAAGCGCACGTCGGGTGAGTTCCACCCGGGGTTGTCCTCCAGGTAGCTGTACAGCCCGTGCAGGGTCTCCTCCCGCAGGAAGTAGGCCCAGCGGTCCGCTCCCGGGCTGCGCTCCACGATGAGGTCCAGTCGGCCCGGCTCGCTGGACCGGGTGTGGTGCAGGGCGCCGACGGAGCCGCCTTCGGGGTTGAGCCCGAGGCTGACCGCTAACGCCTCCATCACGGTGGACTTGCCCGACCCGTTCTCGCCGACGAGCACGGTCAGCCCCGCGGTGAGCTCGAACCCTTCGCGCCGGATCTGGGCGACGGCGGGGACGGTGAACGGCCAGCCGTGCCCCACTGCGGCAGCCGCGCCCGGATCAGGCCGGAACCGGCGAACCGGTCGATCGTCCACGTCACCCGCTGACTACGCCGTGGGCCGGGTGGCAAGCACCGCGGTCAGAAGTAGTCCAACAATGCCGCTGGCGGCCCCGAGCCCAGCAGGTCGAGCCCGGCCGGGTCCCCGCTGCCGCCGGCCAGCCCGGCCTGGACAGCGCCCGGCCCGGTGACCGCCGCGCAGTACAGCGCCGCGAAGCCGCCGGGGCGCAGCCACAGGTCGGGGCCGCCCGTCGTACGCCGCAGCTGCCCGGCTCCGTCCTCGACGGTCAGTTCCCAGTCCCCGGCGTTCCACGGGGCGAGATCGTCGGCCAACGAGAACCGCACCCGGCCG
The DNA here is from genome assembly GCA_038200385.1 of Mycobacteriales bacterium. Taxonomy (GTDB): domain Bacteria; phylum Actinomycetota; class Actinomycetes; order Mycobacteriales; family Geodermatophilaceae; genus JBBPYA01. Next base: position 15,957 of record JBBPYA010000153.1, read on the forward strand.
CTGACGTGCGCCGGCCAGCCCCGCGCGGCCACCGCGGCCGCGACGTCGACCGGGCGCTGCATCCACGGTCGGCGCTCGATGCCGGTGCCGCGCTCGACCGGCAGCGCCGCCGACACCGCGTCGCCGGCCAGCAATACCAGTCGGACGGCGCGGGCGACGGTCTGCCACCCGGCGAGCACCGCGACGAGGGCCCGGGCCGCGCGGAAATCGACCGCGAGCAGGTCCACGACGTCCAGTCGCGCCTGCGGCCCGTACCCCTGCCCGCGACCGAAGGCCAGGATGCCGGCCGGGCCGTCGGCGTCCTCGGCGACGCTGATCGCGTCGATGCCCTCGGGCAGCGGCCCGTCGAAGGCCACGTCGTAGCCGCCGCCGCGGCGGGTGAGCAGCCCGTTGCGGGTCCGGGCGACCCGCTCGTACACCTCGGTGAGCAGCGGGACGTCCTCCGGGCCGCCCGGCCGCACGGTCACCCCCTCCGGTCGCGCCCGCGGCAGCGATGCGGTGTCCAGGTCGACGGTGGTCAGCGTGCCGCAGACCTCCCAGCCGAGGGCGCGGTAGACCGGGGACACCGTCGGGTACAGCGCGCTGACCGCGGCGCCGCGCTCGCGGGCCCCTTCCAGCAGGGCGGCCAGGACGGCGCGGGCCACCCCGCCGCCCCGAGCCTCCGGGATCACCGCGACGCCACCGATGTCGGCGGCGACGACCCGCCGGCCACCCCACCACTGCTCGTGTCCCACATCGGTGGCCCGCCCGACCAGCCGCCCGGTCGAGTCGAACGCGCCGTACCGGGTCACGCCGGGGACCGGGTCCAGGGCCCGCGGCGGAGCCTGCGCCGGACCGCCGAAGGCCAGCCGCCCCAGATCCCAGGACGCGGCCATGTCCTGCGCGGTCAGCGACCGGATTGTCAGCGACATGGCGCCCAGCGTGGCAGCGGCCCGGCCGGTCACGCATCCGGGTTACGCGGTCAGCCGAGGAGCAGAACGGCGTACGCCGCCGGCGAGCGGGTCACACCGCGCCGGCCGTCTCCGGCTCCACTCCGTCCACGGAGCGCCGCAGGGCCGCATGCAGCGACTCCGGCGTCAGCACCCCCAGGAAGCGGGAGCCGTCCAGCACCGCGACCCAGCCGGCGTCCAGCTGCAGCATCGTCGCGAACGCCGACTTCAGCGACGCCGCGGCCGGGACCCAGGCGTCCATCCGCTTGCCGCGGGAGACCACCGTCCCGCTGCCGATGGCGGCGTCCCGCGAGATCCAGCCGTGCAGTTCGTCGTCGGCGTCCAGCACGACCGCCCACCGGGCGCCGGCGCGCTCTATCTCCGCGCGGGCGTCGGCAAGGGAGTCCTCGATGTGCACCACCGGCGGGTGCTCGAGGTCGTCGGCACCGATCGAGGTGACCGCCAGCCGCTTGAGTCCGCGGTCTGTCCCGACGAAACCGGCCACGAAGTCGTTGGCGGGCTTGCCCAGCAGGTTCGCCGGCGTGTCGTACTGCTCGAGCTTGGCGGCCCCGCTGAGTACGGCGATCCGGTCGCCGAGGCGTACGGCCTCCTCGATGTCGTGGGTGACGAACACGATCGTCTTGCGAACGGCCTCCTGCAGCCGGAGGAACTCATCCTGCAGCCGCTCCCGCACGATCGGGTCGACCGCGCTGAACGGTTCGTCCATGAGCAGGACGACGGGGTCGGCGGCCAGCGCGCGCGCCACCCCGACCCGTTGCCGCTGGCCGCCGGAGAGCTGGTGCGGGTAGCGGCTGCCGAAGGTCCCGGGGTCCAGCCCCACGAGCTCCATCAACTCGTCGCTGCGCTCGCGGGCCTTTCGCTTGTCCCAGCCGAGCAGTTTCGGCACGGTCCCCACGTTGGCCCGGATGTTCTGGTGCGGGAACAGCCCGACCTGCTGGATGACGTAGCCGATCCGGCGGCGCAGCTGGACGGGATCGACCTTGGTGACGTCCTCGTCGCCGAGGAAGATCTTGCCGCTCGTCGGCTCGATCACCCGGTTGATCATCTTCATCGTGGTGGTCTTGCCGCACCCGGACGGACCGACCAGCACGCACAGCTCGCCGGAGTGGATGTCGAGGTCGAGGGCGTCGACGGCCATGCTGCCGTCGCCGTACTGCTTGGTCACCTGCTCGAGCCGGATCGGGCTCGCGCTCGCGCCGTCCGTCGGCTGGATCGACTGCTCGGCGGTAGCGTCCACGTGTGGCCTCTCTCGCGTCGTCCTGGCAGACCGTACTTGCCGTCGACGCGCCCAACCCATGGTTCAGCACGAGCTATCTGCGCAGCAACGCCGACATCATCCTCGCGGCTCTTCGCGAGCACGTCACCTTGGTGGTCGTGTCCGTCGCCATCGGGACGGTCGTGGCCCTGCCGCTGGCGCTGCTCGCCCGGAGGTCCAAGGGAATCTCCGCGGCCGTGCTTGGCACCAGCACGATCATCTACACGATCCCGTCCTTGGCGATGTTCGCGTTCCTGTTCCCGATCCTCGGCCTGAACAAGAAGACGGTCATCGTCGGGCTGGCGCTGTACTCGTTGGTCATCCTGGTGCGCAACTTCCTGACCGGGTTGCAGGGCGTACCCGCCGAGGCCCGCGAGGCCGCGCTCGGGATGGGCTACGGCCCGGCCCGGATGCTGGTCCAGGTGGAGATCCCGATGGCGCTGCCGACGTTCTTCGCCGGGCTGCGGATCGCGACGGTGTCCACCGTTGCGCTGACCACCGTCGGCGTGATCGTGGGGTTCGGCGGCCTCGGCAACATCCTGATCGCCGGGCTGAACAACAACTTCTTCCGGGCTCCCATCGCCGCCGCCGCGGTGCTGACCGTGCTGCTGGCGCTGGTGCTGGACCTGCTGTTGGCCCTGACCGCGCGGCTGCTCACCCCCTGGTCCAGGCAGCGGGCCACGGCGTGAGCGTCCGGTCGGTGACGTCGTGAGCGCCTTCGGGGACGCCCTGCTGTACCTGAACGACCCGCTGAACTGGACCAAGCCGCGCGGGCTGCTCGAGCTGTTCGGTGAGCACCTGACGATCAGTGGCGTCGCGGTGGGAGTGGCGGTGGTCATCGCACTGCCGGTGGCCATCTGGTTCGGGCACACCGGTCGCGGCGGCGGCTTCGCGGTGGCCCTGTCCAACGTCTCGCGGGCGGTCCCGACCCTCGCGCTGCTGACCGTCTTCGCGGTCACCCCGATCGGTTTCGGTAACAGAGCCACAACGATTGCGCTGGCCCTGTTCGCGATCCCGCCGATCCTCACCAACACCTACGTCGGGTTCCGGGAGGTCGACCGGGACATCCTGGAGGCCGCGAGGGCGATGGGGATGTCGGCGCGGCAGCTCATCGTCAAGGTCGAGCTGCCCCTGGCGATCCCGGGGATCATGACCGGCCTGCGCACGTCGACCGTGCAGGTCGTGGCCACGGCCACGCTGGCGCCGCTGGTCGGCGGAGGCGGGCTGGGCCGGCCGATCGTCCTCGGCTTCGGGCTGCAGGACGAAGGGCTGATCCTCGCCGGCGCGTTCCTGGTGGCCCTGCTGGCGCTGGTCGTCGAGTTCGTGCTGGTCGGCCTGTCCCGTCTCCTCAGCCCGAACGTCGGCCGACAGCGGTTGCCCCGACCGCGTCGGCTGGCCGCCGAACCGGCCTGACGGCGAGATTGCGCGACGCCGTGCACTGAGGTTTGCTAGGCGCAGCGGGACAATCGCCCGCCCAGACACGCGTCCCGCCGAGAAGGCGGCGACGGGACACAGAAGGCGGAATCGCCATGCGCATGCACCCCCTCTCGCTGGCCGCCGGACTGACCTCGCTTGCTCTGGTGCTCGCCGCCTGCGGTCAGGCCGGATCCTCCGATCCCGGCTCCGCCGGCAGCACCGCCGCGGGCGGATCGAGCGGAAGCAGCAGCGGCGCGAGCTGCGCCCCGGTCCCCGGCGACAAGTTGGTCGTCCTCCAGGACGACAAGATGTTGCAGACCGTCGACAACATCATCCCGGCGATCTCCGCCGCCGCCGCGACGCCTCCACTGATCGCTGCACTGAACGCGGTGTCGGCAGCACTGGACACCCCGAAGCTGATCGAGCTCAACGGCCGGATCGCCAACGAGCGGCTCGCCGAGGCCGATGTCGCCGCCGAGTTCGTCACGCAGAGCGGGCTGACCGACGGCCTGGAGCAGGGCAGCGGGTCGGTCACGGTCGGTTCCAGCACCTTCTCCGAGACCGTGCTGATGTCCAACATCTACAAGCTGGCGCTGCAGGCAGCCGGGTTCGACGCCTCCATCCAGTCCGTGGGCAACCGCGAGCTGTACCTGCCGGCGCTGCAGTCGGGCAAGGAGATCCAGGTCTTCCCCGAGTACGTCGGCACGCTCACCGAGTTCCTCAACGTCCAGGCCAACGGCAAGGACGCCGCGCCGCTGGCCAACGGTGACCTGAACGCCACCGTCACGGAGCTGACCAAGCTCGGGGACGCCGTCGGGCTCAAGTTCGGTGAGCCGTCCCAGGCCGCCGACCAGAACGCGTTCGCGGTGACGCAGGCGTTCGCCGACCAGTACGGCGTCACGACGCTGTCCGAGCTGGCTGCGGCCTGCTCCAGCGGGCTGATCCTCGGTGGCCCGCCGGAGTGCCCGCAGCGACCCTTCTGTCAGCTCGGCCTGGAGCAGACCTACGGGCTGAACTTCGACTCGTTCACCTCGCTTGACGCCGGCGGCCCGCTGACCAAGGCCGCGATCACCAAGGGCGAGATCACGATGGGAGTGGTGTTCTCCTCCGACGGCGGGCTCGCCTAGCGCTCAGCCGTACCACCCGCCGGGGGGCAACTGCTCCCCGGCGGTCACCACCCCGGAGAGCCGGTTGCCCTCCGGGGCCAGCGGGCAGCTCCACTCCGGGTTGTACGCGCAGGACGGGTGGTAGGCGTAGTTCAGGTCCACCACGAGCCGGCCGTTCGCACCGCCCAGGTCGGCGCCCTTGACCGTGTCGAGGACGTAGCGGCCGCCGCCGTAGGACCGCCCCGGTCCGGACGTCGCACCGGCCGAGCCGTCGCGCAGCGGTAGGAACACCCCGCCGCCGTAGCCGCGCAGCCACCAGACGTCCAGCGTGCCCAGTCCGGCGAGTGACACCGACCCGATCCGGGCCAACCCGACGATCCCGTCGGAGGCGGTGGGCAGGTCCAGATCCGCGGGCTCGGCCCGGTCCAACGGAACCTCGAAGCGGTACGCCGGGTCGTAGTCGGCCACCGGCAGCCCGTCGAACTCCGCGCGGGCGGCGGGAAGCAGGGGGGAGTCGGGATGATCGCCGAAGAGCCGGTCCCGTCCCTCGCGCCAGTGTTGCCAGCCGCGCTCGGCGTCGGGGTCTGCGCGGACGGCGGCGTACAGCCCAGCCACCTCGCGCCGCCAGGACAGCAGGGTGAGGCTCACGGTCACCCCGCCAGCCTGCCTTATCGCCGTCGGCGGAACCGCCGGCGGTCCGGGCGCCGAACCGCAAACCCTGCCCACAGTGGTCGAGACCACTTTCCAAGGGGTGCGGCGAGCCACGTGCCAACGACGGGAATCGCGACGCGCGGCACTAGGATTGGTGCCGATGACCGGTCGAGGCGTGCTTGTGACCGGGGCCTCGCGGGGCATCGGCGCAGCGGTCGCTGCCGCCTTCGCCGCCCACGGCGACCGGGTCGCGGTGCACTGCCGGGCCGCGACAGACCTGGCCGGGCAGGTGGTCGAAGGCCTGCCCGGATCCGGGCACTGCGTCGTACAGGCCGACATCGCCGAGCACACGGCGGTACGCTGGATGGTCGACGAGGCCGCCGCCCAACTCGGCCGGATCGACGTGCTCGTCAACAACGCGGCTCTGTTCGTCGACGAGCCGGTCGCCGGCAGCCGCCGCCTCGGTCACCCGGTTGCCGACACCGACTACGCCGACTGGGTGGCCATCTGGCAGCGCACCGTGGGCGTCAACCTGCTCGGGACGGCCAACGTCAGCTGGTGCGTCGCCCGGCACATGCTCGACGTGCCGGCCGCCGCCGGCCGCCCCACCGGCCGGATCGTC
>JBBPYA010000154.1:0-8010 GCA_038200385.1 Mycobacteriales bacterium
CCAGCCCGAGCAAGGACATCCCGCGGATGCTGCAGCTGTACGCCGACGGCAAGCTCAAGCTCGACGAGCTGGTGACCCGGACGTACACCCTGGACGAGGTGGCGCAGGGCTACAAGGACATGCACGCGGGCACCAACCTCCGCGGCGTCATTGTCTACTGAGCCGACGCCCAGCGGCCCGCCGACGGCCGGCTAGGTGGTCGTCGGCGAAGGCCTGGCCGGCCGGCCGATGGTCGAGGCAACCCGGACCCTGGTCGTCGGCCGGGAGCGGGAGTCAGAGGTTGTCGCGGCGGCGCTCGCGGCCGGGCGGAACCTGTTGCTCGAGGGTCCGCCCGGAACGGGCAAGACGACGCTGCTGCGGGCGTTGGCAGCCGGGGCCGGCGTCGGTCTGGTCCTGGTCGAGGGCAACGCCGAGCTGACCCCGGCCCGGCTGGTCGGCCACCACGACCCCTCGCGGGTGCTGACCGAGGACTACCGGCCGGACAACTTCGTCCCGGGTCCGCTCTGCCGTGCCATGACCGAGGGCTCGCTGCTCTACGTCGAGGAGCTGAACCGGGTCCCCGAGGAGACCCTCAACGTGTTGCTCGGTGTGCTGTCCGAGCGGGAGATGCACGTCCCTCGGTACGGCGTCGTACCGGCCGCGCCGACGTTCCGCCTCGTCGCGGCCATGAACCCCTACGACGCGGTGGGCACGGCGCGGGTCACGCCGGCGCTGTACGACCGGTCCTGCCGGGTCGCGATGGCCTACCAGGACGAGGACGTCGAGGTCGCCATCGTCGCGCGGGTGACCGGCGGCCCGGCGCAGCTGGTGGCCCGCGCGGTCCGGGCGGTGCGGCTGACCCGGACACACCGTGACCTGCGGATCGGTGCGTCGGTGCGCGGCGCCATCGACACCGTGCTGGTGGCCCGCGAACTCGTCGTGGTCCGGGACGAGGCGGAGGTGTCGGAGCGGTCGGGGCTCGACGCGGCCCGGACGGCGCTGTCGGGCAAGGTGACCGTCCAGGAGGGCTGCCCGCGCTCCGCGGACGAGATCGTCGAGGAGATCTGGGCCCAGGCCGGCCCGGGAAAAGGCTGACGCCCGAGGAGGTCGCCGACCTTCCCGGGCCGCCTCCGGATCCCTGGCTCCGTCCGCGGCAGGCGGTCGAGGATCCGGCCGAGGTCGCCGCCCTGCTGCGCCGGCACGCGGGCCGGACCATGAACCGGTCGGAACTGGAGCACCGGCACCAGGATCTTCGGCAGTTCTCCGCCCGGGCCGGCGAACTCGACGTCGAGGCGCTGGACGAGGCGACACGGCTCGCCCCCGACGAGGTGCTGGAACTGCTCGTCGACCTGGCCAAGGCCACCGACGCCGAGATCCGGTCGGCGGCCCGCCGGCTCGCCGCCCGGCTCATCATCCGCCCGCCCCGAGCGGTCGACGGTGACCGATCCGGCACCGCGCGGCTGTCCACGGTGGACGACCCGCTGGCCGGCGTCGACCTCGACCTGGACGCCACGCTGGCCCGGCTGGACCAGCACCCCCGGTTGCGCGCCGAGGACGTCCGGGTGCGGGCCTGGCGCAGCCCGTCCACGGCGTACGTGCTGCTCGTGGACGCGTCGGGATCGGTGGCCGGGCACCGGATAGCCACCGCCCTGGTGACGGCCGCCGCGGTCGCCGCCCGGATGCGTCCCGACGACGAACTGGCCGTCGTGGCGTTCTGGTCCGAGGCGGTGGTGCTGCGGCCGGTGCGCAGCATCGCGGCCACCGGGGACCTGATCGGCGCGCTGCTGACACTGCGCGGGGGCGGGACGACGGACCTGGCGCTGGCCCTGCGGACCGGCCTGCGGCAGGCCGGTGCGGCCCGGGCCCGGCGGCGGGAGCTGGTGCTGATCACCGACGGCATCGCGACGGCAGGCACCGATCCGGTCCGCGTCGCCGGCGCCGCCGCGGCGGCCGGCGCCCGGCTGCACGTGCTGGGTCTCGGCGAGGACGAGCCCGGCCGGCGGGCCTGTGCGCGGCTGGCCGGGGCCGGCGGTGGGCGGTACGCCGAGCTCAGCGCGCCCAGCCGGGCCGCCGCAGCGGTCGCTGAGGTGCTGCGCTGAGCCCGCCCCCCGCCCCTACGGCGATGATCATGGGAATCTGCCGGTCCTGACCGGCAGATCCCATGATCATCGGGTTGGGCGGTGCCGGTCAGCAGACCAGCAGTCCGGCGTCCTGCTTGCTGCGCAACACCCGCAGGGCGGCGTCGCGGGTCCGGGATGCGAACGCCGGGTCACGGCCGGCCCGTGCAATCAATGCGGCGGTCATCGGTCCGGCGTCCGCGGCGTCGACCGTCAGCACCAGGTCGCCACCGGCGGCGACGAAGTCCACCGCCCGCTGCCCCGGTGGCCGTCCGGACACCGCGACGGCGTTTCCGAGGTCGTCGGAGAGCACCATCCCGGTGAAGCCCAGCGTGCCCTTCAGCAGGTCGGTCACGATCGGGGCGGAAAAGGCCGCGAGCCGGTCCGGGTCCAGGCCGGGGTAGGACGCGGAGGACACCATGACCGCCGTCGTCCCGGCGTCGACCGCGGCCCGGAACGGCTGCAGGAACGGGTCGTCGGGACCGGCCCGGTCGTCGACGGCACCGGTCGACGTGTCGGTGTTGAGCCGGACCCGGCCCAGCCCCGGGAAGTGCTTGACCGTCGTGCCCAGTCCCGACCCGAGCATCGCGCGGACAACGGTGGACACCGCGTCCGCGACCGCGCCCGGATCGCTGCCGAACTGGCGCGACGAGGCACCGATCGGCGGGTTCTGCGCGGCGGTCCCGGCCGGGACGGTGTCGGCGACCGGTGCAAGATCCAGGGTGATGCCGGCCTGCGCGAGCTGCGCCGACCAGGCGCCTGTGCGGGCGCCGAGGTCGGGCTCGGCCACCTGGTCCAGCGCGATCGGAATCGGGGCGAACCCTGGCCCGGTCAGTGTCTGGACGTTGCCGCCCTCCTGGTCGACGGCGATCTGCAGATAGGTCCCCGTCAGTCCGATCGCCTGGGCCTGCAGCCGCGACGTGGCCGCCCGGAGTTGCTCGGCCCCCGCCCCGCTGCGCCCGGCCAGGAACACGTTGCCGATCCGGAACTGCTGCAGCCCGCTGTACCCCGGCACCGGATCGCCCACCGGGAGGCCCACCATGAGTACCTGGCCGACCTGGCCGGGCAGGTCCAACCGGGCCAGCGTGGATCGTGCGCAGGCGTCGGGGGCGGCGCTCGGCAGGGGAGACGGGGTCGGGGTCGGTGCCGTCGTGCCGGGCGTCGCCGAAGCCGCCGCCCGGCTCGTCGACCCGGCCGGCCGGCCGGAGGCGGGCGCCCCCACCGCCGTACACGCGGTCAGCGTCAGGGCCACGACCACGAGGCCCGCGCTGCGGGCGGCGGACCTGTTGGTGAGCACGGCTCATCGTCACACCAGAGCCCACGTGCCGGCAGACCGCACCGCTCATCGCTGGGATCGCGCGCCATGGCACGCGTCTACAATGGAGCTGATGCCGGGCGAACCGAGAATCCCGCGCCGATATCACGCTCCGGGGCGGGTGGAAAACGCAGCCCGCACCAGGCGTGCTGTCCTTGCTGCGGCCAGAGAACTGTTCACGTCCAACGGCTATGCCGCGACCACCGTCGCCCAGATCGCGCGCAAGGCGGGGGTGGCCGTCGACACCGTGTACGCCGCAGTCGGGCGCAAGCCGATGCTGATCCGCGAGCTGCTCGGCAGCGCCGTACCCTCGGCGGACTCCGACGTCCAAGGGCACTCGATGGAGCCGTCCGGTGCCACCGCAGAGGAGCAGATCGACCGGTACGCCGGGATCATCGCCGAGACCGTGCCGCTGACCGCCCCGGTGCACAAGGCGCTGCGGGAAGCCGCCGCCGTCGATCCCGAATGCGCGAGCCTCACCGAGGAGATCGCCCAGCGCCGGGCCGCCGAGGTGAATCGCTTCGCCGCGCAGCTCCAGTCCACCGGCGAGGTACGTCCGGAGCTGTCCGAGGCCGACGTCGCCGACGTGGTGTGGAGCATGAACTCAACGGATTACTTCCTGCTGCTCAGCGAACGAAGCTGGACGCCGGCCCGGTTCCGGATCTTCCTGGCCGACGCCTGGCGGCGGCTGCTGCTGCGACCGGCGCGCTCGCGCTGAGCAGTCATGCCGCGGTGAGCGGCTGACCGTTCTTCCAGGTCGCCGCGACCAGCGGCACCCCCGGCCGGTAGGCCAGATGGACCGGCGAGGGCGCCTGCAGGGCCACCAGGTCGGCCCGCGCGCCGATCCGGATCGTCCCTACGTCCTCGCGGCGCAGCGCCCGGGAGCCGCCGGCGGTGGCCGCCCACACCGCCTCCGCGGGAGTCATTCCCATCTCCCGCACCGCCATCGCGATGCACCAGGGCATGTTCGAGGTGTACGACGAGCCCGGGTTGCAGTCGGTGGCCAGGGCGACGGTCACGCCCGCGTCGAGCAGCCGCCGGGCGTCGGGGTATCTCGAGCGGGTCGAGAACTCCGCCCCCGGCAGCAGGGTGGCCACCGTCTGGCTGCCGGCGAGCGCCGCCACGTCGGCGTCGTCGAGGTAGGTGCAGTGGTCGGCCGAGGCGGCGCCCAGCTCCACGGCGAGCTGTACCCCGGGACCGGGGCCTAGCTGATTGGCGTGTACCCGCAGCCCCAACCCGGCGGCCCGCCCGGCCAGCAGGATCGCCCTGGCCTGGTCGGCATCGAAGGCGCCCTCGGCGCAGAAGACGTCGATCCACTGGCAGTACGGCGCGCAGTCGGCGAGCATCGGGCCGACGACGAGGGCGACGTAGTCGTCCGGACGGTCGGCGTACTCGGCAGGTACGACGTGCGCCCCCAGGAACGTGACGTCCTCGCTGAGCCGGGACGCGACGGCGGCGCAGCGCAGCTCGTCGGCCGTGGTCAACCCGTAGCCCGTCTTGATCTCGGTCGTGGTCGTGCCGGAGGCCAGCATCTCGGCCACCAGGTTCGCGACGTGCGCGGTCAGCTCGTCGTCGGAGGCGGCCCGGGTGGCCACGACCGTGCTGAGAATCCCCCCCGCGTGGTAGGGCTGGCCGGCCATCCGGGCCTCGAACTCCGCGCTGCGGTCGCCGGCGAAGACCAGGTGCGTGTGGCTGTCGACGAACCCGGGCAGCACGCAGCGGCCGTCCATGTCGGTCTGCTGGTCGGCGTCGGGGACCTGTGCGGCCGGTCCGATCCAGACGATCCGGTCGTCGTCGAGTACCACCGCGGCGTCGGGCAGCTCGCCGACCTCCGGGTCGTTCGTCACGAGCAGACCGATGCCGGTCAACGCGGTGCTAGCCATTCAGCGCTCCGATCGCCTCGCCCAACGCGCGCCCGACATCGGGCACGAGCAGGTGCTGCCCGTCCTGCACGATCCTGGTGCCGCCGACGATCACATCAATGACGTCCGCGGCCGTCGCTGCGAAGACCGCGGTCGCCGCCGGATCCTCGCCGCCGGCGGTGCGCACGGAGGTCAGGTCGACCGCTACCAGATCGGCGGCCGCGCCCACCTCGATCCGCCCGGCCTCCGTCCAGCCCAGGCTCCGGTGCCCCTGCGCGGTGGCGGCGTCCAGCAGGGCCGGCACGTCGAAGCGGCCGCGGACGCCGGTGGCCAGCCGCTCGTGCAGTTCCACCGCCCGGGCCTCCTCGAGCAGATCGATGACGGCGTGGCTGTCGCTGCCAAGGCTCAGGCCGCAGCCGGCATCGGTCAGTCGCCTGGCCGGTCCGATGCCGTCGGCCAGGTCCCGTTCGGTGGTGGGGCAGAAGCAGACGTCGACGCCGCGCTCCCCGAGCAGACCGATGTCGGAGTCGGTGAGGTGGGTGGCGTGCACGGCGGTGGCGCCGTACCGGAGCACGTCGTGCTCGACCAGCAGCGCGGTCGGCGTGCGGCCGTGGGCGGCCAGGCAGGTCTCGTTCTCGGCCGGCTGCTCGGACAGGTGGACGTGCAAGGGCGCACCGTCGGCAGCCAATGGCACCCTGGCGAGCTGGTCGACCGGGACGGCCCGGACGGAGTGCGCGGCGAACCCGAGCTGTACGTGCGGTGCCCCGGACCGGGACAGCGCGCGCTCGGCCCAGCGGTCGGCGTCCCCGTCGCCGAACCGGAGCTGGACGCCCTCCAGCGGCCGGCCGATGCCGCCGGTCAGATAGCACGTGTCCAGCAGGGTGATCCGGATGCCGGCCGCGGCCGCCGCCTGCGCCAGCGCCGCCTGCATAGCGTTGGGGTCGTCGTACGGGACGCCGCCGGTGCCGTGGTGCAGGTAGTGGAACTCGCCCACGCAGGTGATCCCGGCCAGCGCCATCTCGGCGTACACCGCGGTGGCCAGCCGCAGGTAGGAGTCCGGGTCGAGCCGCGCCGCGACGGCGTACATCGCCTCCCGCCAGGTCCAGAAGGAGCCGCCGCCGCGTTGCCCCCGCCCGCGCAGCGCGCGGTGGAAGGCGTGCGAGTGCGCGTTGGCCAGGCCCGGCAGGACGAAGCCGGCCAGCTGGTGCGCGTCGCCGGGTCCGGCGTCCTCGGTGGTCGCGGTGATCCGGCCGTCGTTCACGTCGACCCGGACGCCGCTGGCCACCCGGCTGCCGAGCCAAGCCTGCTCGCACCAGTAGCTCAGCACGCGGCTGCGGCCAGCAGGTCGGCCAGGGCCGCGACACCGGCGAGGCAGTCGGCCTCCTCGGCGTGTTCAGCCGGCGCGTGCGAGATGCCGGTGGGGTTACGGACGAAAACCATGACGGTAGGTACGCCGGCCGTGGCCAGGATCCCGGCGTCGTGGCCGGCTCCGGTCGGCAGCCGCGGGGGGTCCCCGAGCACGCCGCCGGCCCAGTCCAGCGGCGCGGTCGGGAAGCGCACCTCGGGGGTGACGGACTCCGCGGTGACGGTGAGGGTGACGCCGTCGCGCCCGGCCCGGTCGGCGGCCTGGGCCTGGATGGCCGAGACCGCCGCGTCGAGCGTCGCCTGGTCCGACGCCCGCCCGTCCAGCCAGCCGGTGACCGCGGCCGGGATCGCGTTGACCCCGCCGGGGTCGACGCGCACCTTGCCGAAGGTCGCGAGCGCGCCGGCCAGTCCGGCCTGCTTCCGGGCGGCAAGGACGGTCATCGCGTACGTCAACATCGGGTCCTGCCGGTCGGCCAGCGCCGTCGTACCGGCGTGGTTGCCGGCGCCGGCGAAGTCGTACCGCCAGCGGCCGTGCGGCCAGATCGCGGTCGCCAGCCCGATGGGCGCGTCGAGGTCGACCAGAGCGCGGCCCTGCTCGACGTGGAGTTCGATGAACATCCCGATCCGTTGCAGCGCCTCGGGATCGGCACCTACGTGGCTCGGGTCGTGGCCCTGCGCGCGCATCGCCTCGGCCAGCGTGGTCCCGTCCCCGTCGCGCAACGCCAGGGTCCGGTCGACGTCGGCGACTCCCGCGGCCAGCCGCGAGCCGAGGCAGGCCACGCCGAACCGGGCGCCCTCCTCGTCGCTGAACGCCACGACGGCCACCGGCCGGGTCGGCCTGCGGTCGCGGCGGGCGAGTTCGTCCAGCGCGGCGAAGGCGCTGACGATGCCGAGCGGGCCGTCGTACGCCCCGCCGCCCGGTACGGAGTCCAGATGGCTGCCGGTCACGACGGCGTCCGGGCCGGGCGAACCGAGCCAGGCCCACTGGTTGCCGTTTCGGTCGGTTTCCACGGCCATCCCGCGGCGCTGCGCCTCGGCCCGGAACCACTCCCGGCAGGTCAGGTCCGCCGACGTCCAGGCGAACCGCTCGTACCCGCCGTCCTCCCGGCGGCCGACGGGCAGCAGGTCGTCCCACATCGAGGTGAAACCGCTCATCGCGCCCCGTCCGCTGGTCCGCCGCGGGCCCCGCTGCGGGTCATGCGCTCTCCGTCTCCCGCATCGGTACCCGTACACCGTGCTCGGCGGCGATCTCGTCGGCCCGGTCGTACCCGGCGTCGACGTGCCGGATGACGCCCATGCCCGGGTCGTTGGTCAGGACCCGCTCGATCTTCTGCCCGGCCAGCGGCGTGCCGTCGGCGACGCAGACCTGCCC
>JBBPYA010000155.1:0-2202 GCA_038200385.1 Mycobacteriales bacterium
CGCCGCGAGCGCTGGAGGGTGGCCGGTCCGGCTTGGCCCGCAGGTGCGTCGCGGCGATCCGGGCCTGCCGGGCGGCCAGCCGCTCGACATCGACCGGGACATCGGCGGTCATGGGTGCTCCGATCTCACGATGCAACGATCCCGCCCCGTGGATGGGAAACTGTCTGACCGACGTTACAGACTGAACGCATTTCGTACGCCGATGCCTGGAGGCCGTGCAGGGTGAGTGAAGGTCCACTGATCGTCCAGTCCGACAAGACCCTGCTCCTCGAGGTCGACCACCCACAGGCACAGGAGTGCCGGATGGCGATCGCGCCGTTCGCGGAGCTGGAGCGCTCCCCCGAGCACGTGCACACCTACCGGCTGACCCCGCTCGGGCTGTGGAACGCCCGCGCGGCCGGGCACGACGCCGAGCAGGTGGTCGACGCACTGGTCCGGTTCAGCCGGTACGCCGTCCCGCATGCGCTGCTGATCGACGTCGCCGACACCATGGACCGCTACGGACGGCTGCAGCTGGTCAACGACCCGGCGCACGGCCTGGTGCTGCGCGCGCTGGACCTCGCGGTGCTGGAGGAGGTGCTGCGGCAGAAGAAGATCGCGCCGATGCTCGGCACCAGGCTGGAGGGGGACGCCGTGCTGGTGCACCCCAGCGAGCGCGGTCGGCTCAAGCAGGCGCTGCTCAAGGTGGGGTGGCCGGCCGAGGACCTGGCCGGCTACGTCGACGGCGAGGCGCACGCGATCGACCTGGACCAGCAGGACTGGACGCTGCGGGACTACCAGCAGCAGGCCGTCGACGGGTTCTGGGCCGGCGGGTCCGGGGTCGTCGTACTGCCCTGCGGCGCCGGAAAGACCCTCGTCGGCGCGGCAGCGATGGCCCGGGCGAAGGCGACCACGCTGATCCTGGTCACCAATACCGTCGCCGGCCGGCAGTGGAAGCGCGAGCTGATCGCCCGCACGTCGCTGACCGAGGAGGAGATCGGCGAGTACTCCGGCGAGCGCAAGGAGATCCGCCCGGTCACCATCGCGACGTACCAGATCATGACGACCCGCCGGAAGGGCGAGTTCCTGCACCTGGACCTGTTCGGCGCCCGGGACTGGGGGCTGATTGTGTACGACGAGGTGCACCTGCTGCCCGCCCCGATCTTCCGGCTCACCGCCGACCTGCAGTCCCGGCGGCGGCTCGGACTCACCGCGACGCTGATCCGTGAGGACGGGCACGAGGGCGACGTGTTCAGCCTGATCGGGCCGAAGCGGTACGACGCGCCGTGGAAGGACATCGAGTCCCAGGGCTGGATCGCCCCGGCGGACTGCACCGAGGTCCGGGTGACCATGACCGACGCCGAACGGATGGCCTACGCCATCGCCGAGCCGGAGGAGCGCTACCGGGTCTGCGCCACCGCCCGCACGAAGCTTGCTGTCGTCCGCAGCCTGGTCGAGCGGCACCGCGACGAGCAGGTCCTCGTAATCGGCGCGTACCTGGACCAGCTGGCCGAACTCGGCGAGGCCCTGGACGTCCCCGTCATCCAGGGCTCCACGACCAACCGCGAACGGGAGCGGCTGTACGCGGCGTTCCGCACCGGGGAGATCCCGACCCTGGTGGTGTCCAAGGTGGCCAACTTCTCCGTCGACCTGCCGGAGGCGTCGGTCGCGATCCAGGTGTCAGGCACGTTCGGCTCCCGGCAGGAGGAAGCCCAGCGACTCGGCCGCGTCCTGCGCCCCAAGGCCGACGGCAGGCAGGCGCACTTCTACACCGTCATCTCCCGGGACACCCTGGACCAGGACTACGCCGCGCATCGGCAGCGCTTCCTCGCCGAACAGGGCTACGCGTACACGATCGTCGACGCCGACGACGTCGTCGGCCCGGCACTGCCCGAGAGCAGCTGAGCCGCGCCCTGGCCTGCGAGTGGCTGCCTCCCTCCTGGCGGGTCATGAGGCCCGTCAGCTGGGTGGCGGGGCCGGTTCAGGTGGGTGCGGGACCGGTCAGTGGCTGCAGCCAGCGCGGGATCGAGAACCCGGGATCCCACGGGAACCGCGCGCCCCGTTGAGCAGCCGGCCGGACACCGCCTGCAGGAGTCCGAACACCACCAGCTCGGGATGGCCGAACCCGGACAGCCCGACGGTGTAGGCGAACGGCGGCTCGTGGTCATCGCCGAGAACCGCGGTGACGGCCCAGCCGTGCCGCCGGATGGTGTCGCGCTGCCA
>JBBPYA010000156.1:0-28371 GCA_038200385.1 Mycobacteriales bacterium
GGCCCGCGGGTGGGTCGCGCGCCGCCGCCGCCCGGTCGGGGCCGCCAGGGCCGCAACGGAGGCGGTTCCGGTCGACGCCTGACCGCATCCGCATCCGGCGCGGGGGTTGTGGGGGCTGTGGGTTGTCGGATTGTGGCCGGTTGCATGGATCAGGGCCGCAGCACGTGGGTGGCCAGGGCCCGTACCCGGGAGACGCGGCCGCCGGCCAGCGCGCCGGGCAGCTGGGTCGCTGCGTTGACCCGCGAGGCCACGTGCCTCCTGGCCGCGCGGGCCGCCCGCTGCCAGCCCAGCTCGTCCAGCCGGGCCGCCTCCGCCCGGAAGAAGCCTCGCTCCTCGGCGAACCGGCTTCCGTCCGCGGCCCGCCACGACGAGACGCTGGAGCTGTGCCGCCGGTAGCGGAAGCTGGCGACCGGCTCGACGAGCAGTTGGCGACCGGAGCGGATGAGGTCCAGAACGAGGGCGAGGTCCTGGATCACGTGCAGGCCGTCGCGGAAGCCGGCCTTCTGCGCCGGCCGGGTGCGCCAGGCCAGCGAGGGGAAGTACAGCCAGTTTCCGCGGAGCAGGCTGACGGCCAGGTCCTCGCCGCGCAGCAACGTGGGGACCTGGACCCGGGGGGCGAAGATGGCCCGCTTGGCCCGGTCCGCGAGCCCGTCCCGGACCGCGCCGGCCGCGTCGATCGCGGCCACGCCGGGTTGGATGATCGCGGCCTCGGGAAACTTCCGGTACGCCGCCCGCACCGACCCGACGTAGTTCGGCAGGAACAGGTCGTCGGCGCCGGTGATCACGACGAACTCCTGCTCGGCCAGGTCCAGGCAGCGCTGGAAGTTGCGGTTGATACCCAGATTGGCCGGGTTGTGCAGGTAGCGCAGCCGGGTGTCCCCCAGCCCGCCCAGCCAGTTCTCGACGCCGTCCAGGCCGGGCCCGTCGTCGACGACGGTCAGCCGCCACTGGGGGTCGGCCTGCTCGAGTACGGAGCTGACGAGGTGGCGCAGCAGGTCCGGGCGGTCGAAGTACGGCACCATGATGTCGATGCCGCCGGGTTCGCTGATCTAGACCTCCCCGGTGACGGGGTCGCCCACGGCTGCCTCCGGCACGGACAGGACTGCATCGTCGGGTACGGACACGGTGACGTCGTGCGGCGCCAGCAGCCCGCGCTCGCGGTTCACGATCTCGGCCTCGCGGATGGCGATGGTGCGGGCCAGTTCGGTCAACCGGCGGTCCATCGTCTTGAAGCGCAGATAGAAGTTGAGCATGCCGAGCATGAACGCGATGACCAGCACGTAGAGCACCAGGTCGGCGCCGCGGCCCACCCCGAGCCGGTTGGCGACCCAGGTCACGTCGTTCGGTCGGAGCACGGCGTAGATGTTGAGGACGGTGAAGGCGACCAGCCCGATCCGCTTGCCGGCCTGCATCCGCACGCCGTGCCAACGGCGGACGAAGAGCAGAAATCCGAGCCCGACGGCGGCGAGCAGGATGAACTGGATGACCACCGGCTCAGCCCCCGCGCTGCTTCATGGACAGGTCGAAGAGGATGTTCACGCCGTTGACCAGGGACTGGCCCTTGGCCTTGGAGTAGTCGGTGTAGTTGATCGTGACCGGTACCTCACGGACCCGCCACTGCGACCGGGCCAGGTAGCCGACGATCTCCGAGGCGTGGGCCATGTCGCTCATCGTGATCCGCAGCTGGTCCGCCACCGGGCGGGTGAAGACCCGCAGCCCATTGTGCGCGTCGGACAGGTGCAGCCGACGGGCCTTCGGGCTGAGCGCCACCGCGGTCTTGAGTACCACGCGCTTGGGCCACGGCACCTCGGCGTCGTCGCGCAGGAACCGCGACCCGAGTACGACATCGGCGGTCCCGGTGCGGGCCAGGGCCAGCATCGCCTGCGCGTCGTCGACCCGGTGCTGGCCGTCGGCATCGAAGGTCACGAAGTAGCGCGCACCGGGCCGGGCCTTGGCGTAGGCCAGGCCGGTCTGTAGCGCCGCGCCCTGACCGAGGTTGATCGGGTGCCGCACCAGATGCGCGCCGGTCCGCGCGACCTGCTCGGCCGAGCCGTCCACGCTGCCGTCGTCGACGCACACGACGTTGGGGAAGCTGCGCAGGACCTCGCTGACCACGGCCGCGACGACGGTCTTCTCGTTGTAGACCGGCATGACCACCCAGGCGTCCCGGTTGGTGCCGGTGGCCGGGCCGGCCGGCGAGTCTGGCATGTCGGGTGGCTCCAACGCCTGGTGGCAGGGACGGCTGCGATCTTACCGGCGTGCGGATCCGTCCCGGCGACCTTGGCCGCGGCGTACGGCGATTCCGGGCTGATCGGGCAGTCCTCGGCCACCGGCAACCGCTGCGGGGTGCCGTAGATGGATCCGCCGGAAGAGGCGAAGACGATCTTGCCGACCCCGGCATGCCGGGCCGCCTCGGCCACGTTGATCGTGGCCAGCACGTTGCTGCGTGCGTCCTGCAGCGGGTCGGCGACGCTGGCCCGGACGTCGATCTGGGCGGCCAGGTGGAACACGACCTCGGGGACGCAGGTCCCTACGAGGTCGGCGAACGCGGCGCCGCCGACGTCGAGCCGGTGCAACTCGACCCCACGGCCGAGCGCGGCGCTCAGGTTGGACTGCCGCCCTCGGGACAGGTCGTCCACGACGGTGACGAGGTGGCCGTCGTCGACAAGCCGGTCGACCAGGGTCGACCCGATGAACCCGGCTCCGCCGGTGACGAGGGCGCGCACGTCAGGGAGCGGCCCTGCGACCGCAGGCCGGTGCACCCGCGGGCGGGGTCCGCAGCGGGACGAGTTGGATCCGGTAGATGTTCGTCCCGTCCCGGGAGTACACCAGCTGCAGGGACTTGACCGGGGAGAGGTTGAGCAGGCCGGGGATCCGCTTGAAGTACTTCCGGACGTAGGTGTCGTTCACGAACACGTACCGGATCCCGTACTTCGCGATCAGGTCGCGGACCGACTGGTCGGAATCCAGGCAGCGGAAGGAGTAGATCAGCTCCTGCTGGTCGGGACCGGCGCGGCCGAACTGCAGCGGCGCGATGATGTGCCCGTACATCGGGTGCAGGCCGTACAGCGAGTACATCCACGGGGACCCGTCCAGCGGATCGTTCATGATCCGGTCCCCGGGACCGGCCATCCGGGCCAACGCGGCCATCGCGACCCGCTCCGTGGCGGGCAGGGTCGGACCGTCCTGGAAGTTCAGCGCCATCCGCTTGGCGTTCGCGGGAACGTAGAAGCCGTTGCTGGCCAGGCCGAAGACGGCCAGGACGGCGACCATCGCGGCCCCGAGCCAGACCCGGCCGGCCAGCCCGGGGCGGCCCAGCAGCCGCTGGCGGCGGGCGAGGCCGAGCGCCGCCTCGGCGAGGACCACGGCACCGTGTGCGGCGAGGACGGCCAACCCGAGGACGGCGATGGCCACGAACCGCCAGGGATCGTTCCACCAGGGTCCGGTCACCGTCTCCGTCCACGGCAGGTCGTACGCCGAGGTCGCCACGAAGCCGGCCCCGAACACGGTCGCGCCGACCAGCCACCACCACAGCGGGCGGAGCCGGGCGACCGTGAGGAGCCCGACCACGAGGAGGGCGGCGAGCCAGAACTGCGGGGCGGCCCGTTCGTGGTTGAGCATCAGCAGGTCCCCGACCGCCTGTCCGGGGGTCTGGTTGGCCTTCCAGTCCACCAGGTTCGCGGTGCCGCCCACCTTCAGCGCACCGAGGGCGAAACGAAGGCCCAGCAGCCCGGACATCGCCGCGATGACGAGCAGCACGGGAGCCTCGACGAGCACTCGTCGGAGCCGTCCGGCCCAGCGCTGCAGCAGCATCGGGACGGCGAAGATCGCCGCCGTCAGCGCGATGCTCGGGTGCAGGCCGAGCAGCCCCACGGCAGTCAGCGCGACCACCAGCCCGGGGGCGAACCGAGGGCGGTCCAGGACATCGCCGAGGCCGAGCAGGAACGCGGGGAGCAGCGCGAGCGCGGTGACGAAGGGCAGCAGCGGTCCGCGAAAGAGCATGTCCGTAGCGAATCCGGTGAAGGCCACGAGCAGCACCGGCGTGGTCGCGGCCAGCGCGACCCGGGCGCCGTGCCCGCGCAGCAGCGCGGCGAGCCCGAGGGCTGTGGTGCCGGGGACCAGCAGCATCTGGCTGTTCATGAGTTCGGGGACGTTCGCGCCGGTCAGCGTGCCGACGACGGCGGCGACCGCGTGGTAGGCGTTCGGGTAGAAGAACGCCGGGTCCTCGTAGTTGTTGATCGCCCGCAGGGCTCCGGGGTCGGTGTTCCCGGTGTCGAGGATGAAGCGGATCGCGTTCGCGTGGAAGATCGCATCCCAGTCCTGGTGGATGGCGTCGAGCCGGCCGATGCCGATCAGCACCACCGCGGCGCCGATCCCGGAGGCCAGCACGACGGCCCCGGCGATGGTCGCGTCCCCGCGACGGTCCCGGGCCACGCCCGTCCCGGCCCGCACGGCGGCCCGGGCCAGGAAGCGCCGCCGATCGACCAGCACCCGCAGGACCAGGCAGATCGCGGCCATTGCGACGCTGCCGCCGAGCAGGGTGAGCGGCGTCCATCGCAGGCCGACCGAACTCAGCGGGCCAACCAGCGCGGTGACTCCGTACCCGACGAGCGGGGCCAGCGCGACCGCCGTCCAGCGGCGCAACCCGGCGGACAGTGTGATAAGCAGGCCGGGCAGGAAGGTGACGGCGAGATAGACGATCACCAGCCAGACGTCGGCCAGGGACAGCGCGGGCACGAACCTACATCCCTCCGATCGTGGCTGGCTGTGCCCCACAGTCTAGGCGCGAGTCGGGACCGGGTCGGCCCGCCGTGCACGGTACGGTGGGTCATCGTGGTCGCCCTTCCCCCTGTCCCGGTTCGTGCCGGTTCGCCCCGATGAGCCCGGATCCGTGGGACCTGATCGTGGTCGGTTCCGGCTTCTTCGGGCTCACCGTCGCCGAGCAGGTGGCCGGGGAACTCGGTAAGCGGGTCCTCGTCCTGGACCGGCGCGAGCACCTGGGCGGCAACGCCTACTCCGAGATCGACGCGGACACCGGCATCGAGGTGCACCGCTACGGCGCGCACCTGTTCCACACCTCCAACGAGCGGGTGTGGCGCTACGCCAACCGGTTCACGTCCTTCACCGGCTACCAGCACCGCGTGTACACGATCTTCCAGGACGCGGTGTACCCGATGCCGATCAACCTCGGCACGATCACGTCGTACTTCCGCCGGCACCTCACCCCGGACCAGGCCCGGGCGCTGGTCGCCGAGCAGGCCGGCGAGTTCGACGTGGAGGGGGCCCGCAACCTGGAGGAAAAGGCGATCGCGCTGATCGGGCGGCCGCTGTACGAGGCGTTCATCCGCGGCTACACCAAGAAGCAGTGGCAGACCGACCCCACCCAGCTGCCGGCCGCGGTGATCGCCCGGCTGCCGGTTCGCTACACCTTCGACAACCGCTACTTCAACGACACCTTCGAGGGTCTGCCGGTCGACGGCTACACCGCGTGGCTGACCCGGATGGCCGAGCACCCGAACATCGAGGTCCGGCTCGACACGGACTACTTCGACGTGCGCGGCGACCTCCCGCCGGGCGTACCCACGGTGTTCACCGGCGCGCTGGACCGCTACTTCGACTACGCCGAGGGGGAGTTGGGCTGGCGAACGCTGGACTTTGAGCGCGAGGTTCTGCCGGTCGGGGACTTCCAGGGCACGCCGGTGATGAACTACGCCGACGAGGACGTCCCGTACACCCGGATCCACGAGTTCCGGCACTTCCACCCCGAGCGCGACTACCAGCGCAACTCCACGGTCATCTTCCGGGAGTACTCCCGGTTCGCCGCCGCCACCGACGAGCCGTACTACCCGATCAACACCGTCGGGGACCGGGACAAGCTGGCCCGCTACCGCAAGCTGGCCGCCCGCGAGGCAGCCGACCGGCTGGTGCTGTTCGGGGGGCGGCTGGGTACGTACAAGTACCTGGACATGCACATGGCCATCGGATCGGCGCTGAGCATGTACGACAACCGGATCCGGCCGTACTTCACCGAGGACCGGTCGCTCGACGGCCGCCTGGACGACTGAGCCCGAGACCGCGAGGACCACCATGACGCACAGCCAGCAGACCATCTCGCCGGACACCGTCGCCGACCCGGTGGCCGAGGACCTCCGGCCGGGCCGCGCGGTGACGCTGCTGCAGCGGGTCATCATGCCCCGCCCGGCCGACCCGCTCAAGGTGCGAACGCTGTACCTGGACGAGACGAGCGGCCGGGCCAAGGTGCTCGACCGGGGTGCGGCGCGGATCGAGGCCGGCCGGGAGCTGTCGCTGGCGACGTACTTCAACGCCTTCCCGGCCAGCTACTGGCGGCGCTGGACGACCCTCACCGGCGTGGTGCTGCAGTTGCAGTTGCACGGTCGCTGCCGGATCGATGTGTACCGGTCCAAGGCCGACGGCGACGTCATCCACGTGACCGGCGCCTCCAACGAGACCGACGGCGAGCCGATCGACATCGTCGAGTTCGAGTTGGACCTCGGGCCGTTCGAGGACGGCGGCTGGTACTGGTTCGACATCACCGCCGGGGACGAGCCGGTCTCCCTTCGCGCGGCCGGCTGGTACGCCGATGTGGCACCGGCGGAGCCGGCGAAACTGGCCATCGGGATGACCACCTACAACCGCCCGGCCGACTGCGTGGCTGCGCTCGGCGCGCTGGCCGACGACCCGATGGTGCTCAGCGAGATCGGGACCGTCTTCGTCGCCGACCAGGGGACCGACAAGGTGTCCGCCACGACGCGTTTCCCGGAGGTCGCCGCGGCGCTGGGCAACCGGCTGCGGCTGGTCGACCAGCCGAACCTCGGCGGCAGCGGCGGCTTCTCCCGGGCGATGTACGAGATGCTCACCGCCAGCGACGCGACGCACCTGATCTTCCTCGACGACGACATCGAGTTGGAACCGGACAGTGTGCACCGGGCGCTGACCTTCGCCCGGTTCGCGAAGAGCCCGATGCTCGTGGGCGGCCAGATGTTGGCGCTGCAGAACCGTTCGGTGCTGCACAGCATGGGCGAGGTGGTCCAGCGCAACCGGTTCTTCTGGCGCAACGCCCCGAACACCTGCTATGGCCACGACTTCAGCCGGCAGACCCTGCGCAAGGCCAAGCACCTGCACCGGCGGATCGACGTGGACTACAACGGCTGGTGGATGTGCCTGATCCCGCGCACCGTCGCCGAGCAGATCGGCCTGCCGCTGCCGCTGTTCATCAAGTGGGACGACGCGGAGTACGGGCTGCGGGCAGGCGTGGCCGGCTTCCCGACCGCCACCCTGCCCGGCGTCGCGATCTGGCACCTGTCGTGGACGGACAAGGACGACGTCAGCGACTGGCAGGCCTACTTCCACGTCCGCAACCGGATGGTGGCCGCCGCCCTGCACAGCCCCTACCGGCGCGGCGGCACGATGCTGCTGGACCACCTGAAGTTCGACCTGAAGTTCCTGCTCAGCCTGCAGTACTCGACGGTGGCGCTGCGCCACCTCGCCGTCCGGGACTTCATGGCCGGGCCGGACCTGCTGTTCCCGTTGCTGGCCACCGCACTGCCGACGATCCGCGCCAAGCGCGCGACCTACCTGGACGGCAAGACGCTGGGCTCCTCCTCGGACCTGCCGCTGCCGAGCATGTCGCCGGTCAGAGCTGAGCGGTTCATGAAACCCCCGGGCACCCCGCTCACCATCGGGCGCACGCTGCTCAGCGCGATGTTGCACAACCTGCGGCCGGTGGACCGCAGCGAGGAGCCGGATCGTCCGCAGCTCAACGTCGCGGCGCAGGACGCCCGCTGGTTCGTGCTGGCCCGGTTGGACACCGCGACGGTGGCCACGGCGGACGGCCGTGGCGTCGCGCTGCGCCGGCGGGATCCGCGCGTGTTCTGGGGGATGCTGAAGGAGTCGCTGCGGCTGTACCGCCGCTGCTACCGCGACTTCCCGCAGTCGCGCCGCCAGTACCGCGCCGCCGTGCCGGAGCTGACCTCGATCGAGTCCTGGCGCCGGATCTTCGACCCGGAGTCCTAGCCGCTAACGCCCCGGTGCGGTCCGGCTCGTCCTGTGCGCTGGTTGCCTGGACCTCGGAGGTGTACCTGGTTCAGGTCATCGCCTACCTGAGCGCCGGTGCCCGCAGTTCGCCGAACGGTCATGCGGCTCCGACGCCGCGGCGGCGCTCCCGGTTCCGCTACCGGCGGGTGAAGCGTTCCCGCCGACCGGCCCGGGTCAGCCGCAACCACTCCCGCAGACCGGCCGGGTCGCGGCGGGTGGCCAGGAAGAACCAGCCGAAGCGGATCCACTCCAGCGGGTACAGCCAGCGCATCCCCGGCTGCGCCATCAGGTACCCGCGGTTGCGGTAGGTGTAGTAGCGCTTGGTGTCGTTGCCGGGGTACTGCGCGGACAGCCGGCCGCCGAGGATCGGCACGAACTCCTCGGTCCCGCTCGGATGCACGTAGCGGGCGGCCAGGCAGGTGCCGAAGGCCAGCCCGGAGCGCTGCAGCCGGCGGTGGACCTCGGTCTCGTCGCCGCGGCTGAACAGCCGGTAGTCCGGTACGCCGACCGCGTCCAGGGCGTCGGCGCGGAACAGCGCGCCGTTGAACAGGGAGGCGTAGCGGGGCAGCAGGTCGCTGCCGCCGAGATCGGCCGGGTCTCGTCGCCAGCGCAGCCCGCGACGCAGCGGGAAGGCCAGCCGATCGGCATCCTCGCGGTCGACGACCACCGGGGAGACCTCGGCCAGGTCGTGCCGCTCGGCGCAGTCCAGCAGGGTCGCCAGCGTGTCGTCGCCGCCCGGGCGGCCGTCGTCGTCGGCACACCAGACCCACTGCGCTCCCATGGCCAGCGCATGCAGCATGCCGAGGGCGAAACCGCCCGCGCCCCCGAGGGTGCGGTGCGAGAGCAGGTACGTCGAGGGCACCCCACCGGCGGCGACCACGTCCTGGGCCGCGTCGTCGGGCCCGTTGTCCACGACGACCAGGTGATCCACCGGCCGGGTCTGGTTCCGCAGCGCCGCCAGGCTCTCGGCGAGCTGCTCGCGCCGGTGCATCGTCACGATCACCGCCACGACCGCTTCTGGTGCCAGCGGCGGACGACCGGTCGGCTCGGTCACGAGCCTGGGTCCGGCGGCTGCGTCGGCTCCGGAGGCCCTGGTTGCGGGGAGCCCGGGCCGGGTGGCGGGTCGGGGCGCTCGGGTGGCTGCACCCCTTGGCCCCCAGGGCCGTCCAGCGGCGGGCCCGGACGGTTCGGTGCCGGGCCGGGGCGGTTGGGTGGCAGGCCGCCGCGACCGGGCGGGGGGCCGCCCGGACGGCGTCGCGGCGGCGCCGGGTAGCGCTCCTTGTACGCCGCCAGCACCTCCTCCAGCGGTCCCTGCTGCAGGATCTGGCCGCGCTCGAGCCACACTCCGGTGTCGCACAGGTCTCGCAACAGCTCGTCGGAGTGCGAGGCGAAGACGAGCAGCCCGGACCGCCCGACCAGGTCGGTCAGCCGGCCGCGGGCCTTGCGCAGGAACGCCGCGTCCACCGCACCGATGCCCTCGTCGAGCAGCAGGATCTCCGGGTCGATGCTCGTCACGACGCCGAGGGCCAGCCGCACCTTCATGCCGGTCGAGTACGTGCGGATGGGCATCGTCAGGTAGTCGCCGAGCTCGGTGAACTCCGCGATGTCGTCGAGGCGTTGCTCCATCTGGACGCGGGTCATGCCCAGGAACAGTCCCCGCACGATGATGTTCTCGTAGCCGGAGATCTCCTGGTCCATCCCGACCGCGAGGTCGAACACCGGAGCCACCCGGCCGGTGACGACGGTGCTGCCGGCGGTCGGCTCGTAGATGCCCGACAGCAGCCGCAGCAGGGTCGACTTACCGGCCCCGTTGTGCCCGATCAGCGCCACCCGGGCCCCGTGCTGCAGGTCCAGGTCGATGTTCTTCAGGGCCTGGACGACGACGACCTTCTGCGCGTTCGAGCCGATCTGGCCGCCGACCATCCCGAGCATCGCCTTTTTCAGCGAGCGGGCACGGGCGTCAAAGATCGGGAAATCCACGCAGGCCTGTCGCACCTCGATGCTCACCACGATGCAGTACCGGTCAGACCCAGTAGGAGACGCGGGAGCGGTAGTTGCGCATGACCACCAGGGTCAGCGACCAGCCGACAACGGTGATGGCCAGCACGATGAGCCAGTGCCGCCAGACGATGGGCTCGCCGAGCAGCGGCTGCCGGATCGTCTCGAGGAAGTGCAGGAACGGGTTGAGCTCGGCCAGCCGCGCGCGGCTGGACACCGCCGGGTTCTTCTGGAGGTCGTCGTAGATCCACACGATCGGCGTCAGGAAGAACATCAGCTGCACGATGCTCTGCGTCACCGGCGGCAGGTCGCGGAACCGGGTGCTGATGATGCCGATCAGGAGCACGGCCCAGAACCCGTTGAGCACGAGCAGCGCAAACGCCGGGATCGCGGCGAGACTGGCCAGGGTCAGCGGCTGCGGGAAGACCAGCAGCATCACGGCGTACACGATCATGTTGTGACCGAAGAACAGGATCTGCCGCCAGATCAGCCGGTACACGTGCACGCTGATCGGCGCCGGCAGGTGCTTGATCAGCCCCTCGCTGGAGATGAACACCATGGCGCCGTCGGTGACGCAGCTGCCGATGAAGGCCCAGACGATGAAGCCGACCAGGATGTAGGGCAGCTGTCGCTCGATCGGGTTGCCGAACAGCCCGGCGTACAGGATGCCGAGCGCGACGGCGGTGATCGCCATGCTGATCGTGATCCAGAACGGGCCCAGCACCGAGCGCCGGTAGCGCTGCCGGATGTCCTGCCAGCCGAGGTGCCCCCACAGCTCGCGTTGGCGCCAACCGCGGCGCAGGTCGTTGACAGCCAACGCGAAGGTCCGGGTCGACGTGCGGGGCGGTGCGCTCACTGCACTCACTGAGCGTTCGACGCCGCGATCACGTCGATCGACACTACCCGAGCGGGCGCGCCGGTCACGTCAGGTCGTCCCGCCCGGCGGCCAGCAGCTCGGCGACGATCCCGCCGACGTCCTGCGCCCGGTCCCGCGGACAGACCAGCACCGCGTCGCCGGCGTCGGCGACGACCAGGTCGTCTACGCCGAGCAGGACCACCGGCCGGCCGGCGAGGGACACCATGCAGCCCGCGCTGTCCCGCGCCAGGACCAGCCCCTCGCCGAGCGCGGTGGTGCCGTCGGCGTCGGCGGTCAGCAGCCCGGCGAGGCTGTCCCAGTCGCCGACGTCGGTCCAGCCGAACGTCGCGGGCACGCAGGCCACGGCGCCGCGCTCGGCGGCGCCCTCCATGATCCCGACGTCGATCGACACCGCCGGTAGCGACGGCCAGAGCTCGGCATGCACCTGCGGGCCCTCGCCCCGGGTGTACGCCGCCGCGATCTCGGTGACCCCGGCGTACAGCTCGGGCAGCTGGCGGCGTACCTCCGCCAGCAGGGAGGCAGCCCGCCAGACGAACATGCCGGCGTTCCAGACGTAGCCGCCGCCGGCGAGGTACTGCTGCGCGGTGGCCAGATCCGGCTTCTCCCGGAACTGCTGTACCGGGTGTGCGCCGTGCTCGCCCACCGGCCCGGTCCGGATGTAGCCGTAGCCGGTGGCCGGCCCGGTCGGGGTGATGCCGATGGTCACCAGGGCGCCGTCGGCGGCGGCGGCGATGGCGCGGCCGACGGCGGCATGGAACGCCGGTACGTCGGTCACCGCGTGGTCGGCGGCGAAGGAACCGGTGATGCCGTCCGGATCGCGCTCGTGTACGAGGGCCGCGGCCAGCGCGATCGCCGGCCCGGACTCGCGCGGCTCGGGCTCGGTGACGAGGTTGGCCGTCGGCAGTTCCGGCAGTTGCTCGCGGATGGCCGCGGCGTGCGTCGTGCCGGCGACGACCAGCAGCCGGTCCGGGGCGGACAGCGGAAGCAGCCGGTCAGCGGTGATCCGCAGCAGGCTGCGCCCGCCGGTCAACGGCAGCAGGAACTTGGGGCGGGCCCGCCGGCTCAGCGGCCACAGCCGGGTACCGCTGCCGCCGGCCGGGATGGCCGGGTAGAACGCGGTCATTGCTGGCCCGCCTCGTGCAGGACCGCGGCGCTGCGCTGCGGTGCCGCGCCGGCAGCGACCCGCCCCCAGATCCGGCTGAGCGCGAAACGGGCTCCGAGGCCTGCCGTGATGGCCGCCCGCAGCGGCGCGTGGCGCCACCCGGGGTAGAGCCGGAGCAGGTAGCGCCGCGCGGAGCGGTGGTGCTCGTGCAGCATCGCGCCGGCGACCCGGCGGGTGGCGTGCCCGCCCTCGTGCACCACGACGGCGGCGGGCACGTGCACCGACAGCCAGCCGGCCCGCCCGAGCCGGGCGCCGAGGTCGACGTCCTCGAAGTACATGAAGTAGCTGTCGTCGAAGCCGCCGAGGCCGGCGAAGGCCTCGGCGGGCAGCACCAGGCAGGACCCGGACAGCCAGCCGACCGGGCCCTCCACGGGAGCGCCGCGCTCGCGCCGGTAGCTCGCGGTCCACGGGTTGTCCGGCCACCACCAGCCGCACAGGACATGGCCGAGCCCGCGCCACAGCGTCGGCAGGTCCCGGGCCGAGGGATAGAGCGCGCCGGCCGGGTCCACGATCGCCGGGCCGAGGGCTCCGGCCCGCGGCCAGCGGTCCGCGGCGGCCAGCAGGGTGTCCAACGCGCCGGGCCGCCAGCGCACATCGGGGTTGGCCAGCACCACGAACCCATCGGTGACGCCGGCGAGCGCAACGTTGTGCGCGGCGCCGTACCCGAGGTTCGACTCCGTCCGCAGCAGCGTCACCTCCGGGCGGGTGGCCGCCCGTTCCGGGGCGCCGTCGGTGCTGCCGTTGTCCGCGACGATCACGCGGTACTCGCTCGCCGTCGCCGTCGCGAGGCTGTCCAGGAAGTCCTCCAGGTGCCGCCCCGCGAAGTAGGTGACGACGCTGACGGTCAGCGGGGCCGGGCCTGCCACCCGCTCGATCATGGCCGGGAGTCTGTCAGACCGGGGCGGCGGCACCGCCGTTCGCGCCGGCCCGGCGCACCCCCAGCCCCAGGACGAGGACGCAGGCCACGGTGGCCGACAGCAGCGCGTAGCCGGCCCGCAGCTCCAGTTGCAGCGGCACGAGCAGCGCCGCCAGGAAGACTGCGGAGCCCGCCGCCCAGCCGGCCAGCGAGGCCCGGTAGCGGCGCAACGAGATCAGCGCCTGGGACAGCACGAGCGCGACCATGTACGCCGCGCCGGCCGCCGTGAGCGGGAACAGCACCTCCCTGGTCGTGACGAACTCCGGCCCGAACAGCAGCTGCACCAGCCACGGCCCGACCGCCAGCACCACCGCGAGGCCTGCGAGACCGAGGGCCAGCACGACCAGCAGGATCCGTCGCAGCCGGGCGGTGAACGCCGCCCGCTCACCCAATGCCGCGAGCCGGGCCAACCCGGGCAGCAGCACCGCCTGCACCGCGGCGAAGACGAACAGCGGGACCCGGGCGAAGACCAGGACGCTGATGAACACACCCACCCGGGCCGCCTCGCCCGGCCCGGCGAGCAGCCCGGCGGCCACCGGGGCGGCATTGATGACGAACTGCGCGCACACCGAGCCGGCCACCAGCAGCCCGAGCGCGCTGCCGACGTCGCGCCACTGCGCGGGCGGCCCGGGATCGGTCAGCCGACCCGGTCTGGGAACGGTCAGCAGCACCGCCACCAGCGGGGCCGCGCCCAGCAGGATGCCGTACGGCCCGGCCTCCAACCCACCGAGCAGCGCCAGGGTGACGGCGCCGCCGACGCGGAGCACGCCGTCCACACCGAGCTGTACGCCGTAGCGCAGGAACTGCCCGTTGCCCGCGAGCACCCCCCTGCTCAGATGCTCGGCGAACAGGCCACCGCTGCCCAGTACGAGGGCCACCACGAGCAGTGGCTGGTCGGCGAACACCGAGGCGGAGAGCGGGGCACCCAGCGCCAGGCACAGCACGGCGAGCACGGCGAACAACCCGAGGCCGAGCAGCGCCGCTCGGACCACGACCGGGCGGGTGCCGATCCGCAGCGCCCGCCGGGCGGCGACGGCCCGTCCCACCTCCTGCTCCAGCGGCAGGAACAGGCCCGGCCCCACCGCGTTGATCAGGACCCACAGGGTGGTCAGCGGCGCGACCGCAGCCGGGCCGAGCTGGCGGCCGGTGACGACCAGGTAGAGGAACGAGGCCAGGCCGAGAATGCCGAGGCCGGCACCGACGGACAGCACCTGGACCGACATCCGCGGCGGCATCCGGGCTGCCACCGGGTCGGCCATGCGGCGACGATACTGTCCGGACCGGTACGGCAGCGGCCGTCCCGAGCCGTCCTCCTGGGAGTGGCCATGCAGCTGTCGGGCATCTCGGCATTGGTGACCGGGGGCGCGTCCGGGCTGGGAGCCGCGACCGCTCGGGAACTCACCGCGCGCGGCGCCGCTGTCACCGTCCTCGACGTCGACCGGCAGCGCGCCGACGACTTCGCCGCGGAACTCGGCGGCGACACCACCGCCGTGGCCGCCGATGTCACCGACGCCGACCAGGTGGCGGCGGCCGTGGCCGACGCGGCCGGCAAGGACCGGCCGTTCCGGCTGGCGGTCAGCTGCGCCGGCGTCGGCTGGGCCTCCCGCGTGCTCGCGCGGGACGGGACGCCGCACGATCTGGACCTGTTCACCAAGGTCGTGACGATCAACCTGATCGGAACGTTCAACGTGCTCCGGCTGGCCGCCGCCGAGATCGCGCGTACCGAGCCGGGGGAGGACGGGGAGCGCGGGGTCATCGTGAACACCGCCTCGATCGCGGCGTTCGAGGGCCAGATCGGGCAGGTCGCCTACGCCGCGTCCAAAGGCGGCGTGGTCGGCCTGACGCTGCCGGCCGCCCGGGACCTGTCCACCGTCGGCATCCGGGTCTGCACCGTCGCACCGGGGATCGTCGACACCCCGATGCTGGCCGGCCTGACCGACGAGGTCCGCGACGCACTCGCCGCCGGCGTGCCCTTCCCCAAGCGGCTCGGTACGCCGACGGACTACGCCCGGCTGGTCATGATGATCGTGGAGCACGGCTACCTCAACGGCGAGACGATCCGGATGGACGCGGCCCTGCGGATGGCGCCGAAATAATCGCCCCGGAGGCGAGCGCGACCTGGCGGCCGGACGGGCCGCTGGACGTGCTGCGCACCCTCGGGCCGCTACGTCGCGGAAGCAGCGACCCGACGTTCCGGCTCGCCGCCGACGGCGCCCTGTGGCGGACGACGACTACCCTGGACGGCCCGGCCAGCCTGCGGCTGTCCCGCGTCGGTGACACCGTGTGTGCCGAGGGCTGGGGCGCGGGGGCGGCCTGGGCGGTCGCGGCCGCGCCGGACTCCCTCGGTGCCCGTGACGACGTCGCCGGCTTCGTCCCGCCACCGGGCCTGGTCGAGCGGACCTGGCAGGGCAACCCGGGGCTGCGGATCCCGCGGACCCGCCGGGTCTGGGACGTGCTCGCCTTGGCGATCCTGGAGCAGAAGGTGACCGGCAAGGAGTCCCTGCGGTCCTGGCGGGAGCTGCTGGCGGTGGCCGGTACGCCGGCGCCGGGTCCGACGCCGCCCGGGATGCGGGTCCCGCCGACACCGGCCGCGGTGCTGGCCGTCCCGGACTGGACCTGGCACCGCTGCGGGGTCGACGGTGCGCGGCGCCGGGCCCTGCGCGCCGCCGCCACCGTGGCCGGGGCGATGGAGCGGGCGGTCGAGCTGCCGGCCGAGCAGGCGATCAGCTGGTTGTGCCACATCCCCGGCGTCGGGCGGTGGACCGCGGCCGAGGTGGCGCAACGGGCCCTAGGCGACGCCGACCATCCCTCGGTCGGGGACTACCACGTGCCGGGATTCGTCGGCTGGGCCCTGCTCGGCCGGCCGCTGGACGACGACGGCATGCTCGAGGTGCTGGCGCCGTACCGGCCGCACCGGCACCGGGTCGTCCGGCTGCTGGAGATCAGCGGCTTCCGCAAGCCGCGCTTCGGGCCCCGGATGACCGCCCCGAACTATCGCGCGATCTGAGCGGATCCGGTCAGCGGCGGAGCAGGAACGCTGCCGGGTCGCGGGGCGGGCGCTCCGGCGGGTCGCCCGCCGGATGGCCGACGGCGACCGCCCCCATCGGCTCCCACCCGCCGGGCAGGTCCAGCTCCCGGCGTACGACGTCCGGACAGAACAGCGTCGAGGACACCCAGCACGAGCCCAGGCCCTCCGCGGCGAGCTGGACGAGCAGGTTCTCCACCCCGGCGCCCATGGCGACGACGAACATCGTCCGCTCGGCGCCGGACCGCCGCGGATCGGGGTAGGCGTGCGCGCCGTCCCGGAGCAGGCAGGGGACGAGCAGTTCCGGCGCATCGCGCAGGAAGTCCCCGCGGCGCAGCCTGGCGGTGATGCCCTGCGCGGAGAAACCGTCCTCGACGAGGTCGGTGGCCCACTGGTCCCGCATCGCGTCGAGGAGCCGGCGGCGTACCGCCGGGGTCACGACGTGCACGAACCGCCACGGCGTCGTGTGGTGCGGTGCCGGTGCGGTGACGGCCACGGCGACCGCCCGCACGATGACCGCAGGGTCGACCGGGCGGTCGGTGAAGGACCGCACCGAACGCCGGCCCCGCACCACGTCCCGCGTGCCCAGCCGGAACAGGTCCGCCTCGATCGGGCGGATCAGCGGCGCGGCACCGCGCCCGTCGTCGTCGCTGACCAGACCGCGGACGACGGCGACGGGCACGCCGTCGAGCTTGCCCTTGACCAGCTCCGCGGCGGCCGCGACGGCGTCGGCGTCGGCCATCTCGGTGAGCTGCAGCTCGTTGCCGTGGGAGTCCCGGCCGCCGCGGTGATCGCGCAGTGCCGACATCCCGGCCACCCCGAGCGCCACGTCGACGAGCCCGGCCCGCCAGGGCCGGCCCATTGTGTCGCTGACGATCACGGCGACGTCCACGCCGAGGCGGTCCCGCAACCCGGCCCGGATCCGGGCCGCCGACGCGTCCGGGTCCACCGGTAACAGGGCCAGCTCGTCGGGTCGGACGTTGGAGGCGTCCACGCCGGAGGCGGCCAGCACGAAACCGTGCCTGGTCCGGGTGATCCGGGTCCGGCCGTGGTCGGCGACCACGTAGACGGCCTCTTGGTCCACCGCCGCCAGCCGGGCCGCCTCCCGACCCGCGGGGTCGGTCGGGACCGGCACCAGCCGACCCTCGACCTTGGACACCGCCTTGGACGTGACCACGACGATGTCGTGCGGGTGCAGCCAAGGCGCGGCCTGCGCGATCGCGGCGGGCAGGTCGTCACCGGGCCGGAAGTCCGGCAGGCCGGCGACCGGCAGCACCTGCAGCGGCTCACGCATCGTGGCCCGCCGCGGCGAGATCGAGGGCGGCCCGGGCCAGCCGCGCGGTGGCCTCCGGGTCGGTCATGAGCAGCGGGACGGCCGCCACCGTGACGCCGGGTACGTCGGCGTCGTCCCCGGTGTGCACGAGCCAGCCGTCCAGCAGGCCGCCTGCCGAGCGGGCGCCGTAGTGCCGGCCGACGCCCTCAGCGGTGACCGGCACGCCGATCGCGGGCAGGCAGCGATCGGCCATCCCCCGGACCGGGCTGCCGCCGACGATCGGCGACACCCCCACCACCGGCGCTGTCGCGGCCTGCAGGGCGGCCCGGATGCCCGGTACGCCGAGGATGGTGCCGACGCTGACCACCGGGTTGCTCGGAGCCAGCAGCACGACGTCGGCCGCGGCGATCGCCGCCAGCAGGCCCGGCGCCGGCATGGAGTCGGCCACCCCGACCTGGACGAACTCCAGCGCGGGCTGGGCGGCCTGGTTGCGCACCCACCATTCCTGGAAGTGCAGCGCGCGGCGCCCATCCGGGCCGTCGACGACGACGTGGGTCTCCACCCGCTGATCGCTCATCGGGACCAGGGTGACGCCGGGTTGCCAGCGCGCGCAGAGCGCGGCCGTCACCGCGGACAGCGGGTAGCCGGCGTCGAGCATCCGGGTCCGCACCAGGTGGGTCGCCAGATCCCGGTCGCCGAGACCGAACCAGCCCGGCTCGGCGTCGTAGCCGGCCAGTTCCTCCTGGACCGTCCACGTCTCGTGCGCCCGTCCCCAGCCGCGCCCGGTGTCGATGCCGCCGCCGAGGGTGTACATCACGGTGTCCAGGTCCGGACAGATCCGCAGTCCGTGCAGCGTCAGGTCGTCCCCGGTGTTCACGATCGCGGTGAGCCGGTCGTCCTCGGAGGTGGCCGCCTGCAGACCGGTGAGGAACCGGGCCCCACCCACCCCGCCGACGAGCGTGACCACGTGCACGTCCGGCATCGTCGCAGACCCGGCCGAACGCCCTGGCAGGGACCCGGGAACGGTCACCGGCACCCAAATCGGGCGCGATTATCACTGCTCGCCTTGACGAGCAGGCAGCGACACGCGTGTAATCACAGCAGTGTGATTCCCCGGGCCGGGTGGTCGAGCCCGTTCGGGGGGTGGTCGAGCACAGGGTGGAGGCGCGCGGATGGGCGAAATCAGAGGTATGTCGAGGACGGCCGAGGCGACGGTGCTCGATCTGCGCACCGGCCCGATCGGATTCGATCCCTTCGGCGGGATGGACGCGGACTGGCAGGAACGCGCGCTCTGCGCGCAGACCGATCCGGAGTCCTTCTTCCCGGAGAAGGGCGGCTCGACCCGGGAGGCGAAGAAGATCTGCACTGGTTGCGAGGTCCGCTTGGAGTGCCTGGAGTACGCACTGGCGCACGACGAGCGGTTCGGGATCTGGGGTGGGCTGTCCGAGCGGGAACGGCGGCGGCTGAAGAAGCAGGCCGTCTGAGCCGAATCAGCACGGCTCAGCCCGGGTCGATCTCCTCCGGGTCGCGCCCGAGCAGGTTGGCCACCTGCTCCACGAGCACGTCGCGGATCAACTCGGCGAGGTCGTGCCGACCGCGGGCGCGCACCTCCAGCGGCCGCCGGTAGACCACGATCCGCGGCGCCACCGGGTCCCGCGCCCCCTCGGGGCTGCCTTCCAGCAGCCGGGCCAGCGGCACGTTCCCGTCCTCCACCACGTCGCTGCCGTGCACGAGCATGTCGGGGTCGGTGGACTCGACGTAGGGCACGTCCTCCACCGCGAACTCCACCCCGGACAGTTCCTCGCGCCAGTCGTGCTCGAGGTGTTCCACGGCGTCGAGCACGAGGTCGTCGAACTCCTCGCCGCGGGTCCGTGACAGCGGCAGGTCCGCAGGGGCCAGCGGGCCGCGGAGTCCCCGCCCCCGCCGGTCCCGGCGCCGGCCACGGCTGCTCGTGGGCACGGCGCGACCCTAGACCGTCCGGCGGCCGGAACCCCCGCCCGGTCGCAGCCGCCGCGCCCGCCGGAGCAGCTGGCCGGCCCGCCCCCGGCCTCGCCAGTGCAGGCCGCGCAGCCGGTCGCGGTACGTCGGCACCAGGACCGGGGGCCCCTCCAGGGCGTGCTCCTGCTCCCGGATCCGCCCGCGCAGGTGGCTGGCGTGCCTAAGCAGACCGGTCGCGGCCTGGATCGCCGCCGGTGCCAGGTCGGCGTCGGTAAGCCCGGTGGGGGAGACGTACGCCGCGTGCGCCGCCTCGTCGGGCAGCAGGTCGGCGAGGTCGCCCTCCACGTGGTATCCGGCGGCCCGGACCTCCTCGAGCAGCTGCCCGGAGCGCTGCTGCACCCAGTCCATCCGTCCGGGCGGCAGCGTCAGCTTGGGTCCGCGGGCGCCGAGGATCCGCTCGGCCAGCACGATCCGCACCAGCGGGTCGTAGTCCTCGTCGCGGATCTTCCTGGCCTCGGTGTTCATCCGGCGGACGAGCTCGGTCTCGGCGACCCCCATCGACGGGTTCGACCGCGGCGTCCTGGTCTCGTAGCGGTCCGCGTCCAGCCCGGTGACGCGGCAGAACCGCTGCCACAGCGCGTCCCGTGGCCCGCCGGCCTGCGGCACCGTGATCACGTGGATGTTCCCGACGGGCACCTCGGGGGACCAGCGGGCCAGCACGTACGCCGCGTCGTGCATCCCCCAGAACAGCTCGCCGAAGGGGGCCGGGGCGTCCAGGCCCTGCTCGATGAGGTCGTCCACGAACTGCTCGAGGGTCACCGTGTGCTTGTGCTTGATGTGTTCCTGCCAGTCCGAGACGAGCTGGCGGGCGAAGTCGCGGGCGGAGAACACCACGTGCACCTCGGCGGGTTGCACGCTGTCCACCCCGGCGGCGATCCGGGCCCGGTCCGACCCGCCGAGCAGTTCGTTGGAAATGATCACGGTGGGCCCGGTCCAGTCCCGCGTCCGGGCTGCGACTGCCGCCCACTCCCCGGCGTACGCCGAGGCGCCTTTCTGCCCCCAGCCCGCGCCCCGAAAGTCCTGCATGGACCGGAAGGACTGGCCGAAGTCGTCGTACGGGTACAGCACGCCGTTGTCGGCCAGCAACGCCTTGTTCTGGAACAGCACCTGCTGCAGGTACGTCGTCCCGGTCTTGGGTGCGCCGACGTGGAAGAACACCCGTTTGGTGCCCGGCTCCGCCGCCCGTCCGATGCCCTCGATCGCCGCCTCCGTGTCCGGTCCGGAACTGCCCGCGCCCGGATCGCGCTCATGGTAGGGGCAGCGGCCCAGCGACACGGAGCCGAACTGGCCGTCGCGGACCCGCCCGACAGCTATCGTCGGCGCTCGTGAGGCAGGTCCGACGCTGCTCCCGATCCGGGTGCGCCCAGTCCGCGGTAGCCACGCTGACGTATGTCTACGCGGAATCCACCGCCGTCGTCGGGCCGCTGGCCACGTACGCCGAACCGCACAGCTACGACCTGTGCACCGACCACGCGATGGGCCTGACCGTGCCCCGCGGTTGGGAGGTGGTCCGCTACGAGGGCCAGTACGCCATCCCGGTCCCCAGCGGCGACGACCTGCTCGCGCTGGCCGACGCGGTCCGCGAGGCGGCCCGCCCGGAGCGCCCGCCGCCGCCCGCGCCCGGGCCGGACGGGCCAGGTACCGGCCGCCGCGGCCACCTGCGCGTGGTGCCCTCGCCGTCCTGAGCTACCTGCGCCACAGGGTGGGACGCGCCGGCGGGTCCGGTCAGTAGGCTTCGGGCTCGGACCCCGCCGGGGGTCGTGAACTCACCGAGGTGGTCCCGAGGGCATGGCTGACCTGTCGTCGATCGTCAAGGCCTACGACGTCCGCGGCGTCGTCCCGGACCAGCTCGACCCGGCCATCGCGCGGGCGGTCGGCGCGGCGTTCGCCCGCTTCGTCGGGGCGCCGGCGATCGTGACCGCGCACGACATGCGGGAGTCCTCCGTCCCGCTGTCTCGCGCCTTCGCCGAGGGCGTCACGAGCCAGGGAGTCGACGTCGTGCAGGCCGGGCTGGGCTCGACCGACCTGCTCTACTTCGGCTCCGGCTTCCTGGACCTGCCCGGGGCGATGTTCACGGCCAGCCACAACCCGGCGCGCTACAACGGCATCAAGCTGTGCCGCGCCGGCGCCGCGCCGATCGGGCAGGACTCCGGGCTGGCCGAGATCCAGGCCGATGCCGAGGCCCTGCTGGACGATCCCGCGGGCCTTGAGCAGGCCGGCGGGACCCCCGGATCGGTGAGTTCGCGGGACCTGCTCAGCGAGTACGCCGCCCACCTGCGCACGCTGGTCGACCTGTCCGGGATCAGGCCGCTGACCGCCGTCATCGACGCCGGCAACGGGATGGGCGGCTACACCGTCCCGGCCGTGCTGTCCGACCTGCCGCTGCGGGTCATCCCGATGTACTTCGAACTGGACGGCAACTTCCCCAACCACGAGGCCAACCCGCTGGAACCGGCGAACATCGTCGACCTGCAGGAGCGCGTGGTCGCCGAGGGGGCCGACCTCGGCATCGCCTTCGACGGAGACGCCGACCGCTGCTTCATCGTCGACGAGCGGGGCCGTCCGGTCACCCCGTCCGCGGTGACCGCGCTGGTCGCCGTACGGGAGCTGGCCAAGGCCGGGGACGATCCGGCCGACCGGGTCGTGATCCACAACCTCATCTGCTCCAAGGTGGTCCCCGAGATCGTGGCCGAGCACGGAGGTACGCCGGTTCGCACCCGCGTCGGGCACTCCTTCATCAAGGGCGAGATGGCCAGGACCGGGGCGGTGTTCGGCGGGGAGCACTCGGCGCACTACTACTTCCGGGACTTCTGGCGGGCCGACACCGGGATGCTGGCCGCGATGCACGTCCTGGCCGCGCTCGGCGAGAGCGACCAGCCGCTGTCGGAGCTGGCCTCGGCGTACGCGCGGTACCCCGCCTCCGGCGAGATCAACTCCACCGTCGAGGACCAGACGGCCCGGCTGGCCGCCGTGGAGCAGCGCTTCGCCGGACGCGAGGGCGTCACGATCGACCACCTGGACGGGCTCACGGTCGACCTGCCCGACGGCAGCTGGTTCAACATCCGCGCGTCCAACACCGAACCGCTGCTGCGGCTGAACGTCGAGGGCCACGACGAGGCCGCGCTCGCGGCACTGCGGGACGAGGTACTGGACCTGGTGCGATCGGGGCAGACCGGTGCGGCTTGATCCCCTGCTGGAGCAGATCCTGGCCTGCCCGGCCGAGCATCACGCCCCGCTGACCTACGACGAGGCGGCCGCGGAACTGCTGTGCACCGAGTGCGACCTGGCCTTCGCCGTCGGCCCGGACGGGATCCCGGACATGCTGCTCGAGGACGCGCGGCACCGCGACGGCGCCGGGCCGTCCTGACCACCGCCGCCATGCCGGGCCCGGACGAGCGCGACACCAACC
Organism: Mycobacteriales bacterium; assembly: GCA_038200385.1. Classification (GTDB taxonomy): domain Bacteria; phylum Actinomycetota; class Actinomycetes; order Mycobacteriales; family Geodermatophilaceae; genus JBBPYA01. The sequence goes on from JBBPYA010000156.1 coordinate 22,714, forward strand.
ACCGCGACACCGATGACCGCGACACCGGGGCACTCGGGACCGGGGGGCTCGCCGGCCCGGACCGGGCCTCCGACGACCTCGACACCGACCTGCTCGACGACCCCGCGCGACTGGCCGCCGCCGACGTTGACGGCTGGCTGCGGGCGTTCGCCTCGGCCGGCGCGCAGGTCCGCGAGATGGCCGCCGTCACGGCCGAGGCCGGCGTGGCGCGGCTGGCCGGGGGGCAGCCGCCGCGGGCGCTCGCAATTGCAGGCACCGGTGAGGCGGTCGACCTCGCCCAGTGGCTGTCCGTGCTAGCCGGGTCGCGCAGTCCCTGTCCCGTCGTCGGGCTCACCCCGGAGGAGCCCGAAGGTGTCCTGCCGGCCTGGCTCGGCGCCGCGGACCTCGTCGTCATCGCCGACCTCGGGGGCGGCCCGCAGCGACCCGCGGCCGCGCTGGTGGAGGCCGCCTCGCGACGCGGCAGCGCCGTGCTGGGCATCGGCCGGGCCGGCGGCGGCCTGCACGAGCGCTGCGCCTGGGCGCGGGCGCCGTTCGCCGGCATACCGGAGGACCGGGTCGAGGGGGCGGCGCTGTGGTCGCTGCTCACCCCCGTGCTCCTGCTGGCCCGGGACCTCGGCATCGTCGAGACGGACCCCGCGCTGGCCGGCGTCGCGGACGCGCTGACCGAGGCCGCCGAGCTCTACCGCCCCGGCAGCGAGTCCTTCGTCAACCCGGCCAAGCTGCTGGCCCTGCAGCTGGCCGCGTCGTTCCCGCTGATCGTGGCGGACTCGCCGGGCTCCCGGCTGGTGGCCGATCGGCTGCGGTCCGGGCTGGCCCGGCTCGCGGGCCTGCCGGCGGGCGTGATGGCGCTGCCGGACGGCGCCGGGGAGCTGGCCGGCTGCCTGGCCGGGCCGCTGGCGCCCGGGCCCGACGATCGCGACCTGTTCCGGGACCGGACCGAGCCCGACCCGCGGGCCCTCCGGGTGGTCACCGTCGAGGGCTGCGGCGGTGACCCCGGCGCCGTCCGGGACCTGTTGCGTGACCTGCTTCGCAACGCCGAAGGCCGCGGCGTACCGGTCAGTGCGTTGGGTACTGAACGAAACGTGCAGCTGGAGCGGTTGGCGGCGCTGAGCGCGCTGGCCGACTTCACCTGCGGGTACCTCCGCCTCGGCCGTCCCGATCCCGGCAGAGCACCTGGAACGATGCGGGGATGAGTTCCCAGGGAGGCACGACGGCGATCATCGCCGCGATGCTCGCCAATGCCGGGATCGCGGTCAGCAAGTTCGTCGCGTTCCTCATCACCGGCGCGTCCTCGATGCTCGCCGAGTCGGTGCACTCCCTGGCCGACACCGGCAACCAGGCACTGTTGCTGCTCGGGGGCAAACGGGCGGCCCGCCGCGCCGATGCCGAGCACCCGTTCGGGTACGGGCGGGAGCGCTACATCTACGCGTTCATCGTCTCGATCGTGCTGTTCAGCCTGGGCGGGCTGTTCGCGTTGTACGAGGGCTACCACAAGATCCAGTCAGTGCTCGCCGGCGAGGCCGAGGTGGTCAGCCCGGTCGTGGCCATCGTCGTCCTGCTGGTCGCCGCCACGCTGGAGGGCCTCTCGCTGCGCACCGCGATCAAGGAGTCCAACGAGGTCCGCGGCTCCCAGTCCTGGGTGCAGTTCGTCCGGCACACCCGGGCTCCGGAGCTGCCGGTGGTCCTGCTCGAGGACGTCGGCGCCGAGATCGGCCTGATCTTCGCGCTGCTCGGCGTCGGGCTCACGACCATCACCGGGAACGCGATCTACGACGGGATCGGCACGCTGGCGATCGGCGTACTGCTCGTCGTCATCGCCGTCACCCTCGCGATCGAGACCAAGAGCCTGCTGCTCGGCGAGTCCGCCACTGCGCAGGACCTTGCCAAGATCAGGGCGGCGATCAATGACGGGGACGACGTGGAGGGCATCATCCACATGAAGACCCTGCATCTCGGGCCGGAGGAACTCCTGGTCGCCGCAAAGGTCGCCGTGACGGCCACCGAGAGCGCGGCGGAGCTGGCGGCCGGCATCGACGCCGCCGAGCAGCGGATCCGCGCGGCCGTCCCCATCGCCCGGGTGATCTATCTCGAACCCGACGTGCGCAAGCCCGCCGTGGAGGAGTCCGTCGCCGGTGCCTGACCGGTCCCGGCTGGGGCCGCAGCAGCGGGCGGCCGACCTGCACCGGCTCGGCACGGAGTCCTTCGACGTGGTCGTCGTCGGAGGCGGCGTGACCGGGACGGGTGCGGCGCTGGACGCGGCCAGCCGCGGCCTGTCCGTGGCGCTGGTGGAGGCCCGGGACTGGGCGGCCGGCACGTCGAGCCGGTCCAGCAAGCTCGTGCACGGCGGGTTGCGCTACCTGGAGCAGTTCGACCTGCCGCTGGTCCGCGAGGCGCTGGTGGAGCGAGGCGGTCAGCTGCGCACGATCGCGCCGCACCTGGTCCGCCAGCAGCCCTTCCTGCTGCCGCTGACCGCGCCGGTGTGGCAGCGGGTGTACTACGGCGCGGGCGTGCTGCTGTACGACGTGCTGTCCTCGACGTTCGGGGCCTCCGGCGTCCCGTGGCACCGGCACCTGACACGTCGGCAGGCCCTCGCGCAGTTCCCCGGGCTGCGCCCTGATGCCTTGCACGGCGCGATCCGGTTCTCCGACGCCCAGGTCGACGACGCCCGGCACACCCTGGCGCTGGCCCGGACCGCGGCGGCGTACGGCGCGGTCGCGCTGTCGAGCACCCGGGTCGTGGACCTGCTGCGCTCCGGGTCGGCGGTCACCGGCGTCCGGGTGCGCTGCCTGGAATCGGGGCAGGACGTCGACGTGCGCGCCGGCTGCGTCGTGGCTGCCACCGGGGTGTGGAGCGACGACATCGGGGGGATGCTCGGCGCGGTCGGCCGGCCGGGGATGAGTGTGCGGGTCCGGGCCTCCAAGGGAGTCCACCTCGTGGTCGACCGGGACCGGATCGAAGGGTCCACCGGGCTGATCCTGCGAACCCCGACGAGCGTGCTGTTCGTCATCCCCTGGGGTAGGCACTGGATCGTCGGCACCACCGACACCGACTGGGACCTTGATCGGGCGCATCCGGCAGCCAGCTCCGCCGACCTGGACTACCTTCTGGGGCAGGTCAACCGGGTACTGGACCAGCCGCTGCAGCGGGACGACATCCAGGGTGTGTACGCCGGCCTGCGGCCGCTGCTGGCCGGTGAGTCGGACTCGACGAGCCGGCTGTCCCGGGAGCATGCGGTGGTCACCCCGGCCCCGGGCCTGGTGCTGGTCGCCGGCGGCAAGTACACGACGTACCGGGTGATGGCCGCGGACGCGATCGACCGGGCGACGGCGGACCGCCGTGGCGTACCGGCGAGCCGGACCGCGCGGCTTCCCCTCGTCGGGGCGCGCCACTACGCCGCGGCGCGGGACGGACGACAGGAGCTGGCCCAGCGGCACGAGATCCCGCTGCGCACCGTCGAGGGTCTGCTGCACCGCTACGGCGACCGCACCGCCGAGGTGCTGGAACTGACCGTGCCACGACCCGAGCTGGCCCGCGCGCTCATCGGCGCCCCGGCGCACCTGGCCGTGGAGGTGGTGTACGCCGTCCGCGCCGAGGGCGCCCTGCACCTGGACGACGTGCTGGCCCGGCGGACCCGGATCTCGGTGCAGACCCCGTCCCGCGGGCTGGCCGCCGCCGAGCAGGTGGCTGCCCTGATGGGAGCCGAGCTCGGCTGGTCGGAGCTGGTCCTGGCCCGGGAGCTCGAGCACTACCGGGCCCGGGTCGACGCCGAGCGGGAGTCGCAGCGGATGCCCGATGACCGCACGGCCGACGCAGCGCGGCTGGGCGCACCCGACGTCCGCGGCAGCTGAGCCGATCACGCCGGCTGCATCCTCGGGCCGGGCCGGGCCGGGCAGGGGCACAGGGGGACCGTGGGCCGGCCGGCTTCGCGAGCCAGGTCCTGGCATCGGCCGGCCGGACCGGGTCAGCAGCGCCTCGGATGTCGGTGGTTGCGCTGAGGGGCCTGGGTCGGGTCGATCCAGCGCGGGGGGATGAGCTCGGGGGTGCCGTCGCGGGCCAGCACGATGCGCCACCCGTCGGCATGCACGGTGTGGTGGTGGTGTTCGCAGAGCAGCACGCCGTTGTCACGATCGGTGCAGCCGCCGTCCAGCCAGGACAGGATGTGGTGGGCGTCGCACCATTCGGGCGGTCGGTCGCAGCCCGGGAAGGCGCAGCCGCGGTCGCGTAGGACGAGGGCCCGGCGGCGCGCCCCGGTGAACAAGCGTTGCGCCCGGCCCAGGTCCAGCACGGCGCCGTGGGTGCCGAGGACGGCGGGGATCAGGCTCGCGGCGCAGGCCAGGCGGCGCGCGGCGGTGGCGCCCAGCGGGTTCCCGTCGGGCAGCGTCGCGTAGCCGAGGCCGTCGGTGAGGGTCCGCAGCGGGACCGTCACCACGAGCTGGGTCGGGGAACCGCCGTCCCCGCCCCGCCTGCCCGGAGTCGCAGTGTTCGGGTCGGCGTGCCCGGGCCCGCCGCGGGTGGCGACGAGGGCCCGGCGGGCGAGTTCGTGCAGGGCGTCGGCGCGGCGCTGGGCGGCGGTGCGCAGGTCCGGCCCGTCGGCGCACACCGGGAGCGGAGCGGACAGCGGGTCCAACGCCGCTCGGAGAACGCCGGCGGCCTCATCGGTCAGCCGACCACGCAGGACGACGCAGCCGTGCCCGTCCGGGCTGAGGTACAGCTCACGGCGCGTCCTGGCTCGGGCCGCTTCCCGCTCCAGCCGCTCGGCGTCGCGCTGTTCCCCGACCTCCGGGGCCAGCACGGTCAGGATGTGCTGGCCGAGTCGGGCCAGCTGCTGCGGGTCGAAACGTGCGGAGTAGTCGACCAGGTCGCGTTCGGCCCGGTCGGCGATCTCGACGGGAACGTCGGGGGGCAGCTCCCGGACCGAGTCCACGATGGCCGCGGCGTGGCCCAGGCTCAGGTTCCCGGCCGCGAACGCCGCCCGCACCGCGGACATGGCCCGGTGCGTCGCCGCGCCGACCATGGACAGGGTCCTGGCCTCGCGAGGTGTCATGTTCAACGCGTGCCGGACCCACGCCGTGGTGGAGGACCCGCCCCGACGAACGCCGAGCTCGCGGTCGTCGATCTCACCGACCACTCGAGCCAGTGCCGCTTGTACCTGGGAGACGACGCGGCCGAGGACCGTCGCCGTACCGACCAGCTCCTCATCGGTGAACAGGGGCAACGAACCGGAGCTGAGCGCGGCCAGGGCGGCACCGACAGCGTCGACGGCACCGGCGGCACCCGGCCCGACCGCGCCGCCGGGAGGATCCTGCACCGTCGTACTCATACCCGCACGCTATCCACGAGGTACGACAGTTCCGGTCGGCAAAGCTGTTGCGGCCCAACGATACTTGACCACCGCTTCTCGACCGGCCGGGCCCAGGCGAAGGACCGTACCCGGCCGGGCCCGGCGATTGCGCGGAGGGGCAGCCAGCCATCGCGCGGGCTACGGCCGTGACGCGGAAGAATCCAACCGGCCGCACCACCGACTGGCCGTCCGCCGTGGAAGGGATGCTGCAATGCCGAACGAGATCGACTACTTCGAGATCGGGTCACCGGACCCGGAGGCGTCCAAGGCGTTCTACGCCGGCGTGTTCGGCTGGGAGATCGAGGACCCGACCGGCC
>JBBPYA010000157.1:0-23511 GCA_038200385.1 Mycobacteriales bacterium
AGGATCTCGCGTTGGCTGGTGGTGAGTTCGGTGCGTTGGTGGACGTGGCCGGCGTTGCCGGTGAACTCGCCCACGTGCAGGGTCTGCAGTTCCTCTCGCAGGCGTCGCCAGGTGGGGGTGGGGATCTCGTTCTCGGCGATCCGGATGAGCAGCAGCGCCAGCCAGCACAGCAGGACGTGAGCGCGGATGCGTTCTTCCTTGCGGTGGTGGACCGGACGAAGGTCCAGGTGGGTCTTCATGTCCCGCCGGCCGCGCTCGACTTCCAGGAGTTGCTGGTAGCCGGTGGCGATGTCCTCGGGCGGTAGCGACGGGTCGGAGCAGCGCAGCAGTCACTTGCCGTCCAGCCGGGCCTCTGCCTTGATGGCCGCGGCATCGACCCGGAGCAGCCCGGTGGGGGTGACCCGCAGGTACCGGTTCAGGCCCGCCATGGTGGAGATCTTCCCGCGCAGTTCGGCCCGCTTGGTCTTGCTCAGCCCGTCGGACCGGTCGATCTTCTCGGTCAGCAGGGTCAGCATCTGATCCCGCACGGTGGCGTCGCGTTCGGCCTGCTCGGGGTTGTGGCAGACGATGAACCGATCGGTCATCACGCCCTGGTCGTGGCGGGGCTTGACCTCCTTGATCCGCAGGTTCCCGGCCACCGTGCGGTAGCGGCCCGGGCGGGCCAGGGCCACCTCGGCCTCGCCGACCCCGCGCAGCTTCTCGGCCTGGATGTAGTGGCTGCCGCCGCGCTGGAGCAGCCGCCGGTTCTCGGCCGAGGCGAACCCGCGGTCGGTGACCCAGACCACCCGGGTCAGCTTCCAGTCCCGCAGGTCGGCCCGGACCTGGCCCAGCACGCTGGTGTCGGCGGTGTTCCCCGGCCAGCACCAGACCCGGAGCGGGATGCCGGTGCGGGTCACAGCCATCCCGATCACGACCTGCGGCAAGTCCTCGCGGTGATCCTTGGAGTGCCCGTAAGTGCGGAACCCGACTGGCCCACCGCCAGCGGTAGGCACCGCACGGACCCGATCGGGACCTGCCCGGCCGCGCCTCAACTGCGCTGCTTGAGCACCTCGATGTACCGGTCGTACTCGGCCTTGAGGACCTCGGCTTCCTGCTGCGCCTCGGGTACCCGCATGCCTACCGCAGTCACGGCGAACTTCGCCCCACGCAGGTACGCCGGCAACCAGGACAGGTCGACGGCCCGCTTGCCCGGCTCGGGATCACCAGGCGTCGGCGTCTGCTGCTCGGTGGCGGGCAGTCCGAGGTCCTGTACGGCGGCGAGGATCTCGTCCTCGGTCGGACGGTCGGCGAAGTCGCTGCTCACCCGCCGCAGCGCCACCGTCCCGTCCGGCGCCACGATGACGACAGCCGGTCGGGCGATGGAGGCGTCCTCGTGCCAGACGTCGTACGACTTGATCGCCAGGTCGCCGCCGGGGTCAGCCAGGAGCGGGAACGGCAGGCCGAGCTTGTCGACCATCGCGGCGTTCTGCCCGACGTCGTCGACACTGATCCCGACCAGCTGGGCCCCGGCCGCGGTGAACTTCGGGTATAGCTGCGCCAAGCTGACCAGCTGGCAGTTGCAGTACGGTCACCAGTCCCCGCGGTAGAAGACCAGCATGACGGCGGCATCCGAGTGATCGCGCAGCGACCAGGGCGTGCCGGACTGGTCGGGCAGGCTGAACTGCGGCGCTGCGGACTGTGGCGCTGAGGTCATGGATGCTCCACCGGTGGACGAGTTCGGGACCTATCGACCGTAACCTTGCCCGGCCCGGCCCGCCCGCCGACCCCCCAACGATCAGGTCACCTGGTCATAGCGGGACCTCGCGGGTGGTAGACCACCCGCGAGGTCCCGGTAAGACCCGCGAGGTCAGATAAGACCCGCAAGGTCACGGCGCCGTCGGCTCGCTCAGGCCTTGGCCTGCATCGACTCCCGGGCCGGGTTGGCCTGCTCGGCCGCCTTCGGGTCCTTCTCGTCCTGCTTGCTGCGGACGGTGGCCTCGACCTTGTCGCCGAGGTTCTTGTCCACGTTCCGCCAGTACTCGAACGCGCGGGCCAGGACCGGCTCGCTCACGGCGTTGAGCAGGTGGCCAGAGATGTTCATGACCAGCCGCTCGCGGGCGGCGTCGTCGAGCACCTCGCGGACCATGGTGCCCGGCTGGCCCCAGTCGTCGTCCTCGGCGTGCTGGACGTACGACGCCCGGACCATCTCCCCGTCGGAGGCCCAGCCAGCTGGCTCGCCGTACTTCGCCGTGTCGGCCGCGGGGCCGCCGTAGGAGTTCGGCGCGTACACCGGGTCGGACACGTTCTGCACCCGCATCGCGCCGTCCTTGCTGTAGCTGTGCACCGGCGACTTCGGCGAGTTGACCGGGATCTGGGTGTAGTTGGCCCCCAGCCGGTGGCGGTGGGCGTCGGCGTAGGCAAACAGCCGGCCCAACAGCATCCGGTCCGGGCTCGGCCCGATGCCGGGGACCAGGTTGTTCGGCTGGAACGCCGCCTGCTCGATCTCGGTGTGGAAGTCGGTCGGGTTGCGGTCCAGCGTGAGCCTGCCGACCTCGATCAGCGGGTAGTCCGCGTGCGGCCACACCTTGGTCAGGTCGAACGCGTTGAACCGGTAGTCCTTGGCGTCCTCGAACGGCATGATCTGCATCTTCAGCGTCCACGACGGGAACTCGCCGTCGCGGATGTGCTCGTACAGGTCGCGCCGGTGGTAGTCGGTGTCCACCGCGGCCATCTGATCGGCTTCGTCCTGGGTGAAGCACTCCACCCCCTGGTCGGTGATGAAGTGGTACTTGACCCAGAACTTCTCACCGGTGGCGTTGACCCACATGTACGTGTGTGAGCTGTACCCGTTCATGTGCCGCCAGGTCCGCGGGATGCCGCGGTCGCCCATCAGCCAGGTGACCTGGTGGGCGGACTCCGGGGACAGCGTCCAGAAGTCCCACTGCATGTCGTGGTCGCGCAGCCCGTTGTCCGCCCGCCGCTTCTGCGAGCGGATGAAGTGCTGGAACTTCATCGGGTCCTTGACGAAGAAGACCGGCGTGTTGTTGCCGACCATGTCGTAGTTGCCCTCGGTCGTATAGAACTTCAGCGAGAAGCCCCGGGGGTCCCGCCAGGTGTCCGGGCTGCCCCGCTCCCCGGCCACGGTGGAGAACCTGATCAACGTGTCGGTCTTGGTGCCGGGCTGGAACACCGCGGCCTTGGTGTACGCCGATACGTCGTTGGTCACCTCGAAGTGCCCGAACGCGCCGCCGCCCTTGGCGTGCGGCTGCCGCTCCGGGATCCGCTCGCGGTTGAACTGCGCCATCTGCTCGATCAGGTAGTGGTCCTGCAGCAGGATGGGGCCGTCGGCTCCCAGGGTCAGCGAATGCTCGTCGCTCTCGACCGGGATTCCGGCGTCGGTGGTCGTCGGTTTGGGCTGGGTCTGCGTCACTGCCGTGCCTCCTTTTCGTGTCGGCTTGGTGCTAGTCGGATTAGTGCTGACCGGCTTCGTGCTTGTCGGGTACGCCCGGAGGGTCGACTGCGGGCGCACACCGGGGGCAGATACCCCAGAAAACGACTTCTGCTTCATCGACGACGAAGCCGAGGTGGTCCGACGGCTCCAGGCACGGCCGCACCCCCACGGCGCGGTCGACGTCGTCAGTGTGACCGCAGCGCCGGCACACCACATGGTGGTGGTTGTCCCCGACCCGGCGCTCGAAGCGGGCGGGATGGCCGGCCGGCTCGATCCGCCGGACCAGCCCAGCCCCGGTGCAGGTGGCGAGCACGTCGTACACGGCCTGCGTGGACACCGCCCCGATGCCGGCCCGGACACCCACCGCAATCGCGTCCGCGGTGCTGTGCGGGTGCGCGCTCAGCCACTCCAGCACCGCCCGCCGGGGGGCGGTCACCCGGAGGTCGACCGCCCGAAGCGCCACGACCGTGGGGTCGTCGGTCAGGTTCGGTAGGGAAGTCATCGGGCTTCAGCATCCCGAATAGTCTGGAATGAGTCAAGTCAAGCCGTGGCCGACGGCCGTTCCGGTGAACCGTCGCTGTCGCCGGCATGACGGCTCGCCGGTACGGCGATCCGCCGCTGTACGAGCAGAAAACAGACCGCGCTGGCCAACAGCGCCGCGGCGCACAACCCCCAGGACAGGTCGTACCCCCCGGTAGCGTCCGCGGCCGCTCCGAAGACCCAGGGGGACACCAGCGCGCCGAGGTAGTACCCGGCCGACATCAGCCCGATCGCGCGACCGACGGCCCAGGGGACCCGGTCCACCACGACGGCCTGGATGGTTCCCGCACCGGCGAGATTGCCGAGCAGTCCGACCACGGCGCCGATGACGATCACGCTCAGCGGCCCATCGGTGGCCAGCCAGAGCAGGCCGACGCCGGTCATCGTGGTGAGGGCGAGCGCGGTCGCGGCCACGGATCGGCGTCCCGGACCGATCCGATCGGCCAGCCGCGAGACCAGGATCATCACCGCGACTCCGATCGCGGTGCCGGCCGCGGAGATCCGCCCCGCCGCACCGGCCGAGATACCTGCGTCGGTCAGGGACAGCACGAGCCAGGACAGCAGTGGTTGTGAGCCTCCGATGAACAGGAATGCCGCAACCGGCAGCAGCACGAACCCACCCGGCAGCCGCCGTCCGGAGCCCCGCGCCCCCACCCCGACCGCCGACGTCGCGGGGACGAGGGCCGCGGAGTCCACCGGACCCGAGGCTGCAGCGATCCCGGTACACGCCGGCAGCACCCCGGCCGCTGCGACCGCCACGACCACCGCCACTGCGGCCAGGGCTGCCGCCACGCCCTGCCAGCCGACGTGGACGGCTGCCCCGGGTCCGACCAGTGCCAGCAGGGTCGCCATCAGCGGCACGCCCGCGGTCTTGACAGTGAGGTCCTGACCTCCCCGACCCCGCGGCGCCGTACCGGCCACCGCCATCGAGGTGCCGGCGTTGACCAGGGCGTAGCCGACCCCCGTCACCGCCATCGCGACAGCGAGCAACCAGAACGTGGGCGCGACGAGCACCGCGACCAGGCTTCCGGCGACGAGGACCAGGTCCACCAGGACGCAGCGGCGGGGCCCGAGCGGTTCGACGATCCTTGCCGCGAGCAACGAGCTGAGTCCGCACAGCCCGTAGAACACGCCGATCAGCAGCCCGAGTTGGGTCCGGGACACCCCCAGATCGGTTCGCAGCGCCGGTCCGAGATAGCCGATCAGAAACGGCGGACCGGTACCCCCGCCCATCGCGGCCGCGCTGACCGCGACGATCGCCCAGCGCCGACCGGCCACGACGGGCCCGGCGTTCCGGAGCGACCGGATCACGCCCAGCGCGGTACGGCGCGTCATCTCCGGGCGCCCCACCACTTTCGTCGGTACTAATCTAGCCACTAACGTCCCGACAGTGACAGCCGAGCGATGCGGGGTCAACCGCAGGGCCAACCGCGTGGGCCCCGGCGCGAGATGAGCCCACAGGCCGACCGGGTGCTGTCCCTTTCCCCCGGCACGATCCTGGGACTCGGCGCGGAGCAGGCGATCGCGACCGCGGCCGAGGTCGGCTTCGCGGCCCTGGGCCTGCGATTGGACGTCCCGGCCGAACCTGCCGACGGATGGAGCCGGCTGTGTCAGCTGCTCGAGGACCAGGGCCTCCGACTGCTCGACGTAGAGGTCGTCCGGCTGCGGCCCGACGTCCCGGTCGCCCATCACCGGCCGCTGGCGGAGGCCGCCGGGCGGCTCGGCGCCACGTTCCTCCTCGTGGTGAGCGAGCACAGTGAGCCGGCCCGGACCGTCTCCGACCTTCGCATCCTGGCCGGGTGGACCGCGCCGTACGACGTCACCGTGGCGCTGGAGTTCATGCGCTTCACCTCGGTCCCCACGTTCCGCGCGGCGAGCCGGATCGTGCAGGACGCCGGTGCGGACAACGTCGGCATCGTCGTGGACGCCCTGCACCTGCACCGCGGTGGGGAGCGACCGGCCGACCTGGTGGCCCCGGGTGCCGGACCCGTTGCGTACCTGCAGCTGTGTGACGCCCCCGCCGATCCGCCCGGTGATCCCGACGACCCGTCCGTGCTCGCCGAAGAGGCCCGGCACCACCGCTGGTTCCCCGGAACCGGCGACCTGCCGCTGACCGAGCTGCTGCGGACGCTGCCCGCCGGAATGCCCTGCAGCATCGAGGTGCAGGCCGACGGCTGGGCCGGGGCCGAGGACGCCGTACGCCGGGCCCGGCAGGCGTTGACCAGCGCTCACGCCGTCCTCGCGGCGGCCGACCAAGGAGAGCTGTCATGACCGCAGTACTGGTGACCGGTGGCGGATCGGGAATCGGCGCCGAGATCTGCGCCACCCTGCGGGCCGCGGGATGGCAGGCAACGGCCGCGGACCTGCGCCCGCCCGCGGACGGGTACCGCCTGGACAGCACCGACGAGGCGGGCTGGGAGGAGGTCCTGGACGCGGTCTGGCCGCTGGACGGGCTCGTCAACTGCGCCGGCATCCGCAGCCGGTCCCCGCTCGGCGACCTCGACCTCGACGCGTTCACGGCGATGATGTCCGTCCACGTGACCGGCTGTTTCCTCGGCACCCGCGGGGTGGCCAGGCGGTGGGCCGCGGACGGCCGGCGCGGCGCGGTGGTCAACATCGCCTCGGTCACCGCGACGCACGCCGTCGCGGGGCAGGCCCACTACGTCACCGCGAAGGGTGCGGTGGCCGCCCTCACCCGGGCCGCCGCGGTCGAACTCGCCGGCTCCGGGATCCGGGTCAACGCCGTCGCGCCGGGCATCATCCGGACCCCGATGACCGCGGATCGGCTCGGAGATCCGGAGCAGACCGCCTGGCTGCTCTCCCGGGTGCCCGCCGGCCGGGTGGGCGAGCCGGCGGAGGTGGCCGCGGCCGTGCACTTCCTGCTCTCCGACGCGGCGTCCTACATCAACGGCGTGCTGCTGCCGGTGGACGGCGGGTGGGCGGCCGGCTGACGCGGATCCCGGTCAGGCCTTGGCCAGCTCGGCCAGCTGGTCGTCGCTGAGGACCGCGCCGGCGTCGGCCCGGCCGGCGGCGGTGTCGGCGTAGGCGAAGGAGCGGGTCAGCGGGCAGGTCGCCAGGAAGCTGACCTTCTCCCCCGGGCGGGGCCGGCGCTCGGGGATCGGGCGGGTCAGGTCGATCCGGTGGCCGTCCTTGATGACCTCGTGGATCGCGCCGGGCCGGCCCAGTACCGTGATGTCGGCGACCGGGTCGCCGTCCACGACGATGACGTCGGCGAGGTACCCCTCCCGCAGCGCGCCCACCCGGCCTTCCAGCTTGAGCACCCAGGCCGCGTCTGAGGTGGCTGCCCGGATCGCCTCCAGCGGGGAGAACCCGGCGTACCGGACCAGCATGTCCAGCTCGCGGGCATGCCACTCGCCGCACGGCGTGATCGCGAAGCCGGTCTCGGAACCGGCGAGCACCCGGACCCCGGCCCGGTGCGCCTTGTCGATCATGACCCCGGTGACCTCGAGCTCGGCCTTGAACAGGTCGAGCAGCTCCGGAGCCGTGCCGACCCGCTCGCCGTAGTCCACGAGGTTGCCGAGCAGGGTGAACGTCGGGCACAGCGCGGCGCCGCTGGCGACGACGGCGTCCAGCGCCTCGTCGTCCATGTAGGACGAGTGGTAGATCAGGTCCATGCCCGCCTCGGCGGACTCCTTGGTGCTGATCGCGTTGCGACAGTGCCCCACGACGGGCGTGTTCAACTCGTGCGCGGCGTCGATGACGGCCTGGATCTCGCGCTGGGACCACACCTTGATCTCGGGTCCGCGCACCGACGGGATCAGCCCGGTGACCATGATCTTGATCCAGTCGACGCCGTACTTGATCTGCCGGCGCACCTCCCGGGCGATGCCGTCCACGTCGTGTACGACGGTCGCGTAGCCGGTGGTGCCCTCGTCCCGGATCAGCCGGCCCGCGGTGCCGCCGAGCATCGTCATCAGCGCGTTGCCGCCGGCCCCCATCCGGGGCCCCTCCACGATGCCGGCGTCGATGGCGTCGCGCAGTTCCACCCCGATGTTCCAGAGGCAATCCGCGTCCAGCACCCCGGTCACCCCGGCCCGCAACACCTTTTGGGCGTTGTGCGCGGACAGAATGGAGCTGCCGGCCTCGGTGCGGTGGAAGAACAGCTCGTCGTTGCCCGTGGGTTCACCGAAGGACAGGTGGGTGTGCGCGTCGATCAGGCCGGGCAGCACGGTCTTGCCGCGGGCATCGATCCGGGTGACGTCGTCCCGTCCGGCCGCCAGCTCGTCGGCGCGCGCGCCGAGCGCCGCGATCGTCCCGTCGGCGATCAGCACCGACTCGGCGGCGCGGGCCTCGGCGCCGGTGCCGTCCACGACGGTTCCGGCCTCGATCAGGATCGTCTCACTCATCTGGACTCCTTCCCTCGGCGGGCAGCCGTCCGGCGGCAACAATCCAGCGGCGAGGTCCCGCGGCCGGAGCGCTGCGACCAGGCTACCCACCATGGTCGACCGCCAGCCTCTGTAGTGTCAAGGTCGGTAACGACGTAGGACGGGCAGCTCAGGCGTTGGTCACGCCGAGCGCGAGCCCGCCGTCCACGGTCAGGACGCTGCCGGTGACCCAGTCCGCGGTGGCGAGATAGCCCACCGCCTCGGCCACCTCCTCGACCGTGCCGATCCGGCCCAGCGCGTGGGCGCTGCCCAGCGCGGCCAGCCGTTCCCGGGCCTGGGCCGGTGTACCGAGTCCGGCGCGTTCGTTGATCTCGGTGTACACGCCACCGGGGCGGACGCAGTTGACGCGGATGTTCTGGGGCCCGAGTTCGGCGGCCAGGACGCCGGTCAGCGCCTCCAACGCGCCCTTCGTGGCGGCGTACGGCGACGCGCCGGGGAACGCCCGCTGGGTGTGCACGCTGCCGAAGAACACGATCGACCCGCGGCGCTCGCGCAGTGCCGGCAGCACCAGCCCGGACAGCTGGACCGGTCCGGCGACGTTGGCGTGGTACAGCTCCAGCATCTCCTGCTCGTCGATCTCCCCGAGCGCGCCGCGGAGCATGTTGCCCGCGGCGTTGACGAGGGTGTCCAGGCCTCCGCCGTGCGCCAGTGCCCGGTCGAGCAGCCGCTGCCGGTCGGCCGGCACCGTGACGTCGGCCGGCACGGCGAGACACCGCTCGCCGAGTTCGGCGGCGACGGCCTGCACCTTGTCGGCGCGGCGCCCGGACACCGTGACCCGGGCTCCCGAGGCGACGAAGTGCCGCGCCACGCCGGCCCCGATGCCGGAGCCGCCGCCGGTCACCAGGACCGAGCTGCCCGCCAGTGTCCGCACGCCGCCTCCTTCCCGCTGCTCAGTTCGTGCGACAGGTCGGCACAGTCTCAGCTGGCAGAGCGGCCCCGGCGGCCCCGCCGGGCCGGGACCCGGTCCCGCCCGCTCTCCTCGGCGGCCTGCAACGTGGCTGCGGGCAGTCCGCGGTCCGCCCGCAGCCGGCCCAGGTCGCGGTCCTCCTGCCAGAACGCGCGGATCTGGTCGGCGTCGAAGTGCTGGCCCATCAACTGGATCGCGACGTCGTGGCGGATGTACTCCACGGAGAGCAGGACCACGGCCGGATTGTCGGTGTAGACGCCCCAGGCGCCAGACGCGGTGAAGCCACCGATCACCGCCTCGCGGCGGTCCCCCACCGCGGTGAACAACCGGCAGCCGAGGTTCTCCAGGACGACATCGGGGGTGGACAGTTCGTGCTGGTACGTGCGTCCGATCGGTTCACCGAGATCGCCAAAGGCGATCGACGTCACCGCGACGGAGCGGGCCTCGGCCGCGGCCACGGTGGGCCGCAGCACGGCCATCTCCTCCGGCCAGATCGACAGGAAAAGCTCCCGGCGGGCACCCGCCACCACGTCCCGGGCTCGCTCCAGCAGGGCCGCCGACCCGCTCAGATTGTGGATGAGGTGCACGGTCGGCGCGGCGACGATGGCAGGGAGCATGGCGTCCAGCGCGTCCAGCGACTCGTGGTAGTCCCGGCCGAGCCGCTCCAGCAACGCCTTGGCCGGCAACGGAAGGTAGTCCACGGCATCGGTGGCGCCGCGGACCTTGAACGCCGCACCCCGCGCGACCAGCTTGGCCAGCGTCTCGTAGACGGTGCTGCGGGGGACGCCCGAGCGTTTTGCCACCTCGTACCCGTTCAGCGGCTCGCCCGCGCCTACCAGGGCCAGGTAGGTCTTCGCCTCGTACCCGGACATTCCCAGATGCTGCAGGCGCTCGATGACCTCGTCGTAGCTCATGTGACATCCTCCCCGATCCGGCACACAGACAGTGCCACGGCTACCCCGGGCCCACCGAATCGACGGTGCTCGGCCGGGCCAGGCCCAGCATGGCCGATTTCGTCAGGCCGCCGTCGACGGCCAGGGTCTGCGCGGTGACATACCCGGCCTTGTCCGAGAGAAGGAACAGCACCGCCGCCGCGACGTCCTCGGCGGTGCCGAGCGTCCCCGTCGGCACCTTGCCCTGGCGCTGCTTGCGGACCTCGGTGTCGGCGTAGATCGGATCGGACATGCCGGCCAGGATCAGGCCCGGCGCGACGGCGTTGACGCGCACGCCGCTCGCCGCCCACTCCAGCGCCATCTGCTCCGTGAGCAGGATGACGGCCGCCTTGGTGCTGGTGTACGCGCCGGCATTGGGTGCCGCAGAGATGCCATTGACCGAGGAGATGTTCACGATCGAACCGCCGCCGGCCCCCGCCATCAGCCGGGCCGCGGCGCGGGCCACCAGGAACGTCCCGGTGAGATTGACGTCGAGCACCGCCCGCCAGTCGGGGAGAGACAGCTCCAGCAGCGGCCCGAACCGCACCAGGCCGGCGTTGTTGACCACGGCGGCGGGCGGGGCGTCCAGCGCCTCGAAGCCGGCCTGTACGGACTCCTCGACCGTGACGTCCACCGCGAACGGATAGGCGCCCTCGCCGAGCTCGTCGGCAACCGCCTCGGCAGCCGCCGCGTCGATGTCCCAGATCGCGACCCGGTAGCCCTCCTTGAGGGCGAACCGAGCGATCACGGCACCGATCCCCCCTCCTGCTCCGGTGACGACGGCCCAACTCATCTGCGACTCCTCAGGGATAGCGGCGGCGTGGCGCGCGGTCACGCTCGGCCGAGAAGGACGTGGTAGGTGCCGAAGTGGTCCCGGCGCGAGTGCGGGTCCCGCGTGGGCGGCCGCTGCGGATCCCGCCGTACGCCGTGGTCCAGCAACCGCCGCACCATCAGCGGCACCGTGCCGAGCACATGATCCACCTCCGGCCCGGTCTCCGCACCGGGTTCGGGGGGGCGGGGGACGGTGCCGCCGTCGAGTTCCATCCCGATGCACGCGTGCATGCCGCCGCCAAAGGTGTGGCCCCAAGGGGGGACGCCGGCGGGCAGGGCCCGATCGGGATTGAACTGCGCGGCGTCGGATCCGAACACCTCGGGGTCCCGGTTGGCGGCCTTGATGTCCATGACGATGTGGGTGCCGGCGGCGACCTGGCGGCCGTCGCGCATGGTGAGGTCGGACATCGCCTCCCGCAGGGCGATGGGGCTGGCCGGATGCAGCCGGAACACCTCGTGCACACAGCGCTGGACGAAGAGGTCGTCCGCGAGCCGGTCGGCCTGCTCGGCGTTGCGCTCCGTCCACCGCAGGATCTCGTCGGCGGCGTGAGTGAACGCGTCCGACGTGCTGTGCGATCCGGCCTGCAGGTAAAACGCGACCTCCCGCAGCATGAGCTGCCGGTCGACGCCCAACTCCTCCTCGTGCCGCACGAGGGCCATCAGCACGTCACGGGGCAGCTCGTCCTCGGGCACCGACGGATCGTGCGCAAGCGCGCGGCGCCGCTCGTAGGACGGGCCGAAGAACATCTCGTCGAACTCGGCCAGCGCGGCCGCGACCTCGGCCCGCACCTGCTCGGCCGGCCGGGTGCTGTGGACCAGCGTCGCGCCCTCGCTGAAGGTGACCGCGAACCCCTGCAGCGCGTCGGTCTCCGCGACCGAGCCGGTGGGCTGGTCCGCGCCGGCGACCCGGGCGGTGAGCCTCATCGTCGTCCGGTACCCCAGCGTCACCAGGTCCGCCCAGCCGGCCCGCAAGCTCGGCGCGAGTGCCTCGTCGATGATCTGCGGGACGAGTTCCTGCTCCCACCACTTGAACGTGCCCCGGCGGAACAGCCGGTTCTCCACCCTGCGGCGCAGCTTGTGGTCCGTCCCGTGCAGGTCGAGCAGGGTGTCGCGCATCACCACACCGCCGGCGTCGTACAGCCGCTGCCGCAGGTCCCGTTGCCGGAAGGCATCCCACAGCTCGGGGAACGTGGTGAGCTCGAGCACCGGCGATTCGGTCAGCTGGTCGGTCGACACCCGCACCCTCCCGTCCGGTCAGCGTCTCGGCGCAACGGCGTCATACGGCTAGCGACGCTAGTGTGTGCCGGATTGCACGTCACGTCTAGATCGGTCCGGTGTCAGGACCGGCGGGGAGGCAGGCATGTCGACGGATGTCCGCGACGTCGAGTCCGGCGCCCGGCAAGCGTCGACCACGCCAGGGCGGGTCATCGACGTCCACGCGCACGCCGTGCTGCCGATGACCCTGGGCGCCGCCGGGGCGGCCGGCCCCGAACTCGGCCAGGCCCCCGACGGCACGCCGTTCTACCGGGTCGGGGAGTACGTCCTGCGGGGGGTGCGCTACGAGGGCAGCCCGTTCATGGACGTCGACGTCCGGCTGCGCGCGATGGACGCGGCCGGCATCGACGTCCAGCTGCTGTCCCCCAACCCGCTGACCTACTTCGGGCGGCTGGACCCGGGAGCCGCGACCGACTACGCCCGGGCTCACAA
This sequence comes from Mycobacteriales bacterium, assembly GCA_038200385.1. Lineage (GTDB taxonomy): Bacteria > Actinomycetota > Actinomycetes > Mycobacteriales > Geodermatophilaceae > JBBPYA01. Next base: position 12,754 of record JBBPYA010000157.1, read on the forward strand.
CGACGCGTTGGCCGAGCTGGTGCGGGCGCACCCGGACCGGCTGCTGGGTGCCGCCCAGCTGCCGATGCAGGATCTGGACGCCGCCGTCGCTGAGTTGCAGCGCTGCGTCCGTGAGCTGGGGCTGGTCGCGCCGTACATCGACACCGATCCCGGTCGCCCGCTGGACGATCCCGCGATGGACGACTTCTACGCCGCGGCGGTGGAGTTGGACGTCCCGGTGTTCGTCCACCCCACGCCGCTGGGCAGCACCGGACCGGCCGATGATCCCCGGCTGCGCCGCTTCGACCTGGACCTGCTGCTCGGTTTCGCCTACGACGAGACGTTGGCGGTGGCCGCCCTCGTCTTCGGCGGCGTGTTGCACCGGCATCCGCGGTTGGACGTCTGCCTGTCCCACGGCGGCGGGGCGACGGCGTACGTCGCCGGCCGGTTCGAGCGGGCGGTCCGGGTCCCCCGCCCGTGGGTGCCGGAGTTCCTCGTGGAGAACGGGGTGGCGCCCTACCTGCGCCGGCTGTGGCTGGACACCCACGTGCACAGCGGCGGGTCGCTGCGGCTGCTGGCGGACACCGTAGGCACCGAGCGGCTGGTGCTGGGCACCAACTTCGCCGGCTGGGACGCCCGGACGACCGAGGCCGTCGAGGAGGTGGGCGACCTCGCCCCGGCCCTGTCTTCGAACGCCGAACGCCTGCTCCGGCTCGCGCCCGCCGCACTCGGCTAGATCTCGTACTGGACCGCGCAGCGGCCGGCCAGGATGGGCCGGATCCAGTCCCGGATCACCGCCTGGTGGCGCTCGTCCGCGGAGTAGGCGCGGTAGCGCTCCCGGTCGGGCAGGTCGACGACGACGGCCACGTCGCCGTTGCCCTCGGCCAGGCCCGCGTCCACTCCGACGCTGAACGTGCCGTAGTCCACGGCCAGCCGACCCCACTCTTCCAGCGCCCGGACCGCGGCGTCGCGGTCCTGCGCGCTCGCGTCGGCGTTCCAGGTGAACATCACGACATGACGGAACACGGGCTCTCCTCGGGGCTCGGCGGGGACCGGCTGAGCGCCGCAGGCACTCAGTCCAACGGGACTTCCTGCTCAGCGGGACCCTGCAGCGTGATCGCCCCGGAGGGGCAGTTGCGGGCGATGTTCAGCAGGGTCTCCTCGGACAGGCCGGGAGGCGGCGGCTGAACCGCCTCGGCGATCTCGTCCGCGTCGAAGTGGAACGCCGAGGGCGCGTCCGCGACGCAGCGCCCGGAGCTGATGCAGACGTCCTTGTCGACCCGCGCGATCAGCGCCATCACCGCACCGCCCCGAGCAGCACCGGATAGGTCCCCCAGTATGGCCGGGCGGTGGCCTCGTCGCGCTGCGGCGGATTCTCCGGGTCGCGGCGGACGCCCTCGTGGAACATCCGTTGCACGGCGCCGGTGACCAGGCCGTAGAGGTGGGCGTCCGGGTCGACATCCGCGGCGGGGACGACGCCGGCGGCCAGGTCCTGACCGATGCACACGTGCATCCCGCCGCCGAAACTCAGTCCGAACGGGCCCACCCCGGCCGGCAGCGATCGGTAGGGGTCGAAGTCCGCGGCGGTGTCCCCGAACACGGCCGGGTCCCGGTTGACCGCCGCGAGATCGATCACCAGCTTGCCGCCGGCCGGCACCTGCACACCGGACTTGAGGGTGACGTCGGTCAGCGCCCAGCGCTGCCCGACCGGGCTCGAGGGGTTGAGCCGCACCGTCTCGTGGATACAGCGCTGGACGAACAGCGGGTCGTCGACGACCTTGGGGGCATCCTGCGGATGCGTCTGGACCCAGCTCAGGATGTGGTCGATCGAGCGGACGAACGCCGTCGCGCTGGTGTGCGCGCCGGCCAGCAGCAGGAAGGCGACCTCCCGGCGGATCACCTCGGGCGGCAGGTCCAGGTCCTCCGTCGAGCGCAGCAGGGTGGTCAGGACGTCCTTGGGCAGATCGGACTCGACGATCTCCCCGGCGGCGAGCCGCGCCAGGGCGGTCCGGCGCCGCGCCATCGACGGCGCCAGGAACTCCTCGTCCCACTCCAGCAGCGCGGCGTGGATGCAGCGGCGCCGCTCGTCCTTGTCCAGCGTGGAGTGCGCGAGCGTCGCCCCCTCGATGAACAGCATCGTGTAGTCGTAGAGTCGGGTGGTCTCCTCGGCCGTCCCCTGCGGACGGTCCAGCCCCGCGGTGAGCGCGGCCAGGTTGAGCATCAGCTCGTGGCCGAGGTGTACCAGGTCCACCGAGCCCGCCTCGATGTACGGCGCGAGCGTCCGGTCGGTCACCGCCGGGAACAGCTCACGTTCGTAGAGGTCGAAGGTGTCCCGGCGGAAGCTGCGGTTCTCCACGCGGCGCCGGTCCCGGTGTTCCCGGCCGTGCAGGTTCACCAGGACGTCGGCCATCACCACCTCGCCGTCGTCGTACAGCGCCTGGCGCAGGTCCTTGTGCCGGTAGGCATCCTTGGCATCGGCGAACGTCCGGACGGTGACGACCTCGACGGTGGGCGCGCTCATGCCCGCACCGTCCTTCGGCCGGTGACCCGCTTCGCGGGAAGGGCATGAAAAGCCATGATTCGGTGCACCTCCGGAAAGGATGACCTCGCCCGCCAGAATGTAGTCGTTAGCCTTCTCACGTCAAGGAGGGAGCAGCCATGGACGGTCCGACAGCACGGCGGCCGGCGGTCATCCTGTCCGGTGGGGTCGCGCACGACTTCCCGGCCACCTCGGCGGCCCTGGCCGAGACGCTGGCCGGAGCCGGCTTCGACAGCACCGTGCGCGAGGACGTGGACGCCGCCCTGAGCGGGCTGGCCGCGCCCGGACCGGGCCAGCGGCCGTTGGTGGTGCTCAACCTGCTGCGGTGGACCATGGAGGTGGACCGGTACGCGGACGCGCGGGCGCAGTGGTCGATCTCGCTGTCGCCGGCGGCCCGCGCCGCGCTGCTCGGTCACGTCCGGACCGGCGGCGGCCTGCTGGCGATGCACGGCGCGAGCATCTGCTTCGACGACTGGCCGCAGTGGCGCGAGCTGCTCGGCGCCGCCTGGCGCTGGGACCGCTCCTCGCATCCGCCGCTGGGCGGCCTGGTCGAGGTCACCGTCGACGACGCGCACCCGATCGTGACGGGCCTGACCGCGTTCCGGATCGTCGACGAGGTGTACGGCTTCCTGGACCGCACCGACGATGCACGTGGCCTGCTGTGGTCCCCGCACGGCGGCACAGAACATCCCCTGTTATGGGCGCGGACCGTCGGCGCGGGCCGGGTCGTGTACGACGCGCTGGGCCACCACGTGCCGTCCTACCAGGTCGCCGAGCACCGCACCGTCGTGCGCCGCGCGGCGCTGTGGGCGGTTGGCGTACCCGACGAGCAGGTACTGGCGGCCGGACCGGAACCGGACGCGCTCAGCCGCCGACGCCCACCTCGGTGAGCGCCGTGGCGGTGAGGACCTCGGCCAGGTGCGCGCGGTACTCCGCGTCCCCGCGCACGTCCGACGGCGGAGCCGTGCCCGCGCCGACCCGGGCGGCGGCGGTGGAGGCGTCCGCGCCGTCGGCTAGGGCCTGCTCCACCTCGGTGGCGCGCAGCGGGACCGGGCCCATGTTGACCAGGGCCACCGCATAGCCGGAGTCGTCGAGTTGCTGGACGGCCACGCCGACGGTGGCCCAGTCCTGGCTGCGCTGCCGGAACTTCTGGTAGCTCCACGACCGGCCGGGCCGGGTCGGCACCCGGATCTCCACCAGGATCTCGTCCGGCTCGGCGGCGGTCTGCCAGAAGTCCACGAAGAAGTCGGCGGCCGCGACCTCGCGGTCACCGTCCTTGCCGCGGAGCACGAACGTCGCCTCCAGTGCCAGCAGGACCGCCGGGACGTCGGCTGCGGGATCGCCGTGCATGACAGCCCCGCCGATCGTGCCGCGGGCCCGCACCTGGCGGTCACCTACGGTCGACACCGCATGTGCCAGCAGCGGCAGCTGCTCGCGGAGTTCCGCCGACCGCTCCAGATCCCGGTACCGCAAGCCGGCACCGAGCCGGAACACCCCGCCGTCGGTCTCCAGCATCCGCAGCTCGGAGAGCCCGCCGATGTCGACCAGGACGCTCGGCGCCGCGAGCCGGTACTTCATCAGCGGGATCAGCGAATGCCCGCCAGCCATCAGCTTGGCGTCGTCGTCGTGCTCGGCCAGCAGGGCCGCGGCATGGTCCAGGGAGGTCGCCCGGATGTAGTCGAAGCCGGCCGGGATCATCGCAGGCCCGCCGCTGCGGCGCGGTCGGCGTGGCTGCGCGCTGCGGCGCCGACGCCGCCGTGCTCGACCGCCCAGGACACCGACTCCACGATCATCTGGTAACCGGTACAACGGCAGAGGTTGCCCTCCAGCCCGGTCCGGATCTCGTCGGAATCCGGCTCCGGCACGTCGAGCAGCAGACCGGTCGCCGACATCAGCATCCCCGGGGTGCAGTAGCCGCACTGCAGGCCGTGACACTGCCGGAACCCCTCCTGGACCGGCGACATCTCGCCGTCGGAGGCCAGCCCCTCGACGGTCAGGACGTCCGTGCCGTCCGCGGCGGCGGTGAACACGGTGCAGGACTTGACCGCCAGCCCGTCCAGCAGCACCGTGCAGGCCCCGCAGTTGGACGAGTCGCAGCCGACGTGCGTCCCGGTCAAGCCGAGCGTGTCGCGCAGGTAGTGGACGAGCAGCTGCCGGGATTCGACGGTGTCATCCGTCTGCACCCCGTTCACCCGCAGCGTGACGTCGTGTCTCACGTCGTGGCCTCCTGGTCGATTTCCTGCTGGGCGGCCCGCATCGCCGTCCAGATTTTGAACGGTGTCATCGGCATGTCGAGGTTGCGCACCCCGAGGTGGGACAGCGCGTCGACGACGGCGTTGACGACGGCCTGCGGCCCGGCGGTGGCGCCGGACTCCCCCAATCCCTTGGCGCCCAACGGGTTGAAGCTCGTCTTGGTCTCGAAGTGGTGGGTCTCCATGGCCGGGATGTCCGGTGCGCCCGGTACAGCGTAGTCAACGAGGGTGGACGTGATCGGCTGCCCGTCGGCGTCGTAGACGACCTCCTCGAGCAGCGCCTGGGCGATCCCCTGCGCCAGCCCGCCCTCCACCTGACCGCGGGCGGTCAGCGGGTTGATCACGGTCCCACAGTCGTCCACCGCGACGTAGCGCACGATGGTGACCCGGCCGGTCTGCCGGTCCACCTCCACGACGCAGGCGTGCGCTCCGCTGGGGTAGCTCAGGTTCGTCGGCTCGTAGTACTCCATCACCTGCAGGCCGATGTCCATGCCCTCGGGCAGTTTGTGCGGCTTGTACGCGGTCAGCGCCACCTCGGCCAGGCTGACTTCCGAGCCCGGTGTCCCGAGCACCGAGAACGTCTCGCCGTCCTGCTGGATGTCGTCCTCGCTGGCCTCCAGCATGTGCGCCGCGATCCGGATCAGCTTCCGGCGTACGCCGTCGCTGGACTTCTGCACCGCCGGGCCGCACACCGGAATGCCCCGGCTGCCCATCGTGCCGATGCCCTCCTGCACGGTCTGGGTATCACCGTGCAGCACCGTGATGCGCTCCATCGGCACCCCGCCGAGGGCGTCGGAGGCGATCTGCGCGAACGCGGTCTCGTGGCCCTGGCCGTGCGGGCTGGTGCCCACGGAGATGACGACCGAGCCGTCGGGGTTCATCCGCACGGTGGAGGACTCCCAGCCGCCGATGTAGCCGAACTGCTCGAACAGGGGGCTGGGACCGAATCCGCCCATCTCGACGAACGTCGAGAATCCGATGCCCAACAGCGGCCGGCTCGGATCGTCGCGGCGCTGCGCCGCCTCGGCCTTGAGCCCGTCGTAGTCCAGATGTGACAGCAGCGCGTCGAGCAGCCCCGGATAGTCGCTCTCGTCGTAGATGATCCCGGGCCACTGGGTGGCGAAGGGCATCTCCTCGGGCTGGACGTAGTTGCGCCGGCGCACGTCGACCGGGTCCAGGCCCAGCTCGTCCGCGACCAGGTCGATCACCCGCTCGATGAGGAACGCCGCCTCCGGCCGACCGGCACCGCGGTACGCCGCGATCGGCGTGGTGTTCGTCGCGACGCTGCGGAACGACGCGGCGATCTTGCCGATCTTGTAGCAGCCGCCGGACATGAACACCGTCAGCGTGGGCAGCCCGGTCCCGGTGGGGTCCGGCCAGGCGCCGACGTCCTGCACGATCGCGACCCGCAACGCCAGCAGCCGGCCTTCGTCGTCGTAGCCGATGTCCAGGTCCTGCACCTGGGCCCGGCCGTGGGTCATCGAGACCAGGTTCTCGCTGCGGGTCTCGATGTACTTGATCGGCCTGGACAGCCGCCGGGACAGCTCCGCGGTGAGGATGAACTCGGGGTAGAAGCTGGCCTTCGCACCGAATCCGCCGCCCACGTCGGGGGCGACGACGCGGGTCTGGTGCTGCGGCAGGCCGAACATGACGGCGAGCTCGTTGCGGACCGGGTGCGGGGCCTGGACGGTGGCGTACAGCGTCAGCGTCCCGCCCTCCCAGGTGGCCACGCAGCCGCCGGGCTCGATCGGTACCGCGGCCAGCCGCTGGTTGCGGATCCGCAGGGTGCTGCGGTGCGGGGCGGCGGCCAGCTCGGCTTCCGCGTCGTCCTCGGTGAGCGGCTGGTCCATGACCACGTTGCTCGCCGTGCCGGGCACGATCGGCGCCGCGCCGGCGGCCATCGCCTGCTCGATCGTGCACAGCGCCGGCAGCGGCTCGTAGTCCACCACCACCGCGGCGGCCGCGTCGGCCGCGCGGTAGCGGTCCGTGGCGACGACGACAACGACGGGCTCGCCGACGAAACGCACGGTGCCGGGAGCCAGGCACGGGCGCTCCATGCCCGGGATCGAGCGGCAGTTCGGCAGCCCCTGCAGGTCGTCGCCGGACCATACGCCCAGCACTCCCGGCATCCCGGCCGCCTCGGTGCTGTCGATCGACGTGATGGTGGCGTGCGCGTGCGGGCTGCGCACGTAGGCCAGGTACGCCGTACCGGGCAGCTGGATGTCGTCGACGAAGCGCCCGCGCCCGGTGAGCAGCGCCGGGTCCTCCTTGCGGACGACGGTCGCGCCCACCATGGAGGCCATCAGCCGGCCCGGGCGGCGCGGGCGGCGACCGAGGCGGCCGGGGCGCTCCGGCGTTCGGAGCGGGACGTCGTACACATGGGGACCACCTCTGGCTCAGGGATTCGGAGCAGGTTGCGCCCTCTTCCTACGGCACCGGCACCCGCCGCACAACAGCAGGATTCCGATAGTCGTGGGTCAGGCAACGACGGGTACCTAGCAGCGGTCGGTACGCACAGTCCACCCTGCGCCGGGTCGGCTCTCACCGTCGTTCGGTCACCGCCCAGGTGCAGCGCTGGCCGACGTCCGCAGGCGGCTGCACCGTCCAGTCGCCCGCGCCGTGGTCGGCGATGGTGACCATGCAGCGGGCGCAGTACCGCGGCCGGCCGCCGGGCACTCCCGGTACCTCGCCGTCGGCGACGGTCGGGGTGTCCGGGTTGGCCTTCCAGTACCGCAGGCCGGTGCCGCACTCGTGCACGAACGTCGTGGTCGCGCCGTCGACCGTGACCGCGCCGGTGGAGCCATGCGCCCGTAGCAACGCCGCGATCCCGGCCGCGTCGACGCCCGACCCTACGACGTCGTCCAGCGGCACGCTGGTGCGCTGGACCACCGCATCGATGATCTCCTTCACCGGGCGTCCGTCGGCGGCCGCCACGTCAATCAGCGCGGCGATCAGGGCGATCAGCCGGTCGTGCAGGGCCCGCCAGTGCCCGTGCTCGGCCAGCACCAGCTCCAGGACGTCCTGCGGGACGGGCGGCGTACGACCCTGCAGTCGCTCCGGCAGCGGCGTGAGATCCGGCGGGCCCCCATCGGACCCGGAGCCGCGACCGGTTGCCGGCCGACTGGAATCAGCCACGGTCAACCGCGCAGGTAGGAGGACACCAGATCCTCCGAGGCCAGGAGTGCGGCGGAGTCCCGGTCCAGCTGGTTGCGCCCGTCGCGCAGCACGTAGGTCCGGTCCGAGATGCGCAGCGCGGCTGCCTGCTGCTCGACGATCAGGAACGTGCCGCCGTCCTCGCGCAGCTCGGTGATGACCCGGAACAGGTCGCTGACGACGCGGGGGGCCAGCCCGAAGGACAGCTCGTCCACCATCAGCAGCCGGGGTCGGCTGAGCACCGCCCGGGCCAGCGCCAGCATCTGCTGCTGGCCGCCGGACAGCGCCGCCGCCGGCGCGCCGAGCCGCCCGGCGAGCTCCGGGAAGATCGCGAGTACCCGGTCGCGGTCCGGCCCGCGCTGGGTGGCCGAGGCCCGGCCGTTGACGGCTCCGAGAGCCAGGTTCTCCCCCACCGTCAGGGTCTGGAAGATGCCGCGTCCCTCGGGCAGCTGGCACAGCCCGAGCGCGGCACGCCGCTCCGGCGGGAGCCGGGTCAACCTGGCCGTGTCGAAGCGGATTGCGCCCTTCCACACCGGGAGTACGCCGGACAGCGTCCGCAGCAACGTCGTCTTGCCGGTGCCGTTGGGCCCCAGCACGGTGACGATCTCGCCCTCGGCGACGTGCAGTGACACCTCGTGCAGGACCTCGAGCCGCCCGTACCCGGCCCGCACACCCTCAACCTCCAGTAGCAAAGTCCGCCCCCAGGTACGCCTCGACGACCAACTGGTCCTTGAGTACCTCATCGGTCGGGCCGGACCGGATGATCCGGCCGAAGTGCAGCACCGCGACCACCGGGCACAGCCGCGAGATCAGCGCCAGGTCGTGCTCGATGATGACGACGGCGCCGGCGCCGTCGGAGACCCACTGCGACAGGCCGGCCACGAGCCGGTCCACGTCCTCGGCGCCGAGCCCGGCGGCGGGTTCGTCCAGCAGGGTCACCGCCGGATCGTTCAGCAGCGCGCGGGCCACCTCGATGATCTTCTGGCTGCCGATCGGGAACTGGCCCGCGGCCCGCTCCGCCAGCCCGCCCAGGCCGAACGTGGACAGCAGTGCCCTGGCCCGGTCCCGCTGCCGGCGCTCCTCGCGACGCGCGGTGGCCGAGCCGAGCAGTTCGGCCAGATGGCCGCGCCGGAAGTGCCGGTGCGCACCGACGAGCACGTTATCCAGCGCCGACAGGTTAGGAACCAGCCGTGGGGACTGGAAAGTGCGGGAGACCCCCAACGCGGCAATCCGGTGGGCCGCTTGACCGGTCACGTCCTGGCCGCCGATCCGGACCGAGCCGCGATCGGGCGTCAAGTAGCCGGAGATCACGTTCAGGCAGGTCGTCTTGCCCGCGCCGTTCGGTCCGATCAGCCCGGTGAACCCGGGGCCGACCGGCAGGGAGACCCCGTCGAGGACCACGTTGCCGCCGAAGGCGACGTGCAGGTCGGCCAGTTCGACCGCGGCCGGTTCACCGCCCACGGCGCACCGACCTCGCGGCGCGGGAGGGCAGTACCCGGCCGACCAGCCGCGAATTGCGCAACTCCGCGCCGAGTGAGACCAGGCCGCCGGGCAGCACCGCGATCGCCAGCATCAGCGCCACCCCGTAGGCGATCGCCTGCAGGTCCCCCAGATCCTGGAAGATCTCGACCAGGACGACGGCGAACGCAGCTCCGACGATCGGACCCAACAACGATCCCGCGCCCCCCACGAAGACCATCACCAGGAACGGCACCAGCAGGTTGAAGTCGAACATCGCCGGGAAGATGAACGTCTGCAGCTGGGCATAGAGCGCGCCGGCGACGGCCGCGACCGCACCGGAGATGGCGAAGGCGTAGAGCCGGTAGCGCAGTGCCGAGACACCTACCGAGCCGGCGAGCGGGCCGAGGTCCCGGACCGTCTGCAGGGTGCGCCCGAACCGCCCGTGGAGCACCCGCCGGGCGAGCAGGAACGCGGCCACGGCGACGGCGGCGGTGAGGAAGTACGTCGACGCGCTGCTGGTGATGCCGGGAAGGGTCCAGACGTCCACGATCAGCCCCGCGCCGCCACCGGTCAACGGGGTGGCCGCGGTCAGCGCCTCCACGATCACGAATCCGAAGGCCAGGGTCGCGATGGCCAGGAAGAAGCCGGTCAGCCGAATCGCCGGGAACCCGATCAGGACCGCGATCAGCGCCGCACCGATGCCCACCAGCGGCAGCATCGCCAGGAACGGGACGCCGTACCCCACACCGAGGGCGCTGCCGTAGGCCCCGAGGGCGAACAGCGCCGCGTGGACCAGCCCGATCTGCCCCGACCAGCCGACCAGGATGTTGAAACCGAGCGTCGCGACGGCGTACACGAGCGTCAGGTTCACCACGAAGAGCAGGTAGGTGTTCACCAGGAACGGCAGGGCGAACAGCGCCACCACGACAGCGAGCAACCCGACCAGCCGGGCCGCCGCGCCGCGCCGGCCCGACCCCGCGGGCGGGGCGTCGGTGCCGTCCGCCAGCGTGGTCACATCGGTCGAGCCCCCGATCCGCGTCGACACCTCAGACATCGCGCAGTTTCAGGCCGGCGGTGAACCCCGCGGGACGGGCCAGGAGTACGAGGACGACGGCGAGCAGCGCCACCGCGAACTCGACGCTGGTGGAGATGTACAGCCCGGCCATCGCCTGGATGACGCCCAGGGCAAGTCCACCGACGAACGTGCCGATCAGGGAGACGAAGCCGCCCATTGTCGCGGCGACGAAGCCGTAGACGATCAGCGACGACGCCGAGTGCGTGGACACCAGGGTCGACTGGGCCTGCAGCATCACCGCCACGGCGGCGATCGCGCCGCCCATCCCCCACGCGAACGCCGACACCCGCCGCACGTTG